>NZ_QBTZ01000001.1:2896428-3232857 GCF_003058055.1 Acidovorax sp. 107 | reverse complement strand
GTGTGGTGCTCAGTCTGGCGATACAGTCTGACGGCAAGCTCTTGGTTGGGGGGGACTTCCGCAATATGGGCGGGCAACCGCGCAGCAGCATCGCCCGGCTCAACGCCGATGGCTCACTGGATGCCAGCTTCAACCCGGATGCCAATTTCGCGGTGCACAGCCTGGCGGTGCAGCCCGATGGCAAAGTGTTGGCGGGTGGCAATTTCACCACTGTGGGTGGGCAACCGTACAACCGCATTGCCCGGCTCAACGCCGACGGCACGGTAGATACCAGCTTCAACCAGAGCGCTGATAGTACGGTGACCGCCATGGCCGTACAGCCCGACGGCAAGGTGCTGATCGGTGGCTATTTCACTCACATCGGCGGACAACCGCGCATAGGCATTGCCCGGCTCAACGCCGATGGCTCGGTGGATGCCAACTTCAATCCGAATGCAAATTACGGCGTGGGGAGCCTGGTGGTGCAGCCCGATGGCAAGGTGCTGGTGGGGGGCAGTTTCACCACCATTGGCGGACAGCCACGCATCCGAATTGCCCGGCTCAACTCCGACGGCACGGCAGATACCAGCTTCAACGCGGAACCAATTAGCGGGGGGCCCTACAGCCTGGCGCTGCAACCGGATGGCAAGGTGCTGGTGGGCGGGGATTTCACGACCATTGCCGGACAACCACGCAACTGCATTGCTCGGCTCAACGTTGATGGCTCGTTAGATGCCAGCTTCGTGGCGGATGCCGGTGGCCCTGTGCATAGCCTGGCGCTGCAGCCCGATGGCAAGGTGCTAGTGGGAGGGGATTTCACCACCATTGGCGGACAACCGCGCAACCGCATTGCCCGGCTCAATGTTGATGGCACGGAAGATGCGGGTTTCAACCCGGGTGTCAACAGATCTGTGCTCAGCCTGGCGCTGCAACCCGATGGCAAGGTGCTGGTGGGAGGGAATTTCACCACCATCGGCGGGCAAACACGCAGCAGCATCGCCCTGCTCAATGTTGATGGCACGGTAGACAACAGCTTCTACTCGGACGCTAATAACGTTGTGTTCAGCCTGGCGGTACAGCCCGACGGAGAGGTGCTGGTGGGTGGCCGTTTCACCACCATCGGCGGGCAAGCGCGCAACCGCATTGCCCGGCTCAACGCTGACGGCTCAGTAAGTGCCACCTTTAACCCCGATGCCGATAACGCAGTGCTCAGCTTGGCGCTGCAGCCCGACGGCAAGGTGGTGGTGGGGGGCGATTTCAGCAATATTGGCGGGCATGCGCGCAACCGCATCGCCCGGCTCAACGCCGACGGCTCGTTAGATATCAGCTTCAACCCGGATGCCAACGCCACGGTGCAATCCCTTGTGGTGCTACCCGATGGAAAGGTGGTGGTGGGGGGCCAGTTCTCAAGTATTGGAGGGCAAGCGCGCAACGGAATTGCCCGGCTCAACGCGGATGGCTCGTTAGATAGCAGCTTCAACCTGGACGCTAATGGCCCTGTGTTCAGCCTGGCGGTGCAGCCCGATGGAAAGGTGCTTGTGGGGGGACTCTTCAGCGCCATCGGCGGGCAAGCGCGCAACCGCATTGCGCGGCTTAACATCGACGGCACGGCAGATATCAACTTCAACCCGGATGCTGATGGCAATGTGGCCAGTGTGGCGGTGCAGCCCGATGGCAAAGTGTTGGTGGGAGGTGATTTCGCGAATATTGGCGGGCAAGCGCGCAACGGCATTGCGCGGCTGAACGTGCCAGAGATGGCCCTTCAGTCCTTGCGCGCTACCCTCGATGGAACTGGCCTGCGCTGGATGCGCAGCGGCGCTGGCCCCGAACTCAGTCAAGTGCGCTTTGCGGTGTCGAGCATTGAGAATGCCAGTGAGGCAGCCTGGACGGATCTGGGTGCCGCCACACGGGTAGCAGGTGGCTGGGCGCTGGACGGGCTGACCTTCCCCACTGGAGCCCTCGTGTGGGTGCGTGCGCAGGGCATCGCCACGGGCGGCTACCAGAACGGCTCGTCGTCCCTCGTGCGGTCGGTGCGTGAACTGTTCTTGGTCACCGCTCCGGGCGCACCCACTGGGTTGGTGGCCACCGCTGGCAATGGTGCCGTTACCCTGAGCTGGACAGCACCTTCGAGTGACGGCGGCAGCGCCATCACGGGCTACACCGTCACAGGGGTTCCGGCCGGCAGTTGCACCGCCACGGCCCCTGCCACCACCTGCACAGTGCCGGGCCTGACCAACGGCGTCGCGCACACCTTCACCGTCACAGCCGCCAATGGTGCTGGCACTGGCAGCCCTTCAACGCCGGCATCGGCCACGCCCCAGGCCGCAGTGCCGGGTGCGCCCACGGGCTTGACAGCCGTAGCAGGTGACGGGGCCGTGGCCCTGTCGTGGACCGCCCCTGTCAACGACGGCGGTAGCCCCATCATTGGCTATGCGGTCACAGGGGCTCCGGCCGGCAGTTGCAACACCACCGGCGCGCTCACCTGCACCATCTCGGGCCTGACCAATGGCGTGGCCCACACCTTCAGCGTGCGGGCCATCAATGGGGCGGGTGCCGGAAATGCTTCGGCGTCTGCAAACGCCACCCCACAGCTGTGGACCCAGCCTCCTGTGACCTTGCCAGGTGGTGGCAATGCAGGAGTGCAAGTGGGTGCCCCACCCGGTTGCACGATTTCTGGAATGCAGATCGGCACCTCCGTGCCGCCAGGAGCGCCAGCTGGCGCGAGCTTCCCACTGGGCGTCGCCAGCTTCACCGCAGCGGGTTGCGCCAATGCCACCTTGTCGGTGCGCATTGACTACCCCGCAGGCAGCCTGAATGGTTTGCAGCCCTACAAGTACGGCCCTGCAGCCGCAGGGGCTGCGCCCACCTGGTTTGCACACGGAACGGTGGTGGGTGATTCGGTGATCTTCAGCGTCACCGACAACGGTGTGGGCGACAACAACCCAGTACTAGGCGCCATCGCAGATCCATTTGCGCCGGTGCTCCTGCCAGGACCTCCCCCCAGTGCTACTTCGATACCGACCCTGAACGCGTGGGGGCTGATTGCACTGTCGCTGTTGGCGCTGGTGCTCGGTGTGGGTAGTCTGCGCCAGCGTTCCATGCTGTAAGCGGTTGGAGGACGGCCGCTGGCGCGGACACCCCGCACCAGTCCGCTGAGGTTTCAGGACGATCCGCCGCATCGCTCTGGGGGTGTTCGCCAAACGCGGTTCGGCGGGGCTGCCCGTGAGGAATCCACGCCCCGGCCCCCCGGTCTTCAGCCCTTTTGCTGTTCCTTCATCCAGCGGCTTGGCTGGACGCGGTGTAGATCGTCGAAGCGATGGGCGCAGCGGTGCCGGCAGAGACCTGCTGGAGCGATGCCATGGGAGCGGTGAGCGCGTCGCCGGCGGATTTTGGTTTGGGGTTTGGGCGCATGCAAAGCAGGCCCGCGTGCGGCAGCCCTGCGGTAGTGCGTGCCCTACACTGCCCCACCCATTTTCTCCACAGACCAAGCGGAGCAACGCATGAAAAGCAAGAACGGCACCGATTCAGCCTGGCTCAACCCCGCACTGGAGTACCTGCCGCAATGGCTGGACTTGCAACTGGAGCGCTATCGCCAGCCCGGGTGTTCCGTGGCCATTGCGCGCGGCGGCGAGACCGTGGCAGAGCTGGCGCTGGGGGTGGCCGACATGCGCACCCACAAGCAACTCACACCCCGGCACCGCCTGCGCATTGCCTCGCACTCCAAGACCTTCACCGCAGCGGGTGTCATGCTGCTGCGCGAGCAGGGTAAGGTCGGGCTGGACGACCCCATTGGCCGCTATGTCGATGGCCTGCACAAGGACCTGGCCCGCGCGCGCATCGGCGAGCTGCTTTCGCACAGTGCGGGGGTGACGCGCGATGGCCCCGATGCCGGCCAGTTTCTGGACCGGCGGCCGTTTCTCTCGCGCACCGAGCTGCTGGCGGACCTGCGCGCCAAGCCGCCGCTGGAGGCGGGCGTGCAGCTCAAGTATTCCAACCACGGCTACGGCCTGCTGGGGCTGATGATGGAGCAGGTCACCGGCACGGACTACGCGCGCTGGATGCAGCGCCACGTGATTGCCGCCGCCGGCCTGGAAGAGACCGCGCCCGACATGCCCCACCTGCCCCGGCGCGCGCCCCTGGCCGTGGGCCACAGCAGTGAGTTTCCGTTCGGCCAGCGCCTGATCGTGCCGGGCGACAACCCGTGCGACGCCATGGCCCCGGCGGCCGGGTTTGTGTCCACCGCGTCGGACGTAGCCCGCTTCTTTTCACAGCTGGCGCCGGACAGCCCGCACAGCATCCTCTCGCCCGCCAGCCGCCGTGAGATGGCGCAACGCCGCTGGCGCGACCCCTGCAACCTGTTCGAGTCGCATTACGGCCTGGGCACCATGCTCAGCGCGCCGGGCCCCCGCGAATGGGTGGGCCACACCGGCAGCCTGCAAGGGTTCTTGTCGCGCACGGCGCGGTTCCCTGCTCTAGACCTGACGGTGACCGTGTTGACCAACGCGCAGGATGGTTTGTCCACCGAGTGGGTGGAGGGCATTGCCAGCATCCTGTTTGCGTTCCAGCAGCATGGTGCGCCGGGCAGGAAGGAAGCCGCCTGGGCGGCGCGCTGGTGGAGCCTGTGGGGCGCGAGCGACCTGGTGCCCATGGGCAAGGTGGTGTGTCAGGTGGTGCCCGCCATGTTCGTGCCCTTCAACGCGGCCACCACCGAGCTGGCGGTCACCGGGCGCGACACCGGTGTGGTGCAGAAAGCATCGGCCTACGCCAGCCCGGGCCAGCCGGTGCGCCGCGTGCGCGATGCCAAGGGCGTGCCCGCCGAACTGTGGGTGGGCGGCACCCAGCTGTTGCCCAAGGACGCCATGCTGGCCGAGGCCACCCGGCGTTATCGCAAGGCGCGCAATGCGCCGCGATGACGCTGGCTGCGCCTTGCGGTCAGAGTTTTGCTATTGATTGTGTAGCTGTCAGGGTAATATGCACTGGCGCTACGAGCCGATTTGGCTGTTGAAGCGGTCTGTGGGCTCCAGCACATGGGGCCCGGCGTGCCGGGCCGCACACAGCGGCGCCGCTCAGGACAAGGTCAGTTCCTTGTGCTCGCCCAGGTGACGCGGGGGATCGCCGGTGATCGCGGCCTTGGCCATCTGGAACAGCTGCACCATCTTGCTTTCGTCCACGTTCCAGTACTCGGCATGGCGGATGCGCACTGCGAGCAGCGCTAAGTCCGGGTCGGACACACCGCCCGGGAACCAGGCCTTGGCCATGGGCGACCACAGGGCCTCCTTCAGCGCGCGGTCATCCACAAACCGCGCCTGGCCGGACACGGACACATAGCTGTCGTCGTCGGGGTTGGCATATGACACGTTCACTTCGCCGTCGGTCAACAGGCGCTCGTACAGTTCGCCCGATTGGGAGATGAAGAAATACAGCTCGGCCTGCTCATCCAGCTGCCGGTTTTGGGTGGTCAGCGGGTGCGCGTGCAGCATGCCCGTGGACGTGCGGTGCGTGAGCATGCCAAAGCGGGTGTCCTTGATGAGCTTCCACAGGGTTTCGTGGGCGGGGGATTCAGTGTGCATGGGGCCTCCAGCAGGGGGAGTCAAAGGGTCCGCGCGATCCGGGTGATCACGCGGCCATCCATGCACTCTAGGCACCCTTGCTGGACCCTGGCGTCGGCGTGCAGCGCCGATGCCTGTGGGTGCTTGTCTGACACGGGGAGCTGCGCCCCGTGCCGATCAGGCCTTCTTGAGAAATTCTGACTTGAGCAGCATGCTGCCCAGGTCGGTCTTGCAGTCCACGTTGTGGCCGTCGGCACCATCGACCAGGCGGATGCTCTTGATCTTGGTGCCCTTCTTGAGCGTGGACGACGAGCCCTTGACCTTGAGGTCTTTCACCAAAATCACCGCATCACCATCGGCCAGCGGGTTGCCATTCGCATCCCGCACGATGCCGTCGCCCGCTTCGGCGGCATCGGTGTCGGCAGCGTCGGCCACCTGGGGCCATTCAAACGCGCAGTCCGGGCACACGTAGTTGCTGCCGTCGGGGTAGGTGTTCTCCTGGCCGCATTGGGGGCAGGCAGGTACGGTGTGGGGCATGGAGGTCCTCTCTGGGGTTGTTGTAGTGGTTATGGAATCGAAGGGGGCAAAGTATCACCGCTTCACAGCGGCGCACGTTGTTCCAGCGCAAACGGTGGCAGCCCCTTGAGCAGGCGCTGGCCGTAGCTGGTGCGCACCAGGCGCTTGTCGTAGCAGTAAACATGGGCCTGGTCTTCCTCGGTGCGGATCGCGCGGCCCACCCATTGCGCGAGGCGGATAGCGGTGGCGGGCACCACCAGCTCGCTGAAGGGGTCGCGCCCCACGGCGCGCAGCCACTCGGCGCGGGCTTCGCCCACCGGGTCGTCGGGCGGGGCAAAGGGCAGCTTGGTGATGAACACCGATTCGCACAGCCGCCCGGGCAAATCCAACCCTTCGCCAAACGACTGCATGCCGAAGATGACCGAGGGCTCGCCGTTCTCCACCCGCTCGCGGTGGCGCTTGAGCAGCTGTGTGCGTGGCAGCGCGTTCTGCACCAGCACCACGCTGCGCATGGCGGTGGGCAGCGCATCCACGGCCTGGCGCATCTGCTCGCGCGAGGTGAACAGCACCAGCGCGCCGTATTCCACGCGCGCAATGTCGTGCAGCAGCGCATCGACCATCTCGGTGGTGAACTGCGCGGCGTTCTTGGGGTCGGCGCGGGTTTCGGCCGCAATCAGCGTGCCTTGCGCGGCGTAGTTGAAGGGGCTGGGCACTTCGAGCGTGGTGGTGGCCTCATCGCCATGCAGGCCCGCCTCGCGCAAGAAGAAATCAAAGTGCCCGCAGCTGGTGAGCGTGGCCGATGTCAGCACCGCACCGCGCACCGCGCTCCACAGGTGGTTGCGCAGCGTGGTGCCGGGCAGAATGGGGCTGGCATGCGCCTTGACCACGATGAAGTCGCCATCCACCTCCAGCGCGAACCACTTGGCGGCAGGCACGGCGCCCTCGGGCGCATCCTGCAGCAGCAGTTGCGCGGTGGCGTGCAGCTCTTCCAGGCGCGGGGCCAGCATGCCGATCTGCGCGTACAGCGTGGACAGGCGCTTGGCCTCGTCGGGCTTGTCGCGCATCTCGGCGCGCAGGGCTTTGCTGATGGCGCGCAGCGCGTCGAGGAAGCCCTCGGCACTCGCAGCCAGCAGGCCCAACGGCGCAATCAGCTGTTCTGGCAACTCGCCCCGTGGCACACGCACGCGCGCGGGGCCCCAGGCGCTGGGCTGGCTCTTGAGCTGGGCGCCGTACACGTCCATCACGATGCGCGCCAGGTCCTGCAGTGTCTGCCGCAGCTGCGCCGAGTGCTTGGGGATGTCGGCAATTTCCTCCACCTCCAGCAGCGCGCCAATGCGCAGACCCCGGCTCGACAGCCGCTCAATCCAGGTGATGCGCGACAGGTCCATGCTGCACGCGAATTGATCCAAAGCGGTCGATGGCAGGTGGTGGGCTTCGTCCAGCACCAAGAGGCAGTTGTCCAGCTCGGGCAGCACGCGCGCGCCCAGGGACGACAGCAGCAGATCGTGGTTGGCCACGATCACCTGCGCACCCACCAGCTCCTTGCGCTTGTCGTAGTAAGTGCACTGGCTGAAGGCCGGGCAGTGCTTGCCGGTGCACGAGGCCCCCTCGGCCGCCACGGGGCTCCACACCTCGGGCTCGGGCGGGGTGTCGAGGCTGTCACGGTCACCATCCCACGCGCCCTTCGACAGCGTCTGCGCCATCGTCGAATAGAACTGGATGCGCGCCTCGGTCTCATGCCGGGGGCGCTTGGCGCGGGCAGCGGCTTCTTCTTCGGCAAACAGGTCGTCGTCGGCCTCTTCCTCGGCCTCGCCCGTGCCCGCCAGGCGGTCGAGCTTGAGCTTGCACACATAGCGCCCGCGCCCCTTGGCCAGCGCAAACTTGAAGGGCTGCGGCATCAGCGCGGCCAGCGCGGGCAGGTCCTTGTTGACCAGCTGCTCCTGCAATGCCACGGTGGCGGTGGAGATCAGCACCCGCGTGCCACGCGACAGTGCCAGCGCAATGGCGGGGGCGCAGTACGCTAGCGACTTGCCCACACCCGTACCCGCCTGGATCACAGCGATGGAGCGCGTGGGTGCGTCTTCACCGCTTTCTTCATCCACCTTGCCCAGCGTGGCGCTGCTGAAGGTGTGCGCCACCTGCTCGGCCATCAGCCGCTGGCCAGCGCGGCTGCGAAACCCCTCGGTGGCCTGCACCACCGCATCGAAAGATTCAAGGGCCTGCGCGGCCCACACCTGTTGAGACATACAGTAGTGTCGCATGGCTTGGACGGCCAGCGGCTCCAGGGGCTTGTGCGCACCGTCTCCATCTCCCGTCGATTGGATGGCCTGTGGGCCTACAAGGCGACGAAGGGGGCGTTTTTACGATCCATGGGATGGGACCCGCTGCGGTCCCAACCCAGGAGACCCCATGCCCCGCAAAATCCACCCCGACGAACCCACCTCGGCCCCCGCCGGACCGGAGCCTTCGGTCGACACCACCAAGCGCCAGGCGCCCGGACCCACCACGCAGGGGCCGTTGAAAGCGGGCCCTGCGGCCGCCAAGGAAGAAAAGCCCAAGCTGCCCCATGAGCGTGACGAGTCCGTGGACATGACCCATGGGAAACCTGACGCACAAATCGAGCAGGCGTACCGCGATGTGCAGCGGGGCCTGCAAGACACCGACCGGGGGCCACCGGCGGACAGGGCTTACCAGAAGCAAAAGCGTTGACCGCCTTTTGGATGCTTCACTATTGATAGCTGGCAGTGCTTATGCAAAAAGCACCTGTGGCTATTTTTGCCTGAAATTGCGGTTGTATCGCCCGTGGCGTTCACCCCCGCTCGCGCAGCGCTCGCTCAATCCGGTCCCGCCGCACCGTCGTCTTGGGCACCTTGAACGGAAACCAGCTGCGCACGTCTTCTTCGAGCCCGATGCCGTGCATGTAGTTGTAGATGGCCTTCTTCAGCGCGCCGCCCAGCGCGTCGTGGTCCACCCCCGTGGGGTCGATGAAGGCCACGTCGTTCTTGGCGAAGTCGCCCGGGGGCAGCGGGGCCAGCGTCACGCCGTACTCCTCGGGGTTCTTGCCCACGGGTGAATGCACGGTGCAGGCAAAGCGGTGGAAGAACCCGCTCTGAATGCAGCCGTTGGCGAACAGCTGGCGCACGTATTCAAGCGCGTCCACCGTGTCCTGCACCGTCTGGGTCGGGAAGCCGTACATCAGGTACGCATGCACCAGGATGCCGGCGTCGGTGAAGGCCCGGGTCACACGCGCCACCTGGTCCACCGACACGCCTTTTTTCATGAGCTGCAGCAGCCGGTCCGACGCCACCTCCAGACCGCCGGAGATGGCGATGCAGCCGCTGTCGGCCAGCAGCTCGGCCAGCTCGGGCGTGAAGGTTTTTTCAAACCGCACATTGCCCCACCAGCTGATGCCTGCGTTGCGCGCAATCAGCTCGGTGGCCAGGGCCTTGAGCGCCTTGGGCGGTGCGGCCTCGTCCACAAAGTGAAAGCCCGTCTGCCCTGTCTCGCGCACGATCTGCTCGATGCGGTCGGCCAGCACGCCAGCACTCGCACCCTCGTAGCGGCTGATGTAGTCCAGGCTCACATCGCAAAAGCTGCACTTCTTCCAGTAGCAGCCGTGCGCCACGGTGAGCTTGTTCCAGCGCCCGTCGCTCCACAGGCGGTGCATTGGGTTGAGCATGTCCAGCAGCGACAGGTAGCGGTCCAGCGGCAGGCCGTCCCAGGTGGGCGTGCCCACCTCGGCGAAGGCGATGTCGGCTTCCATCATGTTGATGTACTGCACCGTGCCGTCGCCGCCTTCTTCATCATTGCGCACAAAGGTGCGCACCAGGCGCTGGCGGCCGCGCTCGCCGCGCAGGTGCTCCAGCAGCGCCAGCAGCGGGCGTTCGCCCGCGTCCAGCGTCACGTAGTCGAAGTGGTCGAACACGCGCGGGTCGGCCAGCTCGCGCAGTTCGGTGTTCACAAAGCCACCGCCGAGCACGGTGGCGATGTGTGGGTAGCGTGCCTTGATGGCCTGCGCGATGCGGAACGCCGCGTACACGGACCCGGGGAAGGGCACCGACAGCAGCACCACATCGGGCTGGTGGCGGGCGATGGCTTCGTGGGTGAGTTGCTCCAGCAGCTCGTCCACCAGCGTGGGCGGCGCAGCCAGTGCATTGGCCAGCGGGTCGAACGTGGGCTGGCTGCCCGCCAGCGATTCGGCGTAGCGCACGAACTCAAAGCGCTCGTCCACCGCATCGCGCAGCACGTCGGCCAGGTCGTTCAGATACAGCGTGGCCAGGTGCTTGGCCTTGTCGGTCAGGCCCAGGGCGCCAAAGGCCCAGCCCAGCGGGTCGCCGCCTTCGTCATCCACATAGACGTCGAGCGTGGCAAAACGCGGGCCTTCGGGCAGGTAGTTGCGGCCCACGATGCGGTGCGCCAGCGTGCTGTCGCGCCCCTGCAAAAAGGCGATGGCCGGGCCGATGGTGGCGAGGTAACGGTCTTTTTGCGCCGCAAAACTTTGCACAGCGGGGCTCTGCTTCTTGGTGGGCAGCGCGTCCACTTTGGCGGCCACGGCCTTCAGGCCCTCGGGCGACAGCAGGCGCAGCACCAGTGCCAGCGCCAGGTCTTCCTGGGCGGCGGCAACCCCGCGCGAGCGCAGAAAGCCCGTGAGGTAGGCGGTGGAGGGATAAGGCGTGTTCAGCTGCGTCATCGGCGGGATGACAGCGAGCACGCGGCACGGGGAAGAGGCCATGGAACGTGGAGGTGGTGAACGCCGATTATCCCGGCCATCGCCTTGCCATGGGGCGGTGTGGCTACTGCCGTGCCTGGGCAGCTGCAGGGCGGTGCGATTCAGCGGTGTGCTGCCGCGCCGCTGCGCGCTTGCGCCAGTGCGTCTTGGGCGTTGCGGCGTGCGAGCTTGACCCGGTACATGGTCTGGTCTGCCACGCGCAGCACGTCTTCGATGCTGCGCTGCTGGTCGGGGGTGATGGTGACCACGCCCACGCTGGCGCCGCCATAGTCGAGCGACGCGCCAGCCAGGTCAAACCGTCCTTGCGTAACGTGGGTGATGCGCTGGCTGAGGGCGTCCTGCGCAGGTTGTGCGGCTTCATCTACGCCATCGCTCAGACTGACCACCACGAACTCGTCGCCGCCCAGCCTTGCCGCCAGGTCCTCTGCGCGCAGCGCCCCCTGCAGGCGCTGCGCGACGGACACGAGGAACTGGTCGCCCACTTCGTGGCCGTAGGTGTCGTTGATGGCCTTGAAGCCGTCGAGGTCGATGAAGGCGATCTGCACGCCCATCTGGCGACGACGGCCCTGCGCGAGCATGCGGTCCAGCGCCTGCATGAGGGCGCGGCGGTTGGGCAGGCCCGTGAGCTGGTCCGTGGCGGCCACGGCGCTGAGCTTTTCGTTGGCCACCAGCAGTTTCTGGATCAGCTGCTCGCGCTCCACCTGCTGGCCAATCAGGTAGGCGAACAGCGTGAGGATGCGCTCGGCCTCTGGGGTGCGCGGGCGGCGCTGGGTGCTGGCCGCACACAGCGTGCCGTACAGTGCTCCGTCACCCATGCGCACAGGCTTGCTCACGTAGGTGCGGATGCCCAGGTCGCGAGCGGCCTGCGAATCGCCCCAGCAGGCGGGCACATCGTCGGTGAAGGTGCGGCCTTCTTCGAGTGCCCGCTTGCACAGCGTGTCGTTCCAGGGCACGCTCAGGCCTTCTGGGATCTGCATGGCGCTGGAGTTGCGTGCATACAGCACATGCTGCACGCCCTGTGCCTCGTCGATGGACGTGAGGTAGGTGGACTCGAGCCCGGTCACCGCCTCCAGCATCTCCAGCAGCGGACGCGTCAGCTCCTCCACGGACCGTGCCGCAGTGACGGATTCGGACAGATGGTCAAGAAGTTCGCTCATACGCCGGAAATTATGCGGTGCTGTATCGCCTTTGGCCATGGCAGCCTCGGGCTGCGGATCAGTCCATGGGGGCGGGCTCTGCGGGGGGCAGGTAGTTGTTCTTCACCCGCACATAGTGCTCGGCCGAATACTTGAGGTACGCAATCTCCGCATCGGTGAGCGCGCGCTGGCGCACTGCGGGGCGGCCGATGTAGAGGTAGCCGCTCTCCAGCACCTTGCCGGGCGAGACCAGGCTGCCTGCGCCCAGCATCACGCGGTCTTCGATGATGGCGTCATCCATCACGATGGAGCCCATGCCAATGAGACATTCGTTGCCAATGCGGCAGCCGTGCAGGATCACCGAGTGGCCCACCGTGACGTAGTCGCCAATCACCAGTGGCGAGCCCTCGGGCTTGCTGGCGTTGCGGTGCGAGACATGGCCCATCGTCAGGTCTTGCACATTGCTACACACGCCCACGGTGATGCGGTTCACATCGCCGCGCAGCACGGCGTTGCACCACACCGAGCTGTCGCGGCCCAGGGTGACGTCGCCGATCACCTGGGCAGAGTCGTGGATGAAAACGCCGGTGTCCAGAACCGGGGCGGTGTCGAGGTAAGGAGCGATGGGCATCGTGGTTTCAGGCTGCGTGGAAAGAACGGGCGAGCGTAGTGCAAATCGCTCCGCGTGCCTGCGTGCTGGCCCGGGTGGTGGCGTTGATCAGCGCGCTGGGGCGCGGCGGGGGATGGGCTTGGAAGGTGTTGCGGCCCGGGTTGTCGCTGCCTTGCCGGTGCTTCCAGCCTTGGCCTTTTTTGCGAGTGGTTGTGCCTCTTGGTTAGGCGCGGCGTAGAACCCCAGGAACATGTCCACCGCATCGCCCAGCACCTGCTGCTGCTGCGCTGTGCTCAAGGGCGGCTGGCCCATGGCCAGCTGGGGCCAGAACGCAAACGCCTTGACCATGCCCTGCAGTTGCTGCGCGGCATAGGGCACATCCATGGTGGCGCGCAGGCGGCCGTCCTGCTGGGCGGCACGCAGCCAGCGCGGCAGGCCCTCCTCCTTGGCCGAGAGTTTGGCGGTGATGCCGCGCGCGCGTTCGGGCGAATGCATCATGTCGGCCATGGCCACGCGGCTCAGGTCGATGAAGCTCGCGTCGTTGAGCAGGCGCATCTTTTGCGCCAGCAGCTCCAGCAGCTGGTCGCGCAGCGGGCGCGTGGGGGTGTAGGCCAGTTCGTCGGGCGACTGGCTGCGCTCCCACATCAGCAGCAGGATGGCCTCGAACAGCTCTTCCTTGCTCGGGAAGTGGTTGTACACCGTGCGCTTGGACACATCCGCCGCTGCCGCCACGCGGTCCATGCTGGTGCCGTTGAAGCCGTGTTCGCGGAACTCGCCGATGGCAGCCTGCACGATGGCATCGCGCTTGCGGTCGGTCAGGCGGGGTGTGGGCTGGGGGGCGTTCATGTGCAAATTTTACACCGGGTAGTTTACTTTTCTAAAAAGTGAACTACACTGTGCAGTGTAATTTCTATGTCGCAGATCCGGTGCCCTTCCCTTTCACCCATCGCCGCCGTCTGCTCCCGGCACTTTGTGTCGCCCTCGTTGTACTGATCGCCATGGCCTACAGCCTCTTTTCCCGCGCCGCCCAGCCGGTGGCCGCTTATGAACAGTCGCCGCAGTTCGCGGGTGGCAAGTTTCGCAACGCGGCGCCGCGCCATGCGCTGGGCGCCCTCAAGACGCTGCAGGTGATGTGGCGCTTTGCCACCGGCAAGCCCGACGACTCGGTGCCGCGAGAGCCCGTGCCGGTGTATGCCGTGATGCGGTCGGATTTGCTGGCCGCGCCCGACCTGAGCCTGTGGCGCCTGGGGCACTCCACCCTGCTCTTCAAGATCAACGGCCAGTTCTGGCTGACCGACCCGGTGTTTTCCGAGCGGGCTTCGCCCTTCCAGTTCATGGGCCCCAAGCGTTTTCATGCGCCGCCCATCACGATTGACGAGCTACCGCCCATCACCGGCGTGGTCCTGTCGCACGACCATTACGACCACCTGGACTACGCCGCCATCCAGAAGCTCGCACCCAAGGTGGAGCACTTCATTACCCCGCTGGGCGTGGGCGACCGGCTCATTGGCTGGGGCGTGCCTGCGGCCAAGGTGCAGCAGTTCGACTGGTGGCAGGGCACCACCATTGGTGGGCTGCAGCTGGTGGCCGCGCCTGCGCAGCATTTCTCGGGCCGGGGTCTGTCCGACGGCAATAGCACGCTGTGGGCCTCGTGGGTGCTGATCGCGGGCCAAGGAGCTGACCAGATGCGCATCTTCTTCAGTGGCGACACGGGCTACTTCGACGGCTTCAAGGCGATTGGCGAGCGGTTCGGTCCGTTCGATCTGACGCTGATCGAAACCGGCGCTTACAACGCCGATTGGCCCGACATCCACATGCATCCCGAGGAGAGCCTGCAGGCCCATCTGGATGTGCAGGGGCGTCATCTGTTCCCCATCCACAACGGCACCTTCGACCTGTCGCTGCACCCGTGGGTGGAGCCGTTCGAGCGCATCACCGCGCTCGCAGCGGCAGCGCAGGTGCCGCTGGTGGCGCCCATCATGGGCGAGCGGCTGGACATCCGCGCGCCCGCGCTGTCCACGCACTGGTGGCGCAAGGTGGAGCCGCAGGCGGTGGTTCAGACGGAGGGCCTTGGCACGGCCCTGGCCCCGCAGCCCGGCGCGTGGTGACGCACCAGCGTCCGCATCACCGCTGACGCACGTGGCCGCCCACTACGCGAGCGGCCGCGCGGATCTCTGCATCGCCAAACCCCGCATACCCCAGCAGCCAGCCCCGGCGCGCGGACTGCATCGCATAGCGCGACAGCGGCGCCAGCATCACGCCCGCCGCCAGCGCCTGGCGGCTCAGGGTTTCGTCGTCGGTGCCGGGTGCTACCTCGTGCAACAGGTGCATGCCGCGATCGCTGGCGGCCAGTTGCCAGGCGCCGTTGCTCGCCTCGGCCAGTGCGGTGCGCAGTGAGTGCTGCCGCTGCAGATACAGCTCGCGCATTTGCCGCAGGTGGCGCAGCAGGTGGCCTTCGGCAATGAAGCGCGCCAGCACCGCTTGCGCGTCGCCCGGTGCATGCCGGTCGGTGATGGCGCGGGCCATGGCAAAGGCTTCTACCAGCGCGGGCGGCACCACCACAAAGCCCAGCCGCAGACCGGGGTGCAGTGTCTTGCTAAAGGTGCCTACGTACAACACGCGCTCCGAGCCCGGCAGGCTGCACAGCGCGGGTACCCGCTGCGCAGCGCTGCCGTACTGGAACTCGCCGTCGTAGTCGTCCTCCACCACCCAGGCGTCGTGCGTGCGCGCCCACTGCAGCAGCGCCTGCCGCCGCGCCAGGCCCATGCACACGCCCGTGGGGAACTGGTGCGTGGGCGTGACGACGGCCATGCGTGCGTTCGGCCACTGCGCTGCAGCGGTGTCGATGCGCAGGCCGTCTCCATCCATGTCCACCGGCCGCGCCAGCGCGCCGTGGCCCAGCAGGCTGGCGCGGATGCCGGGGTAGCCGGGGTCTTCCACCAGCACCTCGTCGCCCACGTCCAGCAGCAGGCGCGCAATCAGGTCAATGCCCTGCTGCGAGCCCGAGCACACCACCACCTGCGCCGCATCGCAGCGGATGCCGCGCGAGGCCCACAGCCATTGCGCCACGGCCTGGCGCAGGTCGGGGTCGCCAGCCGGGTCCAGGTACTGCGCGCGGTGGCTGCGCTGGCCCGTGCTGGCCTGGCGGGTGAGGCGGTCCCACAGCGCAAACGGAAAGGTGGCGACCTCGGGCGCGCCAATGCGAAATGCCTTGGCCGCCGCCAAGGGCGGGCGCCAGCGCGCTGCCGTGTCGGCGATCAGCTGCCCCCGGCGCGACAGGCCCCGGGGCGGCGCCACCAAGCCTTGCGCGGCGGGCAGTGTGGCGGCCACGGCCTGCGACACATAGGTGCCGTCGCCCACGCGGGCTTCCACATAGCCCTCGGCCTGCAGGCGCTGCACGGCCCACAGCACGGTGTTGCGCGACACGCCCAGGCTGGCCGCATGCTCGCGCGAGGGCGGCAGGCGCGTGCCCGCGCGCAGGCTGCCCTGCTCGATGGCGCGGCGCAGTTGCGCGTACACCTGCTGGCGCAGGGTGGCGGTGGTTCGATTGGCTCCGGGGCTGGGCACGAATTGGCCCTTTCAATGGGGTGATGCACTCATAAACTGAAGAACCATTGTAAAAACCCGGGCCGCAGCTTGCCGGCCTGATCCTGTTGAAAGCACCCCATGGCCGAGCACACCGCCACCATCACCTGGTCCCGTGGCACCGACGACTTTCTGGACAAGCGCTATCACCGTGCCCACACCTGGCAGTTCGACGGCGGTGCCACCGTGGCTGCATCGTCGTCGCCCCATGTGGTGCCGCTGCCCTACTCCGATGCGGCGGCGGTGGACCCGGAAGAAGCCTATGTCGCCGCGCTGTCCAGCTGCCACATGCTGTGGTTCATGGACTTTGCCAGCCGTGCGGGCTATCGGCTCAACCACTACGCCGACGCGGCCGTGGGCACCATGGCCAAGAACGCAGAGGGCCAACTGGTGGTCACCCACGTGCAGCTGAGGCCCGTCACGCGCTTTGACGCGGCGCACGCGCCCAGCGCTGCGCAGCTGGACGACCTGCACCACCGCGCCCACGGATCGTGCTTTCTGGCCAACTCGGTCAAGACGCAGATCGACTGCGCCCCGGTGCTTGAAGTGGAAGGGGGCTGACATGGCCAACCCCAACCGGCAGTTTCAGGTGGCCGATGCCGCCGCCCAGCAAGCCCTGGTGCGTGCCCAGCCGTTGGCCACGCTGGTCGTCGCGCACGAGGGCGCGCTGCACGTCAACCACATCCCGCTGTACCTGGACCTGGCGCGCGGCCCGCAGGGCACCCTCATCGGCCATGTGGCGCGCGCCAACGCGCTGTGGCCGCTGCTGCCCCAGCAGGCGGTGGCGGTGTTCCACGGCCCGCAGGCCTATGTGTCGCCCTCGTGGTATCCGTCCAAGGCCCTGGACGGCAAGCAGGTGCCCACGTGGAACTACGCCACCGTGCACGCCCACGGCGCTTTGAGCGCGTTTGACGACCCCGCACGCCTGCGCGCCATCCTGCACACCCTGAGTGAGCAGCACGAGGCCCACCGCGCCGACCCCTGGCGCATCGACGACGCGCCGCCCGACTACATCGACAAGCTGCTGCGCGCCATCGTGGGCATCGAGCTGGCCGTGGAGCGCTGGGAGGGCATCTGGAAGGTGAGCCAGAACCGCACCGACACCGACCGCGCCGGCGTGGTGCAGGGCCTGATGGCGGAGGGCACCAGCGCGGCCGAGGACATGGCGGCGCTGGTGCTGGGACGTTTGATGGGCTGAGGGATGCAATCGGCAGGGGCTATCAAAATTGATAGCAAACCAGGCATGATGCACTAGCGCTACCGCCCGATTTGGCCCAAAAACCCTCGCGCCAACGCGTTCTCAGGCCGCGCTTACCCCACCAGTGTTTCCACCCGCAGCCACCACCGGACCTGCCGCTGCAGGGTGCGCGGCGAATCGCACCGTGACGAGGAGCCCGTGGGCTTCTTGCAGGTTGGGCCCGAGCACCACCGTGGCGCCAAAGGCCTGTGCGATTTCGCGCACGATCGCCAAGCCGAGCCCGGTGCCGGAGGTGGTGTCCTCGCTCACGCGGAAAAAGCGCTCGAACACGCGCTCCCGCGCGGCTTCGGGAATGCCGGGCCCGTTATCGGCCACCGACAGCTCCACCCAATGGCCCGTGGCGCCCGCGCTGCATCGCACGCCCACCGTGACCCGGCCGCCCTGCTGGGTGTACCGCAACGCGTTGTCCAGCAGGTTGGCTACCAGGGCGTCCAGCAGCGAGGGCTCAGCCCTCACCAAGGCCTGGCCAGCGGCCGGAGCGTCCAGGCCCAGGTCGATGTGCTGGCGGTCGGCCAGTGCCGCCAGTTGTTCCACGCAGCGCAGGGCCACGGCGGCCAGGTCCACCGTTTCCTGTCGGGTATGGGCATCGCGGTGCTCGGCCTGCGCCAGCAGCAGCAGCTTGTTCGTCACGTCCACCAGGCGGCGGTTGCTGGCGTGCAGGCTGGTCCACAGGGCGTCTTGTTCGTCGGGCTGGCGGAGTGCCGACCTTGCGTATTCGATCTGCGTGGACTGCAGCGCCAACGGCGTGCGCAGCTGGTGGGCTGCGTCGGCGATGAAGCGGCGCTGCGCCTCCGAGTGCGCGCGCAGCTGCTGCACAAAGCGGTTGATGGTGTCGGCCACGGGGCGCAGCTCGGTGTGCAGCACCTTGGCATCCACCTGCAGGTCCAGGTGCAGGGGGTCGTGCTGCGCCAGCTGCTGCCGCAGCCGCACTACGGGGCGCAGCTCCAGGGTCAGGGCCAGGGCGCTGAGCGCCACCGTGAGGCCGAGCGCAGCCAGTAGATAGGCCACTGTGGGGTACCACAGGTTGGCCAGCATGTGGTCGCGGCTGTGGGTGGTCTTGCCCACGGCGATGGTGTAGGCGCGCGCACCGTCCACGTCGTGCATGGTGCGGGTGACCACCACGGCGCGCAGGGGCTGGTCCTGAAAGTGTGTGTCGTACCACTGTGCCTGGTCCGTGCCCTCGGGGTGCGGCTCGGCCGGCAAGGGAAAACCGGGCGTGCCGGCCAGCAGTTCGCCGCCCGCGCCCTGCACGTTCAGGTACACGCGGTCGCGGTCGGGCGATGCGAACAGGCTCAGCGCCGACGGGGGCACGCTGGCCTGCACGTCATTGCCCTCCCAGATCAGGCGGTCCGACAGCATCTTGGCGGATGCGAGCAGGTCGTGGTCCTGCACATAGTCCGCCACGTTGGCGGCGTTGCGCCAGCTCAGCGCGGCGCACAGCGCCACAAACAGCGACAGGGGCAGCAGCAGCCACAAGGCCAGCCGAAAGCGCAGGCTCGACAGCATGGCGGTTGTCATGCGTCGTCGCGCGTGCGCAGCAGAAAGCCCACGCCGCGCAGCGTGATGATGGTGGCGCTGCTGGCTTCCAGCTTCTTGCGAAGGCGGTGCACGTAGAGGTCGATGGCGTCGCCGCTGACCTCTTCGTCCAAACTGAACAGGCTGTCCGCCAGCGCCTGGCGCGAAACAGTCGTGCCCAGGTGCAGCATCAGCGCCTCCAGCAAGGTGCGTTCGCGTGGCGGCAGGGCCAGGTCGGCGCCTGCCAGCGTGAACTGCCGCGTGCGCAGGTCGTAGCGCAGGTCGCCGCAGGCGATGTCGTTGGATTTGCCGGGCCGCTGGCGCCGCACCAGTGCCTGGATGCGGGCCACCAGCTCGCGTACCTCGATGGGCTTGACCAGGTAGTCGTCCGCGCCGATCTCCAGGCACAGCACCTTCTGGTCCAGCGAGGCGGTGGCGGTCAGCACGATCACGGCCACATCGTCCTGGCGCTCGCGGATGCGGCGCAGCACGCCCTTGCCCGACAGCAGTGGCAGGTTCAGGTCCAGCAGCACCACGTCGTAGTGGCCTTGCCGTAGCAGCTGGTCGGCGGCCTCGCCGTCCCCCACGTGGTCCACCACGAACTCCCGCTCCCGCAAGAGCTGCACCAGCCAGTGCGCCAGCTGCTCGTTGTCTTCGATGAGAAGGACTTTCATGGTGGGCACCAGTTTATCGTCCCCGCCTGGGGCGTGCTCATGTTTTGATAGCTGATAGCGGCTGATTCGATGGGACTGCCAGCCGATGGGAGGTGATTTGGGGTTAACCCTAGGGAATTGCAGCTCCGGGCGAAAGCTGATTGAAGGATGCCACTTTCTACAGTCACTTCATCCCGGCGCGAAGTACACACAGCGCGCGGGGCGCCATCCACCACTGAGCAGGAGACATTCCATGAACATCCCGACCCGACGCCATATGCTGGGCCTTGCCCTGGGCAGCCTGATGGCTGTAGCTGCACCCCTCGCGCAAGCGGCTGATGCGCCCATCACCATCATGGTGGGTGGCATCAACAAGATCATCTACCTGCCCGCCAAGCTCACGGAGGCGCTGGGCTACTTCAAGGACGAAGGGCTGAACGTGGAGCTGCAGTCGCAGCCCACCGGCGTGGATGCCGAGAACCAGCTCATCGCGGGCGCCGTGCAGGGCGTGGTGGGCTTCTACGACCACACCATCGACCTGCAATCCAAGGGCAAGGAGATCCAGGCGATTGCCGTGTTCTGCAAGGTGCCGGGCGAGGTGGAGCTGGTGTCCACCAAGGCCGCGCCCACCTTCAAGTCCATGGCCGATGCCAAGGGCAAGACGCTGGGCGTGACGGGGTTGGGGTCGTCCACCGACTTTCTGACGCGCTACCTGGCCGACCGCCAGGGCGTGGCGCAGAAGGACTATTCGCTGCTGCCCGTGGGCGCGGGCAACACCTTCATCGCGGCCATGAAGCAGGACCGCATCCAGGCCGGCATGACCACCGAGCCCACCGTGTCGCAAATGCTCAAGAGCGGCGAGGCCAAGGTGCTGGTGGACCTGCGCAACGAGGCCGACACCATCAAGGCGCTGGGCGGCCTGTACCCCGCCGCGAGCCTGTACGTGCAAAACAGCTGGGCCGAAACGCACAAGGCCGAGGCCACCAAGCTGGGCCGCGCCTTTGCGCGCACCATGCACTACATCCACACCCACACGGCCGAAGAGATTGCCGAGAAGGTGCCGCGCGACTACTACGGCAACGACAAGGCGCTGTACATCGAGGCCCTGCGGGCCTCCGTGCCCATGTTCACCACCGATGCCCGCATGCCCGACGGCGGCCCCGAGAACGTGCTGAAGGTGCTGGCCACCTACAAGCCCCAGGTGCGCAGCAAGAACATCGATCTGTCCAAGACCTTCACCAACGCCTTTGTGGCTGGAGCCAAGCCATGAGCGCCGCGGCCACCGTCTCCGCCGGTTTCACTGCCCCCACGGCCGCACGCGCTGCGGCGGCCACGGCATCCGCTGCCGGCACAGCCCCCGCGATCGAGTTCAACGACGTGTCGCTGCGCTTCATCTCGCAGGACGGCAACGCCACGGTCGCGCTGCGCAACTTCAGCATGAGTGTGGCCCGCGGAGAGTTCGTGGCCATCGTCGGGCCCACGGGCTGCGGCAAGTCGACCACGCTGAACATGATCACCGGCCTGCTGCGCCCTACCGTGGGCCAGGTGCGCGTGATGGGCCAGCCGGTGGACGGCATTGATCCGCGCATCGGCTTCGTGTTCCAGGCCGATGCCGTCTTTCCCTGGCGCAGCGTGCTCGACAACGTGGCCGCAGGCCCGCTGTTTCGCGGCATGCGCAAGGCCGAGGCCCGGGACCTGGCGCAGCAATGGATTCAGCGCGTGGGGCTCGACAAGTTCGGCAACCACTACCCGCACCAGCTGTCGGGCGGCATGCGCAAGCGCGTGGCCTTGGCGCAGACCTTCATCAACCGCCCCGAGATCCTGCTGATGGACGAGCCGTTCTCGGCGCTGGACATGCAGACCCGCACCCTCATGCAGGACGAGCTGCTCAAGCTGTGGTCCGGCACCGGCGGCTCGGTGGTGTTTGTCACGCACGACCTGGAAGAGGCCATCGCGCTGGCGGACCGGGTGTTCGTGCTGTCGGCCCGCCCCGCCACGCTCAAGCGCGTGTACGACATCGACCTGCCGCGCCCACGCGTGATGTCCGAAGTGCGCTACGACCCGCACTTCGTCGAGTTGTCCAAGCACATCTGGGACGACCTGCGCCAGGAAGTCGTGATCCAGTGACCCCCACCTTCACGGAACAAACCACCATGAACACCCTCACCACCACCCCGGGCGCTGTCGCCCTGCCAGCCGCGCTCAGCGACGAAGCGCTGGCCCGCGAATCCGCCTCGGCCCAGGCGGCGATCCGCCAGCGCCGCTACACCATCATCGGCCTGCGCCTGGCCGTGCTCTTGGTCGTACTGGGCGGATGGGAAATCGCCGCCCGCCTGAAGTGGATCGACCCCTTCTTCTACTCCCAGCCCAGCCTGATCTGGGCACAAATCGTGGAATGGGTGGACGAGGGCACCTCGCAAGGCCCGCTGTGGCAACAGGTGCTGGTCACGCTGGAAGAAACCGTGCTCGGCTTTCTCATCGGCGCTGTGGGTGGCGTGGTCTGCGGCATCCTGCTGGGCCGCAACAAGCTGCTGTCGGACGTGTTCAGCCTCTACATCCAGATCGCCAACTCCATCCCGCGTGTGGTGCTGGGCTCGGTGTTCGTCATTGCGCTGGGCCTGGGCATGGCGTCCAAGGTCGCGCTGGCGGTGGTGATGGTGTTCTTCGTCGTCTTCAGCAACGCCTTCCAGGGCGTGCGGGAGGCCGACAAGTACATGATCGCCAATGCGCAGATTCTCGGCGCGTCGGCGCGCCAGCTCACCACCGCCATCGTCATTCCGGCCGCCACCTCGTGGATTCTGGCCAGCCTGCGCGTGAGCTTTGGCTTTGCCCTGGTGGGCGCCGTGGTGGGCGAGTTTCTGGGGGCCAAGGAAGGCATCGGCCTGCTGATCTCTACGGCGCAGGGCGCCTTCAATGCCAGCGGCGTGTTCGCGGCCATGATCGTGCTGGCGGTGGTGGCGCTGGCGGCGGACCTGCTGCTGAGCCAGCTGGAAAGGCGCTTGCTCAAGTGGCGTCCCGCCGCATTCTGAGGATTACGCCAGCACCTCCACCCGCAGCGTGACCACCGGCCCGGCCGCCGCCGGGTGCACGGCCAGCGCATGCACGGCTGCGTCCACGGTGGCCTGCGCCACAGCATCGGTCAGCACCAGCACCTGGGGGCCGCTGCCGGGAGGCAAGGCCTTGTCGTGTGCCAGCGCCACCTGCAGCACGGGCACGTGCTGCGCAGCCAGCCAGGCGCCCACGGCCTCGATCTGCTGCGCGCTGTGCACCGGCACGCGCAGGTAGTGGCGGGTGTGCACGGCCGCACGGGGCAGCACCGCCAGTTGCTTGTCCACGGCGTGGGGGTGGAAGCCCAGGTGCGGTACGCGCTGCGCCGCGTGGGTGCCATCAAGCCGTGCCACATCGACCAGATCGGCAATCACGGCCGACGCAGTCTGCTCCGACCCCGCGCCCGCGCCGTAATACATCGTCACGCCGGACGCATCGCCCTTGACCATCACGGCGTTCATCGACCCGTTCACATGCGCTAACAAATGCGTGGCGGGCACCAGCGCGGGCTGCACGCGCAGCTCCACTCCCTCCACTTTGCCTTCCGCCTCGCCGTCCGTATCGCCATGTTTACGCCGCTTGGCCACACCCAGCAGCTTGATGCGGTAGCCCAGCTGTTCGGCGCAGGCCACGTCCAGGCCCTGCAGCGTGGTGATGCCCTCCACCTGCGCGTCGGCAAAGCGCACCGGCATGCCAAACGCATTGGCTGCCAGCAGCGAGATCTTGTGCGCCGCGTCCAGGCCCTCGATGTCAAACGTCGGGTCTGCCTCGGCATAGCCCAGTGCCTGGGCCTGCGCCAAGGCTTCGGCAAAGCCCACGCCTTCGTCGCGCATCTTGCTCAGGATGAAATTGGTGGTGCCGTTGATGATGCCTGCCACCCATTCGATGCGGTTGGCCGTGAGGCCCTCGCGCAGCGCCTTCACGATGGGGATGCTCACGGCCACAGCGCCTTCGTACGCCACGGCCACGCCGTGCTGGCGCGCGGCGGCAAAGATCTCGTTGCCATGCTCGGCCAGCAGCGCTTTGTTGGCGGTGACCACATGCTTGCCCGCGCGGATGGCGGCCAGCACCCAGTCGCGTGCGGGGGCAGTGCCGCCGGCGGCCTCGACCAGCACATCCACGTCGGGGTGCGTGGCGACCTGCATGGGGTCGTTGGTCAGCGCCACGTCCTTGCCCACCACGCTCATGGCGCGGGCCAGGCTGCGGGCGCAGACCACCACCAGCTTGATGCCCCGGCCCGCACGGGCGGCAATCAGCGCCTGGTTGCGCGCCAGCACGCGGAAGGTGCCTGCGCCCACGGTACCAATGCCGATCATGCCCACGCGCAGGGGGCGCATGGCCGTGGCAGACGACGGCAACAACGGGGCTTCAAGGGACTGGACGGGATCGCGGTACATGGACTTCTCCGGCTAACGAACAAACAAAAAAACCCAGCTGCCAGAGCTGGGTTTCGTGCATTCGTCTTGGGGGAGAAGAGAGCGATCACCAGGTGGCTGCCGAAACGGCCACCTGCGCGTGCTCAGGTGGCCGCGGCGGTAATGGTGGTAATCATTCGTGCACCCAGTGCCCGCTGCTCACCATTGGCCCGCGTGAATGCGGGCGGCATCATGCCCATGCCTTGGAAGGCAGCGGCGTGCGTGGTGGAGGGGATGGCGGTGTACGACATGAAGAGCACAGTGTACCGGATGCGGGCCAGGGCCTGTCATCCCGCTTGTACCCACCTTTGTCGGCTTGTGGCGCAACGGCCTCACCTGGCCTGGGTGGCCGCCACCCGCACCATGCGGATCGCATCGAACGGGCAGCGGACCGCACACAGCGCGCACCCGGTGCAGCCGGGCGCATCGTGCAGGGCGGAGCACTTGGGGCCCCAGGGCCCCGTGCCCAACACCTGCAGGGACAGCACATGCGGCGGGCACACCGCCACACACCAGCCGCAGCCGGTGCAGCGCTGGGGGTCGATGGTGGGCAAGGCCTTGGGGGTTGTGGTGGTCATGGGGTGCCGGGTGCTGGCAGTGTGCCCCGGGAGCGGGCTCCCCACAAGGCGCGCGCTACAGTGCTCCTATGAATGCAGAACCCAACTCCATCGTCACCCGCCATCTGTTGATCACCGGCCATGTCCAGGGCGTGGGCTACCGCTGGTCCATGGTGCAGGCCGCCGCGCGCCTGGGCGTGACGGGCTGGGTGCGCAACCGCCAGGACGGCCGTGTGGAGGCCTGCGCCTGGGGCCCGGAACCCGCCGTGCTGGCGCTGATCGACTGGGCGCACCAGGGGCCGGAGCATGCGCGGGTGGACAGCGTGGTAGTGGGCAATGTGCCCGATGGTGGCGAGGCGCCGCAGGGCTTCACGCAGCGGGAGACGTTGTAGCGCCCAGCTGCCGCAGCAACTCCATTGCCCCGGCAGGCGCTCGCTCCTTGGCGCCGTTGATGAAGAACACGAATACATCGCGTGGCCGCGCGCCGCTGGTCCAGGTGCGCACGCCCTGCGCCCATTGCGCAATCGCCTCGGCGGTGTAGCCCGTGGGCACATCGGCCTGGCTGCGCATCAGCCGCAGGTAGGCAAAGTCGGCTTCCGCATCTGCGATGGCGGGGAATTGATCGGAGTCGGTGTACACAGGCACGCAGCCATACCGACGCCCCAGCGCCACAAACGCGGGCGTCGCAAAACTGGGGTGGCGCACATCCAGCGCGTGGCGCAGCCGCAGGCCGTCCACCTGCTGCGGCAGCAGGGCCAGAAAGGCCTCGAAGTCGCTCGGATCAAACGCCTTGGTCGGCATGAACTGCCACACGATGGGCCCAAGCTTGTGCTTCAGTTCCGAGATGCCGCTCTCGACAAACCGCGCGATCGAATCGCCCGCGTCTGCCAGCACACGGCGGTGGGTCGCAAAGCGGTTGGCCTTGAGCGAGAACACAAAGCCTTCGGGCGTGTCATCGCGCCACTTGGCAAAGGTGGGGGGTTTGAAGGTGCTGTAGTAGGTGCCGTTGACCTCGATCGCTGTGAGCTGTCGGCTGGCGTATTGCAGCTCCTTGCTGTGCGCCAGCCCTGCAGGGTAGAAGCTGCCGCGCCAAGGCTCGAAGGTCCAGCCGCCGATGCCGACGCGGATGTGCCGATTGCTTGCGCTGATCTCGCTCTGGCGGGTGCTAGCAGAGGTGTCCACGGCGGTGTCCTTTGAGAGTCCACGGAGCGGCCACTGTAGCAGCGGCGCTTGCGCGCACGCCTATGCGGGGAGCGCCTCCGGCAGCTCCACCCGCGCCTCCAGCCCCTGCGCGCCGTCTGCGCGCGGCCCCAGCACCAGGCGGCCTCCCAGGGCCTTGGCCAGTTCGCTGGCAATGGCCAGGCCCAGGCCGGTGCCGCCGGTGCCCCGGTTGCGCGAATCTTCCAGCCGTACATAGGGCTGCAGCACGGCGGCGAGGTCAGTCTGGGGGATGCCAGGCCCGCGATCCAGCACGCGTACCAGCCACTGGCCCGGCCTCTCCACCTCCAGCGTCAGCTCGGCAGCACCCGCAAAATTGAGCGCGTTGTCCACCAGGTTGCACAGCAGGCGGCGCAGGGCCTGGGGGCGGGTGTCGCAGGTCACATCCACCGCCTGCAACATTTGCACCGGCAAGCCGGCATCGGCGTAGTCGCGCGCAATGCTTTCCACCAGCGCGCGCAGGTCCACGCGCTGCGGGGGCTCGCGCACGGCCTGTGATGAGCGCGCGTAGGCAATGCCCTCTTCCACCAGCGACTGCATCTCGGCCAGGTCGGCGTGCAGCTTGTCGCGCAGCGTGGTGTCGTCCAGCAAGTCTGCACGCAGGCGCAGCCGGGTGATGGGTGTTTGCAGGTCGTGCGAAACTGCGGCCAGGATCTGCATGCGCTCCTGCAGGTGCGTCTGGATGCGCTGCTGCATGTGGTTGAAGGCAACGGCGGCGCGTTGCACCTCGCGCGGGCCGTCTTCAGCCAAGGGCACG
Organism: Acidovorax sp. 107; assembly: GCF_003058055.1. Lineage (NCBI taxonomy): Bacteria > Pseudomonadati > Pseudomonadota > Betaproteobacteria > Burkholderiales > Comamonadaceae > Acidovorax > Acidovorax sp. 107. Next base: position 3,206,332 of record NZ_QBTZ01000001.1, on the reverse strand, counting down.
GCGGGGCGGTCGGCCCCCAGCGCATCGGCCGCATCGGCCAGCGTGCGCAGGGGCCGCGTGGCCGCGCGCACGGCCCAGGCGCACAGGCCCACCAGCAGCGCCAGCTGCAGCGCCAGTGCGCCCAGCACCCAGGGCGAGATCTGCAGCCGGGGCTCGTCCATGTCCACGGCCAGGGGCGTACCGTCGGCCAGGCGCAGCTGCAGCCGCAGCTCGGTGCCCGGCACATGGGGGTCGATCACCTGCACGGCCCGGTCGGCAGGCAGTGTGGCTGCCACGGCGCTGGCGACCAGGCGTGCGAGTTGGGACGGGTCTGCGGGGGCGTCCAGCGGTTCGACCAGCGCAAAGCGGTAGTTGCGGCGTGCCAGCCGGTCCACCCACTGCGCGCGCTCGGCAGCGGGCAGGCGTTCCAGCATGGCCACGGAGCTGGCCACGTCACTGGCGAAATACGACACCATGGCCCGTCGCATGGTCATGCTGCGCTCGGTGAACGCGAGCACAAACGTCAGCGCATGCGCCAGCGCCAGGCCCAGTGCCATCACTAGCAAGATGCGCCCAAACAAAGAGCGCGGCCACCAGCGCAGCGTCATGGCGCGGCTCCTGCGGGTGCTGGTGCTGCTTGCACATCGGCGCAGAACACATAGCCCTCGTTACGCACGGTCTTGATGTAGCGCGAGCCGCGCGCACCATCGCCGAGCCGCTGGCGCACGCGGCTCACCAGCAGGTCGATGGAGCGGTCGAACACATCGGCATCGCGCCCCTGCGTGAGCTGCAGTAACTGGTCGCGTGTGAGGATGCGCTGCGGGTGGTCCAGCAGCACACGCAGCAGCCGGTATTCGGCGCCCGACAGTGCCACCACCGCGCCCGTGGCATCGAGCAGGTGGCGTGCGGTGGTGTCCAGCCGCCAGTCGCCAAACGCAAGGTGGCGCGCGGGTTCGGCCACGGCCAGGTTGGGCGGCAGCATGCGCGTGCGCCGCAGCACGGCGTGGATGCGTGCCAGCAGCTCGCGCGCGGCAAAGGGTTTGGTCAGGTAGTCGTCTGCACCCAGCTCCAGGCCCAGGATGCGGTCGGCCTCGTCGCTGCGCGCGGTGAGCATGATGATGGGCAGCGGCGGCGCGCCGGGACTGCGCAGCTCACGGCACAGGGTGATGCCGTCGGTACCCGGCAGCATCAGGTCCAGCACCAGCAGGTCGATGCGCTGTGTGGCCAGCACCTCACGCATCTGCCGCCCGTCGGCGGCCACGCTCACCTGCAGGCCCTGGCGCTGCAGGTACTCGGCAGCCAGTTCGCGGATGCCAGCGTCGTCATCGACGATCAGGATGTGGTCGGGAGCGGGCGTCGTCATGGCGGCCATTGTCCGGGCTTTGGCGTGCGCGCGGTGGGGTGACTTCAGGCCCGTATGTATCTGAACTTGTCTGCACCGTGCATCGACAAGCGCGCATACCAAACGGCCCTGGCCAGACAAATCGCCGATACCTGCGCTGGCTTCAATGCGGTCTTCCTGAACTTCACGAGGACCTTGCCATGAAACCATCCATCGCCGTGACCGCCCTGCTGACCCTGGGCCTGGCGCAGGCAGCCAGCGCGCAAGAGGCTGCGGCAGCGCCGCCAGCCGCCGCGGCACCTGCGCCGGGTGCAACCCACCCTAAAGCCCCCTTGGGCCGCTGGATCACCGAAAGCGGCAATCTGGAAGTGAACATCGCACCCTGCAACCCCGCCGGTGGCAACGCCCTGTGCGGCAAGGTGGTGCGCGTGCTGGCCAACCGCTCCATGAGCGCGCCGGGCGCTGACATGGCGGCAGCCGACGCGCGGCCTGCGCTGGGCATGACGCTGCTGTCGGGCCTGCGCCCGGCGGAGGGCGGCAGCAGCGAGTACCAGGGCGAAATCTACAACCGCGAGAACGCCAAGACCTACCGCGTCAACCTGACGCCAGCCGAGCCGGAGCAACTGCTGGTGCACGCGTATGTGGGCATTCCGCTGTTCGGCAAGACCCAGGTGTGGCGCCGCCCAGCGGCCGAGCAGGGGAGCGGGCAATGACCATGGCCACCACCTCGCCATGGCTGGCGGTGGCCGCCGGCATGCTCACGGTGGGCGCGCCCTGCGTGTTGCCCATGCTGCCCGTGGTGCTGGGGGCCTCGGTGAGCGGTGCCGACTCAGCACAGCGCACACGCCCGCTGTTCATTGCCCTGGGCTTTGCACTGTCGTTCGCGGCCGTGGCACTGCTGTTCAGCAGCTTCACGCAGGTGCTGGGTGTGTCGCAAGAAGGCCTGCGCCGCTTTGCCGCCGTGATGCTGCTGGTGTTTGGCGTGCTCACCTTGTGGCCCCGGCCGTTCCAATGGCTCAGCCAACATGCGGGCGGCGTGCTCAACCGCTTGGCCAGCCTGGGCATGGGCAGCGGGGGCGGCAACTGGGGCGGGCTGCTGCTGGGCCTGAGCCTCGGTGCGGTCTGGACGCCCTGCGCCGGGCCTGTGCTCGCCTCCATCCTCACCCTCATCGCCACGGAGCCTGCGGGCGTGGGCACCGCCGTGCTGCTGCTCGCGTATTCCACCGGTGCCGCGCTGCCCATGCTGGCCATCGCCTACGGCGGCCAGGCTGCCGCCACCCATGTGCGCCGCATTGCCCGCCACGCGCACCGCGTGCAGCAGGTGTTTGGCGTGGTGGTCATTGCCATCGCGCTGGCCATGCTGTGGGAGGTGGATGGGCAGATCACCGTCTGGCTTACGCAGTTTTATCCCTCGGGCTGGGGCGGCCTGTAAGGGGCGACACCCCACCGATTGCAAGGAGCTTTCACCATGACATTGCACCCCTCTTCCCCGCGCTTTTCCGAGCGCCGCGCTTTCCTGGCGTCGATGGCCGCTGCACTGGCGGCCCCTGGCTTGGCGTATGCAGCGGGCCCCGCCAGCCCCGCCGCAGCGTTGCCCGACTTGGGCGCTGCGCCCGAGTTCACCGGCATCGAGCGCTGGCTCAACTCCGAACCGCTGAGCCTGGCGCAGTTGCGCGGCCGCGTGGTGCTGGTGGACTTCTGGACGTACGCCTGCATCAACTGCATCCGCACCCTGCCCCATGTAAACCGCTGGGCCGAGCAATACACGCCCCAGGGGCTCACCGTGGTGGGCGTGCATACGCCAGAGTTTCCGTTCGAGCGCCCGACCGCCAATGTGGAAGCTGCCATGCGCCGCCACGGCGTCAAGCACCCTGTGGCACAGGACAACCGCTACGGCACCTGGAAGGCCTACGGCAACCAGTACTGGCCCGCCACCTACCTCATCGATGCGCAAGGCCGCATTCGCTACAAGCACTTTGGCGAAGGCGAGTACGAGCGCACCGAGGGCGTGATCCGCACCTTGCTGGCCGCGCGGGGCTGATCGGCCCGACCGATTCCGTGTCCTTTTTGTTCTTCCCCATCCCACGTTTCTTGACCGAGGCCTTCTCACCATGCGCTCTTTTCATCGCCACCTCACCCCTTCCTTCACCGCCGTCGCCTTGGCCTGCACCCTGCTGGGGGCCGCTCCTGACAGCCAGGCCCAGGCTCCGCAGCTGCCGCCGCCGGACGCCACCAACCCTGTGACCCTGCAGTTGATGCAGGGCTTCCCTCCGGCGCCCGACAAGGTCGTGCGCCTGGCCAACATCCTCAAGTACCCCAACGTGCGCTGGGCCGCGCAGCACCTGCGCGAACTGGGGCCCACGGCCACCATCTGGCGCGGTGCAGCAGCGCCCAGCGCACTGCCCGCAGCGCCGCGTGCCTTGCCCGACACGCTGGCGTTTGCCGACGACAAGGGCGCGCCCACCACGCTGGCCGACTGGCAGAAGGCCACCTACACCGACGCCCTGCTGGTGCTGCACCGGGGCCGTGTGGTGTATGAGCGTTATCACATCGGCATGCAGCCGCAGCAGCCACATGTGCTGTGGTCCATGAGCAAATCGCTGGTGGGGCTGCTGGTGACCGAACTCATCCAGGAAGGCGCCATCGACGCCAGTGCGCGCATCGTGCGTTACCTGCCCGAGCTGGCCAACAGCGCCTGGGCCGATGCCACCGTGCAGCAGACCCTGGACATGACCACCAGCGTGAAATACGCAGAAGACTTTGCGGACCCCACCTCCGGTGTCTTTCAGTACTTGGCCGCTGCGGGCCTGCAGCCTGCGCGCCCCGGCAGCAATGGGGCCAAGAGCATGGCCGAGCACCTGCCCACTGTGCAAAAGGACGGCGAGCACGGCACCGCATTTGCCTACAAATCGGTGGACACGGAAGTGCTGGGCTGGCTGCTGCAGCGCGTCACCGGCAAGAGCTACGCTACGCTGCTGTCCGAGCGCATCTGGTCCAAGCTGGGCACGCAAGAGGACGCGTACGTTTTTGCCGATGCCAACGGCGGCCAGGCCACCAGCGTGGGCGTGAACGCCACTCTGCGCGACCTGGGCCGTCTGGGCGAGATGCTGCGATCCAATGGCCGCTTCAACGGCCAGCAGATCGTCTCGCCCGCCACCATTGCCGAGCTGCGCAAAGGGGCCGACCCCGCCCAGTTCATCAAGGCCCCTGGCACGGCCATGCGTGCGGGCTACTCGTACCACAACCAGTGGTGGATACCCCACGATGCCGATGGCACTTTTGAAGCCAAGGGCCTGATGGGCCAGCACATCCACATCAACCCGGCGGCCGAGCTGGTGGTTGTGAAGTTCTCCACGCACCCCGTGCCCAACACCGCCTTCACCCACGCGTTGGACCGGCAAGCCTTTGCGGCGCTGGCCAAGGCCGTGCGCTGAGCCTGCCCGCACGTTGTTGCTCCACCCTCATCGAGGACCGTTTCACCATGTCCCCCCAACCCTGGCTGGCCAGCTATGGCGCCATCCCTGCCCACATCGATCCCGACAGCCATCCCAGCATCGTGCACCTGCTGTGTGCCGCCATGCAGCGCTACGCGCACCGGCCCGCATTCACCTGCCTGGGGCAGACGCTGACCTATGCGCATGTGGACCAGCAATCCCGCGCGTTTGCGGCCTACCTGCAGAACGTGCTGCGCGTGCGCAAGGGCGACCGCATCGCCGTGATGTGCCCGAACCTGATGGCGTTCCCTATCGCCATGCTCGGTATTGCGCGCGCAGGCTGCGTGCAGGTCAACGTCAATCCGCTCTACACTCCGCGCGAGCTGGAGCACCAGCTACTAGACGCAGGCGCCCGGGTGATGGTGATCTATGCCGGGTCTACCGCCACCCTGGCCGCCATCCAGGACCGGGTGGAACTGCACAGCATCATCACCGTGGCGCCCGGCGACGGCATCGCAGCCGACCTGCCCGGACCTCAGGTGGATGCCCACCTGCACACCACCACCTCGTTCGCGCGCGCCCTGGCCGAGGGCGCCACCCTGCCCTTTGCGCCGCCCGTGCTGGAGGGTAGCGACCTGCTGTTCCTGCAGTACACCGGGGGCACCACCGGCCTGTCCAAGGGCGCCATGCTCACGCACCGCAACCTGGTGGCCAATGTGGAGCAGTTCAAGGCCTTCGTGCCCGATGCCCTGCGCCCCGCGCAGGAGGTCGTCGTTACGGCCATTCCGCTGTATCACATCTTCGCGCTGATGGTGAACCTGATCAGCTACTTTGCGGTGGGCGCACGCAACTGGCTGGTGCCCAACCCGCGTGACCTGGACGCGCTGATCCACGTGCTGAACGCCGCGCGCCCCAGCGTGTTCATGGGGGTCAACACGCTGTACGCCGGGCTGGCAGCGCACCCCGGCACGCAGGGCGTGGACTTCTCCAACCTGCGGCTGCTGGACGACCAGGGCCACCCCGCACCCCTGGGCCAGCCCGGCGAGGTCTGCGTGAAAGGCCCCCAGGTTATGGGCGGCTACTGGCAACAGCCCGAGGCCAACGCCGCCGCCTTCACGCCCGACGGCTACTTTCGCACCGGCGACATCGGCCAGCTGGACGAGTGCGGCTTCCTCAAGATCGTGGACCGCAAGAAGGACATGGTCATCGTCTCAGGCTTCAACGTCTTTCCCAACGAAGTCGAAGCCGTGGCCACCGCCTGCCTTGGCGTGCTGGAATGCGCCTGCATCGGTGTGCCAGACGAGAAGACGGGCGAGGCGCTGCGGCTGTATGTGGTGCGCGCGGCGGGCACTGCGCCACCGGTGGATGCAGACCACATTGCAGCCCACTGCCGCGCCGCGCTCACCGCCTACAAGGTGCCCCGGCAGATCGTGTTTGTGGAGGCCCTGCCCAAGTCCAGCGTCGGCAAGATCCTGCGCCGCGAGCTGCGCGACATGGCGTAAGCGCAGGTGGCGCAGTTGCTGACGGCGGTAGGCTTGCGCAGATGAGAGATGTGAACCACCTCAGCGCTTGTCTGTAGTCAGCCCCGCCGCTGCAAATCCCGCGCCCCATAGGCGCAGTAGCCCGGCTTGGGGCTCTTCTTCTGCGGGTGCAGGCGACAGGTCTCGGGCCGCTTGTCATACACCGTGCACAGTCGGGTCTTGGGGTCGAGAAAGTTGCAGTCCCCACTCGCCCGCCGCGCCATCGTGAAGATCGCGTTCTTGTGGTTGAAGTGGTCAATCAGCCGCGCCTTCTGCAGCCGCTTGGCAATGTGGCGAATCTCTTCATGCTCAGCCTCGAACGGGTCCACCAGTTCGAGCCGCACCAGGTCCGACAGTTGCACTTCCAGCGGCATCGTGCAGCAGTTGGCCGCGCAGGTGTCGCACAGGCCTGCGCGGTAGCGGGTCCAGGTGTCCAGGCGGTCTACGTCAACGATGGCGATGGGGGAGCGCATGGGGTGGGATTGTGCCTGGGCCGAACTCTGAGGCCGCGCCAACGTGCCAATCGCACCACGCGGACCCCCGTTGGCAGTCCCCCCTCCAGTGAATGTCAGCCCTCGCCGCATTGTTCGCTCGCGGCACTGGGTCTGTGCGCCGTTACGTGCTGATGTCGTTCATTGGGTCTGGCCCGCCCAGCATGTGCGAGATCAGCGTGCCAAAGTGCGTGGGCTCATGGTTGGGCTAGAGCTGGTCCAGGCGGGCGGCGACGGCGTACCAGCCGGGGGAAGCATCGTCGGCGTCGTCGTCAGAGGTGATGTCGATGTGCAGGGCGAACTGATTTCAGTTGAAGCTTGCGCGGTAGGTGATCGCGTCCAATGAACAGTGTTGTTCAAGCGCTCCCACCAAAGCAAACAAGCGGGGTGTTTTTCTGAATTCAAAGAGGCGATACAGGTGGAACTGGTCTTTGGCCTGAGTTGACAGTTTGAGTTCGCCCCTCGACACAAAGAACGGCGTGTCTTTCCCAAAAGTCGTGGTCTTCACCTCCACGAATCGCTCACGACCATCAGTTTCGTATGACAGCACATCAAACCCTAGTCCATCTCCTTTGGTGCGAGAGACGTGTTCCACGCGGTTTGCAAGTTTTGGTTGGCCCAACTGGTTGAGTCGCCAGTGTTCATACTGGAGGACAAACTCCTCTCCCGCCAAACCAAGCGATTGGTTCCGTGCTTCCCGTTCCAGATAGTCCCTTTTGACTCCCGCGAAACTCAGTGGTGTTTGCGCCTCAGCGGTTCGGTGTTGTCTGATCGGCGCCGGCGCTTTCACCTGCGAGAAATCTGACTGCAGCGGAGCGATGGCAGGCTGCTGAACCGCAACCATCGCCGCTTGGTCAAGCGCTGGCCTTGTTCCTACTTGCTCTTCAAGCACAGTGAGCAAGAGTGCTTGGAAGTTTGAACGTGGTTGATAGCCCCGAATGTATGGAAACCCCAGCGCGAGCATGGCCGCGCTGATATTGCCGTGTTTGAACTCTATCGATCCATCGGAGCGGCTGTTGAGTTTGGACTGAAGTGCGCGGCGGTGCGCTGTCTTGCTGTAGCTTTGGCCGGCGAGCTCCAACGTCAACATGTGGAGGTAGTCTGCGACGATGGCCTCAACTTCTTCCCTCGACCAATCCATCCCCTCCTCCTTCTCTCATTGGCACTCCTGATGGCGGAGTGCCGCGTTATTAGAGCACCGTCAACATTTCTGCGACTACAGCAAACTCCTCGTCTTCGCCAACTTCCAGCACGATAGCTTCAAATCCCGGGCTGTCCGTCTCTGGCCACAGCTCTATGCGCGTATGGCGCCACGTTCCATCTGCTTCCATGATCTTCTCACTTGAATATCGTTTGATGGTGTAGCTGCCGCCAGTTTCCGGATCATCAATGCTGCGATGCTGAACCACCACAACCTTGCCGTTGCGAGTACCCCCTGGTGCCGCACGGAAGAGGCACCAAGAGCCGTTGGGTATCCGCCTGTTCATGGACTCGCCCACCACTTGGGCTACAAAAAAGCCGGGCTGATATGGAATCCAGTCCGGTAGTTCTATCCACTGTTGCGCGCCTTCTTCAAACGACTGCGATTCAGAGAAGGAACCAGCTGCAAATCGCAGGTCGATCAGTGGGGCTGCATTCTTTCCGGCAGCTCGTTCGGCGGCGCTCACCACCCGCAGTGGGATAACGTTGCTTGCTGGTGCTTTCGCAGCTATGCCCCTGTCAACGTGCTCAACAGGTTGCTCCATGACGACGCCTCTCAAGCGCGATCGCAGGTACTCTGCCAAAAGGCGATCTGTGCAGTACACAAAGCATCCGCGCATTCCGCGCGTCATCAGTGTGCGGTAGGTGTTCTTGATGATGCGGTCTGCCATCTCCTGGGCAGCGACGGGGTTCTTCTTCACTAGGCTTTTCAAACCCTTAATAGATTTGTCAGATCGGGCGCGGCCGTTAGCATCGGGCCGGATCTGACCCTCCCTGTACACAAGGTCCGGGCCGATGATCACGCCGACATAGTCAAGCTCCAGCCCCTGGCAGGTGTGGATGCAGCCCACTTGCTCTACTGAGCCGGGCGTCACAATCCAGAGGCTACCGTCTTGGCTGAGATTCCAGCGCCGCTGGTAGCCGTACTCCGGTATGTCGATGTCGTACGCCTGCGAATCCGTTTTGCTGGGCCATCCCCAGCAGTAGCCTGCCACCACCCGCGCCTTGTTGGCAACCTGGTTCTTCTTTTCGATCAGCTCATGCAACTCGGTTGGGCTGTCGACCACCCGAAAGTCGTATTCAGTTGTGTCGAGCGTCTGGTTGGCTGTGGAACGGATGGCAAGGGTGTCGTCTAGCCAGGCCACGTAGCCATCAGAACCACTACAACGGAACTGCGAGGCCAGATTCAGTTCGGTCACTTGCGCACCCAACGCAGCGGCCCACTTGCGTAGCTCGCCGGTGTGCCCAATATCCGCGATAGTGACCCGTTGGTCGTCATCCACTAAGAACACGCAGCACCGTGCCGAAGTGATGATCTCCTTGACCTGGTTTTCCCCCAGGTTGCCATACAAGCCGGACTTTTCGTTGAGCCGATGTGCCTCGTCCACGATCAGCGCATCGAAGCTGTCTGCAGCAGGGTCGGTGAATCCACCGGAGCCGCTGAACAGGTTGCTGATGCGGGTCTTCTTGAACGTACCTGTTAGCTTTGCTTCGAACACGGCGCGTGGCGCGGCGTTCTTCGACACATAGCGGGCATTCCGCCCTTTTCCGATTAGCGCAGCCAAAAGGTTAATTGCAACCACCGATTTGCCGGTGCCAGGGCCGCCCTGCACGATGACGACCTGCTTTGGTCCATTGACAGCCTTCGCCTCTGCCTCCAGCACGCTCTCATAGACCAGTTTCTGGTCATCGATCAGCACGAATTCGTTCTTGCCCTGCAGAAGGCCGACTACGGCATCTGCCAGCATCTTCGAGGGTTGAATACGGCCATGCTCGATGCGGTACAGCAGGTTCTTGCAGTCTCCATGTCGCACATGCTGCCGGATAAAGGCCTGCAGCCGATCCCTCTCGGGTTTGAGGAAGAGGGGTGCCTTGTCGATGTGGGGCGTGTATTTTGGGTGGTCGATCACCCCGTCGCGCTGTGGATAGTTGTGCAGGTAGGCGCAGGGCTGCAGCACCATCCCGTCATCCAGCACGGCGGTGTTGAAGTCGTTGAGCAGCGCCGCATACGACCAGGCCTGGTACGAGGGATGCGCGCCTTCGCTCTCGCCGGCCCGTCCCCCTCGCCGCGCCCAGATAATCCCGTCCTTCTCGCTCACTCGCGCTTCAGACCATTGCTTGAGTTCGACAATGACCACCTTGGGCTGGCGCTGCTCGTCCAGGCCGGTGATCAGGAAGTCGATGCGCTTGGACGTCTGCGGCACTTGGTACTCAATAGCCACGCCTGCATCGTCGGGAATCTCGTCGTCGTAGAGCACCTTCGCCATGTGCGATAGCGAATTGGTCCAAGACCGCAGCTCGGCGGGGCCAACGCTTTGGCCAGTAGCGTGTTTGTAGTGCTTGGAGACAACGTCTTCGATGTTGTCCGCAAAAGCGTGCTGCAGAAATTCGCGCTTGTTGGCTTGGTAGATGATCACCCGCGATGCACTCCCCTGTACTTTGATCCACTGGCCTTCGTCGTATTGCTGCAAACACTATAGGCAAAGGTATTGTGGTGCACAGAGGTTAGTTGCTACAGCTCGTCGTACTTCCGACTGTTGCCTCTGGCTTGATCCGCAGGGTATTTCTGCTCATTGATTGCCACCTTTGCATTCGCAGCCTCGATCAGATTCACGTCCAGCGCCGTAGCTATCTGCACCAAATACAGCAGAACGTCCGCCATCTCGTGCGCGATGGCCTGCTTCTTGTCCGCTGGCAGGTTGCGGCTTTGCTCCTCAGTGAGCCACTGAAAGTGCTCCAGCAGCTCGCCGGCCTCCACGATCAGGGCAGACGCCAAATTTTTGGGTGAATGGAACTGGCTCCAGTCGCGCTGCTGCGCGAAGTCCTGCAGGCGCAAGGCAAGTTGTTGCAGCGTGGTGGCGGCGACTTCAGACATAGGCAAGCTTGTAAAAACGCCCGGCAGGCCGGGCGTTGTTCATTAATTCACTACAACTTGGCTGGCTTACACGTCGATATTGCCCGCCCGCAAAGCGTTGGTTTCGATGAAATCCCGGCGCGGCTCCACCTCATCCCCCATCAGCATCGTGAAGACGCGGTCTGCTTCGATCGCGTCGTCGATCTGCACGCGCAGCAGGCGGCGCACGTTGGGGTCCATCGTGGTTTCCCACAGTTGCTCGGGGTTCATTTCGCCCAGGCCCTTGTAGCGCTGGCGGCTGGTGGTGCGTTCGGCTTCGACAATCAGCCACTTCATGGCCTGGCGGAAGTCGCTGACCTTTTCTTCCTTCTGCTTCTCGCCTTCGCCGCGCATCGCCTTGGCGCCTTCGGCCAGCAGGCCGCGGAAGGTTTCGGCGGCTTCGGCCAGGGCGGCGTAGTCGGCGCCGTGCACGAAGTCCTGCGTGATCACGCTGCTCTTGATGTTGCCGTGGTGGCGGCGGCTGATGCGCAGCAGCGGCTTGTCGGTGCGGGCGTCGAATTCGCCGGCCACTTCGGCCGGCGCGCCGGTGGTGTTCAGCTCGCGCAGCTTGGTCTGCAGGGCCACGGCGCTGGCCTCGGCCTCGGCCACGGTGTCGAGCTTCAGCGTCACGCCGTCGGCCACGGCGCGCAGGGCTTCCGCGTCCATGAAGTTGCTCAGGCGGTCGATCACGCTCTCGGCCACCTGGTGCTTGCGTGCCAGCTCGCCCAAGGTCTCGCCGGTCAGCACCTGCGGGTTGGCGCCGCCGGTGCTCACGCTGGCATGGTTCAGCGCAATGCGCAGCAGGAAGCCGTCGAGCGCGGGCGCGTCCTTCAGGTACAGCTCTTCCTTGCCGGCCTTGACCTTGTACAGCGGTGGCTGTGCGATGTAGATGTGGCCGCGCTCGACCAGTTCGGGCATCTGGCGGTAGAAGAAGGTGAGCAGCAGGGTGCGGATGTGGGCGCCGTCCACGTCGGCGTCGGTCATGATGATGATGCGGTGGTAGCGCAACTTGGCCACATCAAAGTCGTCGCCGCCAGTGGTGCCACCGGCCTTGCCGATGCCGGTGCCCAGGGCGGTGATCAGCGTGAGAATTTCGTTGCTGGTCAGCAGCTTTTCGTAGCGGGCCTTTTCCACGTTCAGGATCTTGCCGCGCAGGGGCAGGATGGCCTGGAACTTGCGGTCGCGGCCCTGTTTGGCGGAGCCGCCGGCGGAGTCACCCTCGACGATGTAGATCTCGCACATCGCCGGGTCTTTTTCCTGGCAGTCGGCCAGTTTGCCGGGCAGGCCCATACCGTCGAGCACGCCTTTACGGCGGGTCATTTCGCGGGCCTTGCGGGCGGCTTCGCGGGCGCGGGCGGCCTCCACGATCTTGCCGCAGATGATCTTGGCGTCGGCGGGCTTTTCCTGCAGGTAGTCGGTCAGCAGCTTGCCCACGATGTCTTCCACGGGGGCGCGCACTTCGCTCGACACCAGCTTGTCCTTGGTCTGGCTGCTGAACTTGGGCTCGGGCACCTTCACGCTGAGCACGCAGCACAGGCCTTCGCGCATGTCGTCGCCGGTGACTTCAACCTTGGCTTTCTTGGCCAGCTCGTTTTCTTCGATGTACTTGTTGATGACGCGGGTCATCGCGGCGCGCAGGCCGGTCAGGTGGGTGCCGCCGTCACGCTGGGGGATGTTGTTGGTGAAGCACAGCACCTGCTCTGTGTACGCGCTGTTCCACTGCATGGCCACTTCCACGCCGATATGCGTGCCGGGGATGCCGCCGTACGTTTCGGCCGGGCGCTCGCCTGCGGCGTAGAACGAGGTGGGGTGCAGAACGGTCTTGCCCTTGTTGATGAACTCGACAAAGCCGCGCACGCCGCCCGCGCCCGAGAAGTCGTCTTCCTTGCCGCTGCGCTCGTCCTTCAAGCGAATGCGCACGCCGTTGTTCAGGAACGAGAGTTCGCGCAGGCGCTTGGCCAGGATCTCGTAGTGGAAGTCGTTGTTCTCTTTGAAGATCTCGGTGTCGGGCAGGAAGTGCACTTCGGTGCCGCGCTTTTCGGTCTCGCCGGTCACCTTCATGGGGCTGACTTCAAAGCCGTCCACGGTGTCGAGCAGGCGGTCTTGTACGAAGCCGCGTGCAAATTCGATCTGGTGCACCTTGCCTTCGCGGCGCACGGTCAGGCGCAGCCATTTGCTCAATGCGTTCACGCAGCTCACGCCCACGCCGTGCAGGCCGCCGGAGACCTTGTAGCTGTTCTGGTTGAACTTGCCGCCCGCGTGCAGTTCGGTCAGCGCGATCTCGGCAGCACTGCGCTTGGGCTCGTGCTTGTCGTCCATCTTCACGCCGGTGGGGATGCCGCGGCCGTTGTCGGTGACGCTGATGGAGTTGTCGGTGTGGATGGTGACGACGATGTCGTCGCAGTGGCCCGCCAGGGCTTCGTCGATGGAGTTGTCCACCACCTCGAACACCAGGTGGTGCAGGCCGGTGCCGTCGCTCGTGTCGCCGATGTACATGCCGGGGCGCTTGCGCACGGCCTCCAGGCCTTCGAGGATGGTGATGGCGCCTTCGCCGTAGCTTTCGCTGGCGCCGGCCTGGTTGGTGTCGATCTTGTTGACGGTGGGCTCCACATGGCCGGAGACGCCGGAGGATTCGGGCTCGGAAGGAATGTTGTCAACGGTCATGGTGGGCCTTGGGATCCGTGGAAACCGGGGTTTCCAATGTGTTCAATGGTCAAATTGGGCGCAAGCGCATATTGAATATGCGCTTGCAGCTATCAATACAGTAGCGTTTACAGTACGTTAAGGCGACTGTGGGACAGGGCTGGCGTCACGCTGCCTCAGATGCGCATGGGCATCACGACGTACTTGAAGCTGTCGTTCTCGGGGATGGTCAGCAGCGCAGAGCTGTTGCCGTCCGACAATTCCACCTTCACCATGTCCTGGCCCATGTTGGCCAGGGCGTCGATGAGGTAGGTCACGTTGAAGCCGATCTCGATGGTGTCGCCACCGTAGTCGATGTCGAGCTCGTCCACGGCTTCTTCCTGCTCGGCGTTGTTGGACGCCACCCGCAGGGTGCCGGGCTCCAGGTTCAGGCGCACGCCCTTGAACTTGTCGCTGGTCATGATGGCCGTGCGCTGCAGGCTGGCCAGCAGGGGGGCGCGGCCCAGGGTCACGCTGTTGTGGTGGTTCTTGGGGATGACGCGGTTGTAGTCAGGGAACTTGCCTTCGACCAGCTTGGTGACGAACTCCATGCCGCCAAAGGTGAACTTGGCCTGGTTGTTGGCGAACTGCATCTCGATGTGGGGCTGGTTCTCGCCACCGGCATCAGACAGCAGGCGCTGCAACTCGATCACGGTCTTGCGCGGCAGGATGACTTCCTGCTTGGGCACTTCCACATCCAGCGTGGCGCTGGCAAAGGCCAGGCGGTGGCCGTCGGTGGCGACCAGGCTCAGTGTCTTGCCCTCGGCCACGAACAGGATGCCGTTCAGGTAGTAGCGGATGTCTTGCACGGCCATCGCAAACGACACCTGGCCCAGCAAGTCCTTGAGCGTTTTTTGTGGCACGGCGAACACGGGGCCGAAGGCTGCAGACTCTTGCACCAGCGGGAAGTCTTCGGCGGGCAGGCTCTGCAGTGTGAAGCGGCTCTTGCCACCCTTGAGGATGAGCTTGGACTGGGCGGATTCGAGGCTCACGGTCTGGTCACCGGGCATGGTGCGCAGGATGTCGATGAGCTTGCGCGCGCCCACGGTGGTGGTGAAGTCGCCGGTGTCGCCGCCCAGTTCGGCCGTGGTGCGGATCTGGATTTCGAGGTCGCTGGTCGTCAGCTGCAGGGCATTGCCTGTCTTGCGGATCAGCACATTGGCCAGGATGGGCAGCGTGTGGCGGCGCTCCACGATGCCAGCCACGGACTGCAGTACCGCGAGAACCTTGTCTTGTGTTGCCTTCAGGACGATCATGTCATCAACCTCTTGTGGATTTTCTAAACCGGTGCGTCGGCAGCGGCACGGGTGGTGCCCCCCCTGCTGCCCAATCCGTCATTTTGCCCTGTAAGCGGCTGTTCGCCTTCTTGGAGGCGCAATGAACAAGTTCTTACAGATACCAGCCTCATGGAGCGCATGGGGCATCAGCCTTTCAGCGTCTGCTCCAGCACGTGCAACTGCTGGTTCAGCTCAGTCAGCTGTTGGCGCTCGCCCGAAATCTTTCGCACGGCATGCAGCACGGTCGTGTGGTCGCGTCCGCCAAACAATTCTCCGATCTCGGGAAGGCTCTTTTGCGTCAGCTCCTTGGCCAGGTACATCGCAATCTGGCGCGGGCGGGCAATGCTGGCTGGGCGCTTCTTGCTGTACATGTCGGCGACCTTGATCTTGTAATAGTCGGCCACCGTCTTCTGAATGTTTTCCACACTGATCTGCCGGTTCTGGATGGACAGCAGGTCGCGCAGCGCCTCGCGGGCTAGCTGGATCGAAATCTCTTTCTGGTTGAAGCGCGAGTACGCCAGGATCTTGCGCAGCGCGCCTTCTAGCTCGCGCACGTTGGAGCGCACGTTCTTGGCCACGAAGAAGGCGACTTCCTCGGGCATCTCGGTGCCCTCCACGCGCGCCTTGTTGATCAGGATGGCCACGCGCATTTCCAGCTCGGGCGGCTCGATGGCCACTGTCAGGCCGGAATCGAAGCGCGAGACCAGCCGCTCGTGGATGTTGGCCAGACCCTTCGGATACGTGTCCGACGTCATCACGATGTGCGACTTCTTGGCCAGCAGGGCTTCAAACGCGTTGAAGAATTCTTCCTGCGTGCGGTCCTTGTTGGCGAAGAACTGCACATCGTCGATGAGCAGCAGGTCGAGCGAGTGGTAGCGCTCCTTGAACTCGTCGAAGGTGCGGCGCTGGTAGGCCTTAACCACATCCGACACGAACTGTTCGGCATGGATGTAGAGAACTTTGGCGTCGGGCTTGTCCTGCAGCAGGCGGTTGCCCACAGCGTGCACCAAGTGGGTCTTGCCCAGGCCCACGCCGCCATAGATGAACAACGGGTTGTACAGGTGGCCAGGCATGCCCGCCACGTGCATGGCCGCCGAGCGCGCCATGCGGTTGGCTGTGCCCTCCACCAGGGTCTCGAACGTGAGGGCGGCGTTGAGGCGGTTGCGGAACGCACCCGCCGTGGCTTCATCGTTGCTGCTGGAAGGGGATTCGGCGGGCGCTGCGGAGCTGGCGGGCTCCTGCGACGTGGGGCGCACATAAGTGCGGGCAACAGATTCCCGCTGAGCGAGCGCTAACTCCAGCGTGACTGGTTGGCCATACAGGCCTTCAAGCAGCGCGGCAATGCGGCCCGCGTATTGAGCGCGGATCCAGTCGAGCTTGAAGCGGTTGCCCACGAGCAGCGTGACTTTGGAGAAGTCTTCGGCCACCTGGGCCACCAGGGGCTTGATCCAGGTGTTGAATTGTTGTTCTGGCAGGTCTTGTGCCAGTTGCTCAACGCAGGCTTGCCACAGGCCCTGACCGGCATCTGAGCCGGGCGAATTGGGGGAGCTGCGGGTGGGTTCCTCGGTCATTTCTGGGGAATTCTTATTGTGGATAGGAGGAACGGGGTGAGGCGGTGGATTGTAGCTTGTCAAGGAGTTATCCACAATTTGATGGCGGCTGTCGTCCGGGGGAATCCGGGGTTGCCATGGAGGGCAGAAACGGTCGCGGAGCCGCACGCTGCTGCGTGACGCCCTCTTGTACACAGAGGCCCATCGAGGGCAGCGCCCGGGGTTCCAGTGCTCGCTGATAAAGGCCCGCTCACCGAAAGGCATTGCCAGCCAGCCACAAGCCTGCGATAATTTTGGGTTTCCCTGAATGTGTTCAGGGTGATTTGACCCGGCGCGCCGTTATTTCTGCCCCGTGGGTCTGCCGCCAAGGCGCCGTTTTTGCGGCGTGGCTGTGCAGATTGCAGGGGGTTCAAGAGCAGCAGTCCGGAACTGAACCTCAAGGAATAGCACCATGAAACGTACTTACCAGCCCTCCAAGACGCGCCGCGCGCGCACCCACGGTTTCCTCGTCCGCATGAAGACCCGCGGCGGCCGTGCCGTTATCAACGCACGCCGCGCCAAGGGCCGCAAGCGCCTGGCCGTCTAAGGCCGTTACGGTCTACGGCCTGCTCCCCGCCTGTTCCCGGTTTGTACCGCCAGGTTCCAAACGGGGCGCTTGCATGCACAGGCTAAAAACCCGGCCGCAGTTCCAGGCTGCCATGGCGGGAGGCACTGTCTCCCGCACGGCGCATTTTGCGTTGCACCGCTTGGTACTCGATGCCAATGGCGCTGCAGCTAGCCAAACCGCTGCTGTTGCACCCACAGGGCCCGGCTCCTTGCAGCACACGCAAGGGCCGCAGGCCCTGTTTGTCGTTCCTGGCGTCTGGCTGGGTGCCATGGTGCCCAAGCGCTGGGCGCGCCGCGCCGTGACGCGCAACGCTATCAAGCGGCAGATTTACACCGTGGGCGCCATGTTTGAGGCGCGTTTGCCGCAGGCCGCCCATGTGGTGCGCCTGCGTTCGGCGTTTGATCGCAAGCAGTTTGTGAGCGCCACGTCCGACCAGCTCAAGCAGGCGGTGCGCACGGAGCTGCTGCAGCTGTTCGGGTACGCCACCCGGCATGCGGGCGCTGCAGTGGCCTCAGCCACTCCAGCTGCCGCACCTGTGCCGCCGGTGGCAGAGCCGGTGACCGCCCCATGATGCAGCGCCTGCTGATCGGCGTGGTCAAAGGCTATCGGTTGTTCCTCAGCCCCTGGCTGGGCTCGGCCTGCCGCTTTGAGCCGACCTGCTCGGTCTATTCGCTGCAGGCGCTGGAGCAGCACGGCGCTCTGACAGGCAGTTATCTCACGGTGCGCAGGCTGGTACGCTGCCACCCTTGGTGTGACGGGGGCCACGATCCGGTCCCGCAAGATCTGCCGCGCAGCATGCGGCTTTTTTCGCGGCGTCATCCGTCCACCACCCAATCATCCTCACCAAAGAAGTCTTCATGAACGACATTCGCCGCACCATCCTGTGGGTGATTTTTGGCTTTTCCATGGTTTTGCTGTGGGACAAGTGGCAGTTGCACAACGGCAACAAGGCCACCTTTTTCCCCACCACGCCTGCAGTGACGGCGCCCGCTGCCGGTGCTGCTTCCAGCGCGACCGGGGCAGCCAGCGTGCCCGCCACCAGCGTGCCCGCAGCCACTGCGGTTGCTCAAGGCGCAGCAGCGGTGCCCGGCCAGCCGACGCCAGCGGCCGCGCCCGCCAAGCGTGAGCGCATCGAAGTCAAGACCGACCTGTACCGTCTGGTGTTCGACAGTGAAGGCGGCTCGCTCACGCAGGCCGAGCTGCTCAAGCACGCCGACATGACCGACAAGACCCGCAACTTCCTGCTGCTGGACGAGAGCGCGCAGCGCGTCTACGTGGCGCAGACGGGCCTGGTGGGCGGTACCTTCCCCACGCACAAGACGGCGATGACGGCCGTGCCCGGCCCGCGTGAACTCAAGGACGGGCAGGACGAGCTGAGCATCCGTTTCGAGTCGCCCGACCAAGGTGGCGTGAAGCTGGTCAAGACCTGGACCATCAAGCGCGGCGCCTATGACATCGCCGTCAAGCACGAGATCGTGAACACCGGTAGTGCTGCCGTGTCGCCCCAGCTGTACCTGCAGCTGGTGCGTGACGGCAACAAGCCGCCCGGCGAGTCCTCGTTCTACTCCACCTTCACGGGCCCAGCGGTCTTCACCGAAGCCAAGAAGTACCAGAAGATCGAGTTCAAGGACATCGAAAGCGGCAAGATCGACATCCCCAAGGACTCTGCCAATGGCTATGCAGCCATGGTCCAGCATTACTTCGCCACGGCCTGGCTGCTGGCGGATGGCGTGCAGCGCGAGCCCTTCGTTCGCAAGGTGGACACCAACCTGTACTCGGTGGGCATGCTGACCTCGCTGGGCACCATCGAGCCGGGCGCCACCAAGACCGTCGACGCGCGCCTGTTCGCCGGCCCGCAGGTCGAGACCATGATGGAAAAGCTGTACCCCGGCCTGGAACTGGTCAAGGACTACGGCTGGCTCACCATCCTGTCCAAGCCGCTGTACTGGCTGCTCGATCAGCTGCACAAACTCTTGAACAACTGGGGCTGGTCCATCGTGGCGCTGGTGCTGCTGCTGAAGATCGCTTTCTACTGGCTGAACGCCAAGGCCTACGCCAGCATGGCCAAGATGAAGGCCATCAACCCCAAGATCACGGAGATGCGTGAGCGCCTGAAGGACAAGCCTCAGCAGATGCAGCAGGAGATGATGCGCATCTACCGCGAGGAAAAGGTCAACCCCATGGGCGGCTGCTTCCCCATCATGATCCAGATCCCTGTGTTCATCGCGCTGTACTGGGTGCTGCTGTCCAGCGTCGAGATGCGCAATGCGCCCTGGATCGGCTGGATCCACGACCTCTCCGCGCCGGATCCATTCTTCATCCTGCCCCTGCTGATGACGGCCAGCTCGCTGCTGCAGACGGCCCTGAACCCCGCGCCGCCAGACCCGATGCAGGCCAAGATGATGTGGTTCATGCCGCTGATCTTCAGCGTGATGTTCTTCTTCTTCCCGGCCGGCCTGGTGCTGTACTGGCTGACGAACAACATTCTGTCGATTGCGCAGCAGTGGATCATCAACACCCGCATGGGCGTGCCACCGCAGTTCAATCTGCCCAAGTTCAAGTGATGCCGCAGCGGCAACGCTGACATCCACGAACTGACCCCCCAAAGGCCGCGCAAGCGGCCTTTTTTCCGTCCACCTTGTAAAGTCCCTGCCCATGCTCGCCCGCCACCACGACCCCATCGTTGCCATCGCCACTGCCCCCGGCCGTGGGGCCGTCGGCATCGTGCGGGTGTCGGGCAAAGGGCTGGAGGCCCTGGTGCAGGCGCTGTGCGGTCGCACCCTCAAGCCCCGCGAGGCCACCTACCTGCCCTTTCGCGACGCGCAGGGCCAGGCCATCGACCAGGGGTTGGCGTTGTACTTCCCCGGCCCGCACAGCTACACCGGCGAGGATGTGCTGGAGCTGCAGGCCCACGGTGGCCCCGTGGTGCTGCAGCTGCTGCTGGCGCGCTGCCTGGAGGCGGGCACCGCCACGGACCCGGCCACCGGCCAGCCCTGCCTGTCGGGCCTGCGCGTGGCCCAGCCCGGGGAGTTCACCGAACGCGCCTTCCTCAACGACAAGATCGACCTCGCCCAGGCCGAGGCGATTGCCGACCTGATCGACGCCAGCACCGAGGCCGCAGCCCGCAGCGCCAGCCGCTCGCTGACGGGCGCGTTCTCCGCAGAAATCCACAGCTTGCGCGATGCGCTCATCCACCTGCGCATGCTGGTGGAGGCCACGCTGGACTTCCCTGAAGAAGAAATCGACTTCCTGCGCAAGGCCGATGCGCATGGGCAGCTATCGAACTTGCAGCAAACCCTGGCCTCGGTGATGCAGCGCGCGCGCCAGGGGGCGCTGCTGCGCGAGGGCATCAAGGTGGTCATCGCCGGGCAGCCCAATGCTGGCAAAAGCTCCCTGCTCAATGCGCTGGCGGGGGCCGAGCTGGCCATCGTCACGCCCATCGCAGGCACCACGCGCGACAAGGTGCAGCAGACCATCCAGATCGAGGGGGTGCCCCTGCACATCATCGACACCGCCGGCCTGCGCGACAGCAGCGACGAGGTCGAGCGCATCGGCATCGCCCGCGCCTGGGACGAGATCGCGGGGGCAGACGCCGTGCTGTTCCTGCACGACTTGTCGCGGCAGAATGCTCCTGAATATGTAGCTGCCGACGCAGATATCGAAAGCGCCTTGGGGCAAAAACTGCCCAAGAACATTCCCGTGATCGATGTCTGGAACAAGCTGGACTGCGCGGCGGGTGTTGCCTCCTCCGTCAGCGCCGGGCGCCCGGCGGTGCACCTGTCGGCCCGCACCGGTCAGGGGCTGGACGGCTTGCGGAGGCTGCTGCTGGACGTGGCGGGCTGGCAGTCGGCGCCCGAGGGCATCTACATCGCCCGCGCGCGGCACGTGCAGGCGCTGCAGGCGGTGTCGTCACACCTGCAGGAGGCCGCTGACCAGCTGCAGGCCCAGGGCCCGGCGCTGGACCTGCTGGCCGAGGAACTGCGGCTGGCGCAGAACGCGCTGAGCGCCATCACCGGCGAGTTCACCTCGGACGACCTGCTCGGGGTGATCTTCTCCAGCTTCTGCATCGGCAAATAGCGACCGTTGGTCGCCCTATCTTGTAAACGGACGTAAACAGCGCTTGTGTCCGATCTGTAACAGGGTTACTTTCGGCGGACCATGAATGTTCCCATGCCCGTTGCCTCCAAGGTGGACCTCAAAGGTCTGATCGACGCCATTGCCCAGACCACGGCGGAGGACAGCATGACCAACCCGCTGACGGCAGCCCAGTGGGAGGTGCTGTCGTCCTACCTGCTGCCCGTGGTGCTGCCCGCAGGGCAGGTGCTGTTCAGCCAGGGTGCCACGGACCGCACGCTGTATCTGGTCGAAAGTGGCAGCCTGAGCGTGCACTACCAGGACGAAAAAGAGCGCTTGCGCCTGGCGATTGTGGGCGCGGGGTCGGTAGTGGGTGAAGGCGCTTTCTTCTCGCACCGCGCGCGCAGCGCCACCGTGCAGGCCAGCGCTCCTTGCAAACTCTGGAGCCTCACGGCCATCCGCTTCACCGAGCTGACCAACCGCCAGCCTGCCATTGCCCTGGGCCTGGCCATGGCGGCAGGGGCCGTGCTGGCCAAGCGCCTGGGCAATCGCCGCCGCCGCGTTGCGGCCACCTGACAGGCTGCCCCCGTCGGGGGTTCCCTTGGGCTTCTTCCATCTTCTGCAGGGGGATGGCGCGGTACACTCGATTTGGATTTTGTCCGGGCACCATCCGAAGAAAGCAAGCCATGTCCCTGTTCAGCTGGTTCAGCCGCAAACCCGCCCCCGCCAAGCCCCGCGCAGCGGCCGAGCCCTCCGGCCTGTTCAACGCCGACGCCACCGTGCCCCTGCAAACCGGGCGCCAGGGCAAGCCGCTGGTGGAACCCCAGCCGCCTGAGCACGCCGCCAACCGCAAGAACGAGCGCATGGAGCGCCGCGAGCTGCTCTACACGGTGGTGCGCGACGCCATGGTGCGCGCTGGCGTGCTGTCGGCCAGCTACAAATTCAAGGTGCTGTCGCTTGACCAGCGCGGCCGCCAGTTCCTGGTGATGATGGACTTGGCCCGCGAATACGGCGGCGAGACGGTGCGTCTGAGCGAGATCGAGGCGCTCATCGCCCAGACGGCCAAGACCCGCTACGACATCCTGGTGACGGCCGTGTACTGGCGCATCAACGACCACGTGGCGGTGGGTATTCCACAAAAGGGCGTGGCGCCCCAAGGCGCGGCGCTGCCGTTGCAGGCGGTATCCACGGCGGTGCGCCGTCCGCCAGCAGCAGCGGCCACTGCCCCTGCGCCCCTGGCTCCATCGCCTGCCCCGTTGGCTGGCGCACGCCCCGCTGCGACCGCTCCTGCTCCACTGACCCCTTCTGCGCCTGCTCCGGCCCCGCTGGCGGCGCGCCGTCCGCTCGCCGCGGTATCGGCCCCTGCGCCTCTGGTGCCCGCATCCGCACCACTGGCCGCCGCACGGCCCCCATCTTCTGCCCGCTTTGAACCCATCGAGGCCGACGAGGTGGCCGCTTTCAAGCGCGCGCTGGCCAATGCGGCGGGGTCATCGGCTGCCCCGGCGGCGGCTGCCAGACCGGGCGTGCCTGTGCGCTCCGGCCCACTGCTGCCGCCGTCGCAGCCCACAGGTTTTGAGGACACCGAGATGCCTGGTGCCGACGGCCAGGCCCCCGATCTGAGCAGCACCCAGTACGGTGAACTCAACTAGGGATGAGACAGGGGCGTGCTGGGCGTGGCCGGGCTTGCGTCCCCAAGTCGTCCGCAGTATCAGTGGCCTGCAAAGTCCACCAGCGTGAACAGCGGCAGGCCTGATTCGCGCAGCCGCTGTGAGCCGCCGAGCTCGGGCAGGTCCACGATGGCGGCGCCCTCAGTGACCGTGGCACCCAGCTTTTCCAGCAGCTTCTTGCCAGCCATCATGGTCCCGCCGGTGGCGATCAGGTCGTCGATCAGCAGCACGCGGTCACCGGCCTTCACGGCGTCGGTGTGCAGCTCCACCGTGGCGCTGCCGTATTCCAGTTCATAGGTTTCCTCCACCGTGGTGAAAGGCAGCTTGCCTTTCTTGCGGATGGGCACAAAACCCACGTTCAGCTCGTAGGCCACCACAGCCCCCAGGATGAAGCCCCGCGCGTCCAGGCCTGCCACCACGTCGGGGCGCAGCGCCTTGTCCATGTAGCGGTGCACGAACGCGTCGATCAGCACGCGGAACACTTTCGGGTCCTGCAGCAGGGGCGTGATGTCGCGGAACTGCACGCCGGGCGCGGGCCAGTCGGGGACGGTGCGGATGTGCTGGCGAAGGTACTGGTTGACGCTGAGGGGCTGCATGGGTGGGTGTGGGAGTGATGACGGGGGGAAGGCCCGGGCAGGGGCCTGCGCCTGTGCGCACGCCCAGGGCTGGCCGGCGGCGCGAAGCTCGGAAAGTGCGAGAGTGTAAACAGCCCGCGCGCCGGACACGCGAACCCGCACCAGACGCCATAATGTGTTTCACTGGCGTTACAAACTGCGCGCCGCCTGCGGCGCCCCAACCTCCCCGACGATCGGCCCATGCCCATCTCCGTTCTGCTGATCGAGAGTGATCACTCCCACGCGAAGGCAGTGGCGGGGGCGCTGGCAGACCCCTGGTCGGGTTGGCGCGTGGATGTGGTGGAGTCGATCAGCGAGGCGCGCGAGCAATTGCTGCGCCACCGCCCCGACATCGTGCTGGCCGCCCAGCGCACCATGGACGGCTCGGCGTTTGACCTGCTGCAGCTGCTCGACGGCGTTCCGGCCATCATCATCGTGCGCATGGGGGCCGAGACCCACGCGGCGCAGGCCATGCGCCACGGGTTTGACGATTTCACCGTGCAGGACCCGGCGCTGGACTACCTGCTCACCCTGCCCGCGCAGATCGAGGCGGTGCTCGAGCGCAGCTCCAGCGCGCGCGCCCGCCGCGCGGCCGAGGCCATGCTCGCACGCCAGCACCGGCTGCTGCAAGCCATCTCGCGCGCCCAGGGCATGTTCATAGCCAGCTCGGGCCCCCGTGCAGCGTTTGAGGTGCTGCTGAGCGAGCTGATGACCCTGACCCAGAGCGCGTTCGGCTTGGTGGGGCAGGTGCAGCGCGCCGACGATGGGCACCCCTATCTGCGGGTGCACGCGATGACCGACATCAGCTGGGACGAGGCCTCGCGCCAGCGCTACGCCGAGCATGCCGAGGACGGCATGGTGTTCGACAACCTGCACTCGCTGGTGGGCGCTGCGCTGGTGACGGGCGAGCCGGTCCTCAGCAACGAGGCCAGCCACGACCCGCGCAGCGCGGGCACACCGCCTGGTCACCCCACGCTGCACACCTACCTGGGCTTGCCCATTCACGCGGCGGGCGAGCTGGTGGCCATGGTGGGCCTGGCCAACCGCAGCGGCGGCTACACCCATGCCGATGTGCAGTTTCTGCAGCCCTTGCTGAGCACGATCGGCCAGCTGGAGACCGCCCGCCGCGCCGCGCTGGCCCGCAGCCATGTGGAGGCCGAACTGGCCCGCACCAGCGCGCTGCTGGCCGAGAAGACCGGTGCCCTCGAAGGCACGCTGGCCAACATCTCCCAGGGCATCACCAACGTCGACGCCGAGGGGCGCATCCGCGTCTACAACCAGCGCTACCTGGAGCTGCTGGACCTGCCCGAGAGCCTGCTGGCCACGCAGCCCCTGGTGGAAGAGGTGGTGCGCTTTCAGACTGAGCGGGGCGACTTCGGTCCCAATTTCCAGCTCATCGAGCCCATGGCGCGCAAATATGTGGCCTCGGAGTACGCGGCCCACGGCAACCAGTTGCCTTTGCCTGACAGCTATGTGCGGCGCACGCCCAAGGGCCGCTACATCGAGGTGCGCACCCGTGCCCTGGAGCCCGGCGGGCGCGTGCGCACCTTCACCGATGTCACCGACTACCTGAGCACGCTGGAGGCCTTGCGCCAGAGCGAGGCGCGCTGGCGCAGCCTGACGGACCTGTCGTCCGACTGGTACTGGGAGCAGGACGACCAGTTCCGCTTTGTGCGGCTGGACGGCAACCCGTACCACACCGAGGGCGTGCCGGATGACATGCACTATGGCCTGACCCGCTGGGAGCTGCCTGACACCTTCGCCACGGAAGGGCAATGGCGCGCGCACCGCGAGCAGCTGGAGGCGCACCAGGTCTTTCACGACTTCGAGATGCAGCGCCTGTCCCAGGATGGCAAACCCGTGTGGGTGTCGATCAGCGGCGAGCCCATCTTTGACGAAGAGGGCCGCTTTACCGGCTACCGGGGCGTGGCGCGCGACATCACCGAGCGCAAGCTGGCCGAGGCCGAGATCCAGCGCCTGGCGTTCTACGACGAACTCACCGGCCTGCCCAACCGCCGCCTGCTCATGGACCGGCTGGAGCGTGCGGTGGCCACCACCCACCGTGAAGGCCGGCACGGTGCGCTGCTGTTCCTGGACCTGGACAATTTCAAGGGCATCAACGACACCATGGGCCACGAGTGGGGCGACCGCCTGCTGGTGCAGGTGGCCGCACGCATCGGGGCCTGCGTGCGAGCCACCGACACCGTGGCGCGGCTGGGTGGTGACGAGTTTGTGGTCGTGGTGCAGGGCCTGCACGGCCAGGAGGTCGAAGCCGCCGCCGAGGCCGAGGCCGTGGCCCAGAAGGTGCTGGTGGCGCTGAACCAGCCTTACGTGGTGGACGGCTGCGACATGCACAGCACCCCCAGCATCGGCATTGCGTTGTTCCAGGACGCGCAGCAGCCCGTGCAGGAGCTGCTCAAGCGCGCCGATCTGGCCATGTACCAGGCCAAGGCGCAGGGGCGCAATACCCTGTGCTTTTTCGACCCCGCCATGCAGGCCGCCGCATCGGCGCGCTCAGCGCTGGAGGGGGACATCCGCTTGGGGTTGGCGCGCAACGAATTTTTGCTGCACTACCAGCCGGTGGTGGACGCCACCGGCCACCTGCTGGGGGCCGAGGCGCTGGTGCGCTGGCAACACCCGCAGCGCGGCATGGTCTCGCCCGCCGACTTCATCCCGCTGGCCGAGCAGACCGGGCTCATCCTGCCCCTGGGCCGCCAGGTGCTGGCCCTGGCCTGCCGCCAGCTGGCCCAGTGGGCCACCGCCCCGGCGACGGCTGCGTGGACGCTGGCCGTCAACGTGAGTGCGCAGGAGTTCCGCCAGCCCGATTTTGTGGAGCAGGTGCTGGCCGCGCTGCGCGATGCGGCCGCCAACCCGCGCCTGCTCAAGCTCGAACTGACCGAAAGCCTGCTGCTGCACGACGTGGAGGACAGCATCCTCAAGATGCAGGCGCTGCGCACGCTGGGGGTGGGTTTTTCGCTCGACGACTTTGGCACCGGTTACTCATCGCTCAGCTACCTCAAGCGTCTGCCGCTGGACCAGCTCAAGATCGACCAGAGCTTTGTACGCGACGTGCTCACCGACCCCAACGATGCCACCATCGCCTGCACCATCATCACGCTGGCCCGCAGCCTGGGCCTGGACGTGGTGGCCGAGGGGGTAGAGACCGAAGGGCAGCGCGCGTTCTTGCTGCGCAACGGCTGCCGCCAGTTCCAGGGCTACTTGTTCGGGCGGCCTGGGCCTGCGGAGTTGCTGTAGTTTGCTATTAAATATGTAGCTGATAGCGCATATTGCACTGGCGCTACAGGCACATTTCATTCAAATTTTGGGCCCGACCACCCGTTGAGTTACCAGCGGCGTGCCCCAGGCCGGTCAGCCTTTCAGCAGCTTGTCTTCCGCCAGCGCCAGCGCAGCCGGGTGGCCCGACAGCACCAGCGTGTCGCCTTCGGCCAGCAGGGCCTCGTCCACCGTCGCGCTCACATGGCCATTGCCGCGCCGCAGGTTGACCACGCGCACGCCCATGGCCGGCAGCGCCAGCTGGCCCAGGCTACGGCCCAGCGCGGTGGAGCCCGGGGGCAGGTTGATGGTAGACAGGCGCTCCTGGTCGCGCTCGTTCACCGTGTCGTCATCGGCGCCGTGGAAGTAGCCGCGCAGCAAGTTGTAGCGCGCGTCGCGCTGGTCCTGCACCAGGCGCAGCACGCGGCGCATGGGCACGCCCACCAGGGCCAGGGCGTGGCTGGCGAGCATGAGCGAGCCCTCGATGGCCTCGGGCACCACCTCGGTCGCGCCCGCCTCCTGCAGCTTGTCCAGGTACAGATCGTCCTGCGTGCGCACCACCACCGGCACCTGCGGCGCGTGCGACCGGGCATTGGCCAGCACCTTCAGCGCGGCGGGTACGTCGATATAGGTCACGGCCACAGCGCTGGCGCGCACCAGGCCGGCCGCCATCAGCGCCTGCAGGCGCGTGGCGTCGCCATACACCACCGAGTCGCCCGCTGCCGCGGCCTGGCGCACACGGTCCGGGTCCAGGTCCAGCGCCATGTACGGGACGCCCTCGTGCTCCAGCATGCGCGCCAGGTTCTGTCCGCAGCGGCCGTAGCCGCAGATGATCACATGCTTGCTGGTGTTGATGGACTTGCGCGCGATGGTCGTCATCTGCAGCGACTGCTGCAGCCAGTCGCTGGCCACCAGCTTCATCACGATGCGGTTGCTGTACATGATGAGGAAGGGCGTGGCGAGCATCGAGAGCACCATGGCCGCGAGGATGGGGTTCATCAGCGCCGGTTGCACCAGCCCGTTGCTTTGCGTGAGCGACAGCAGCACAAAGCCGAACTCGCCCGCCTGCGCCAGGTACAGCCCGGTGCGCAGCGCCACACCGGTGGTCGCACCCATGCCGCGCGCCAGCACCAGGATGATCCCCAGCTTGAGCACCAGGGGCACCGTGAGCAGCATCAGCACCAGTGCCCAGCGGTCCACCAGGATGTGCCAGTCCAGCATCATCCCGATGGTGATGAAGAACAGGCCCAGCAGCACATCGTGAAAGGGCCGGATGTCCGTGCCCACCTGGTGGCGGTATTCGGTCTCGGACACCAGCACGCCCGCAATGAAGGCGCCCAGTGCCAGGCTCAGGCCCGCCAGCTCGGTCAGCCAAGCCAGGCCCAGCGTGATCAGCAGCAGGTTCAGCATGAACAGTTCGTCGCTCTTGCGCCGCGCGACCAGCGTGAGCCACCAGCGCATCAGCCGCTGCCCGCCGGTGAGAAGCAGGCCCACCAGCACCGTGGCCTTGATCAGCGCCCAACCCAGTGAGGTGAGCAGCTGGTCCGGCGACGACCCCAGCGCCGGAATCAGCACCAGCAGCGGCACCACGGCCAGGTCCTGGAACAGCAGGATGCCCATCACGCGCCGGCCGTGTTCGCTCTCCAGCTCGGCCCGTTCGGCCATGAGCTTGACCACGATGGCCGTGCTGCTCATGGCCATCACGCCCGACAGCGCCAGCGCCGTCTGCCAGCCCATGTCCCATACCCCGCCCACCCAGCGCGACAGCACCAGCGCCAGTCCGGACACGACGGCCATCGTCAGCACCACCTGCATCAGCCCCAGGCCAAACACCTGCTTGCGCATGGCGCGCAGCTTGGGCAGGCTGAATTCCAGCCCGATGGCAAACATCAGGAACACCACCCCAAACTCGCCCAGGTGGCGCACGCCTTCGGAGTTCTGCGCCAGCGCCAGCGCATGCGGCCCAATGAGCACCCCGGCGGCCAGGTAGCCCAGCATGGGCGGCAGCTTGAGGCTGCGGCATGCCACCACGCCCAGCACCGCGGCCAGCAGGTAAAGCAGTGTGAGGGCGAGAGAGGACATGGGTTCGATGCTATCCGAGGCTTGACTTGTGTAACACAGGATTCAATCAAGCCACTGGCTCGGACTGCAGGCGATTGCTGCATCCCAGTGCGCGCAAGTCTTGCAGCCTCGTGGGCCGGGCAAAGGCTTTGCTGCCCGGATGCACGGACCATGCCAGTGGACTTGGCCGACGCGGCGGCCCGGCCCGCATGCCCGGTCGATAGAATCCGTGCATGACTCCCGCCCCCGCCGCGCTGCCCCCTTTCGATGCTGATCAGGCCCTGCGCCTGGCCCGCGAGACCTTCCACATCGAGGCGGAAGCCCTGAACGGCCTCGCGGCCCGCGTGGATGGCGTGTTTGCCCAGGCGGTGCAGATGGTGCTGCAGGCCCGGGGCCGCGTGGTGGTGATGGGCATGGGCAAAAGCGGCCACGTGGGCCGCAAGATCGCCGCCACCCTGGCCTCCACCGGCACCCCCGCGTTTTTTGTGCACCCCGCCGAAGCCAGCCATGGCGACCTGGGCATGGTCACCGGCGACGACCTGGTGCTGGCCATCTCCAACAGCGGCGAAAGCGGCGAACTCACAGCCATCCTGCCGGTGCTGCGGCGCCTGGGCGCGCCCATGATCGCCATGACGGGCGGCCTGCAGTCCACCCTGGCGCGTTATGCCGACCTGGTGCTCGACTGCAGCGTGGCGCGCGAAGCCTGCCCGTTGAACCTGGCCCCCACCGCCAGCACCACGGCCCAGCTGGCCATGGGCGACGCGCTGGCCGTGGCCCTGCTGGACGCCCGGGGCTTTCGCCCTGAAGACTTTGCCCGCTCGCACCCTGGCGGTGCGCTGGGACGCAAGCTGCTCACCCATGTGAGCGACGTGATGCGTTCGGGCACTGAAGTGCCGCGTGTGGCCCCCGATGCCTCGTTCAGCGACCTCATGCGCGAGATGAGCGCCAAAGGCCTGGGCGCCTCGGCCATCGTCGATGCCGCCGGGCAGGTGCTGGGCATCTTCACCGACGGCGACCTGCGCCGCCGCATCGAGGCCGGGGCAGAACTGCGGTCCACCACCGCCGCCCAGGTCATGCATGCCAACCCGCGCCGCATTGCCCCCGACGCGCTGGCCGTGGATGCCGCCGAAATGATGGAGGCCCACGCCATCACCAGCGTGCTGGTGGTGGACGCTGC
The DNA here is from genome assembly GCF_003058055.1 of Acidovorax sp. 107. Lineage (NCBI taxonomy): Bacteria > Pseudomonadati > Pseudomonadota > Betaproteobacteria > Burkholderiales > Comamonadaceae > Acidovorax > Acidovorax sp. 107. The sequence continues at coordinate 3,176,491 of NZ_QBTZ01000001.1, read as the reverse complement.
GGGTGCCCTGGTGGGCGTGGTCCACATCGGCGACCTGATGCGTGCGAAGGTGATCTGACGATGGCGCTGTCCCCGCAGACCTTTCCCTCTCCCGCCCTGCAGATCGACCCGGAGCTGCTGCTGCGCGCTCAGGGTGTGCGCGTGGCCTTCTTCGACGTGGACGGCGTGCTGACCGACGGCGGCCTGTACTTCAGCGAAGCGGGCGAGACGATCAAGCGCTTCAACACCCTGGACGGGCATGGTCTCAAGCTGCTGCAAAAGGCGGGCATCACCCCCGCTGTGATCACCGGCCGTGACTCTGCCCCGCTGCGCGTGCGCCTGAAGGCCCTGGGCGTAGAGCACGCGGTGTTCGGCACCGAAGACAAGCGCCCCGCCGCCGAACAAATCCTTGCCACCTTGGGCCTGACCTGGGCGCAGGCCGCTGCCATGGGCGACGACTGGCCCGACCTGCCTGTGATGCGCCGCAGCGCCTTCGCGTGTGCGCCCGCCAACGCCCAGACCGAGGTGCGCCATGCGGCCCATTTCGTCACCCAGGCGCGCGGGGGCGACGGTGCGGCGCGTGAGCTGTGCGACCTGCTGCTCGTGGCCACGGGCCGCTATGCGGCGCTGCTGGCGGACTACACCGCATGATCCGCGTGATCCGCCAGGGCTGGGACCAGCTCTCGATCTACCTGCCCGTGGTGCTGATGGGCCTGCTGGCCCTGGGCACCTGGTGGCTGGTGCGCAACGCGCCCATGCCGCAGTTGCCCGCCATCGACCGGCCCGTGCAGCATCAGCCAGACTATTTCATGAAGTCCTTCTCGGTGAAGACGTTCGACGCCACGGGCCGCCTGCAGAGCGAGGTGCAGGGCGATGAGGCGCGCCACTACCCCGACACCGACACGCTGGAGATCGACCAGGTCCGCATGCGCTCGGTCAGCCTCGATGGCCGCGTCACTGTAGCTACCGCCAACCGGGCCCTGAGCAACGCCGACGGGTCGGAGGTGCAGTTGTTCGGCAATGCCATCGTCACGCGCGAACCCTTGCCCGCCAAGCCCGGGGCAGCGGCGCAGCCCCGCATGGAGTTCCGGGGGGAGTTTCTGCATGCGTTCACCAACACCGAGCGGGTGCGCTCTGACCAGCCCGTCACGCTCACACGCGGCAACGACCGGTTCACCGCCGACGGCATGGATTACGACAACCTCGACCAAGTGCTGCAACTGCGCGGGCGGGTGCGCGGCATGATCCTGCCGGGCACCACTCGGTAGTCCCATCCCTGCCTTGTCGCCCACTGCCGGAACGTACATGACCACTCCCCTTGTCTTCATCACCGGCGCCTCCAGCGGCATTGGCCAGGCCTTGGCCCACCGCTACCACCGCGCAGGGTACCGCCTGGCACTGGTGGCGCGGCGCACTTCCGAGGTCAAAACATGGGCAAGTGCTCAAGGTATAAGCCCTGATAGCTATGAAATTTATAGTGCTGATGTGTCGGTGACTGACAGCATCGTGGCTGCGGGGCGTGACTGCATTGCGCGCCAGGGGGTGCCGGATGTGGTGATTGCCAACGCAGGCATCAGCGTGGGCATGGACACAGCCGTGCTGAGCGATATCGAGGTCATGGCTCGCACCTTTGCCACCAACAACATCGGCATGGCGGCCACGTTCCAGCCGTTTGTGGACGCCATGGTGCAGCGCGGCAGCGGCACCCTGGTGGGCATTGGCAGTGTGGCCGGCATCCGGGGCCTGCCCGGCCATGGCGCCTATTGCGCCAGCAAGGCGGCCGTCATCAGCTACTGCGAAAGCCTACGGGGTGAGTTGCGTCCCCACGGCGTGCGCGTGGTGACGGTGTCGCCGGGCTATATCGATACCCCCCTCACGCAACAGAACCGCTACAGCATGCCGTTTTTGATGCAGCCCGCCGATTTTGCCGACCGGGCGTTCCGCACCATTCAGGCAGGCGTGAGCTACCGGGTCATCCCCTGGCAAATGGGCGTGGTCGCCAAGCTGCTGCGCATGCTGCCCAACCCCCTGTTCGACAAGGTGCTGGCGGGCCGCCCGCGCAAGCGCCGTCAGACTGAAATGCAGTAAGGGCGGCGCCACGCTTGGCGCCTAAGGCGGAGGGGGCGACCAACTACTCCCTCGAAATCCGGCTGCCCATGAAAAAAGCCCCCGAAGGGGCCTTCTGACAGAAAGAACCGTGGGGTTCAGTAGCCGCCGTTGCCGCCGCCACCGTAGCCACCACCGCCGCCATTGCGGCCGCCGCCACCACCGTTGCGCGAGCCCGAACCGTACGGGCTGCGGAAACCACCTTCGCTGCGGCCACCGCCGCCGTAGCCCCCGCCACCGCCCTCCCGGCCACCGCCGTAACCACCACCGCCGCCGCCCTCGCGGCCACCACCGTAGCCACCGCCGCCTTCACGGCCGCCGCCATATCCGCCACCACCACCGCTGCGGCCACCGCCGCCGTAGCCGCCACCACCGCCGCCAAAACCACCGCTGCGGGGTGGGCGCGGTTCCATGGGACGGGCTTCGTTGACCACGATGCTGCGGCCACCCAGTGGCTGGCCGTTCATGCCGTTGATGGCGGCCTGGGCTTCTGCGTCGCTGCCCATCTCCACAAAGCCAAAGCCCTTAGAGCGACCCGTGTCGCGCTCCATCATGACCTTGGCGCTGGTCACGGCACCGAACTGGCCAAAGGCCTGTTCCAGATCACCGTCGCGCACCGAGTAAGGCAGGTTGCCGACGTACAGTTTGTTGCCCATCGAGGGACTCCTCAAAAACACATGGATAAAGCGATGGAGTCCCCAAAACGCAGCCAGCTAATCTCAATGACGCTCTCAGCGCGAAACTGACGGATCACCGCAAACTTGAAATGCGGGCCAAACCCGCCAGACCATTATGCGCCACACTTTTGCGGAAAAAGCAAGGGGCTTTGTACGCTGTGGTGCACATGCCGCGCCAGAACGCAAAAAGGAGCCCGAAGGCTCCTTTCTTTGCCGTCGGCAGACCCTGAGGACTGCCGATAAGGACTTTTTAGTAGCTGCTACGGCCACCGCCGTAACCGCCACCGCCGCCACCACCGTAGCCGCCGCCGCTACGGCCACCGCCGTAACCGCCGCCGCCATTGCCACCACCGAAGCCACCGCTACGGGGAGCGCGGGGCTCCATAGGACGGGCTTCGTTGACCACGAGGTCACGGCCACCGAAGTTTTGACCATGCACGCCTTGGATGGCGGCTTGGGCTTCAGCATCGCTGCCCATTTCGACAAAACCGAAACCCTTGGAGCGGCCGGTGTCACGTTCCATCATGACCTTGGCGCTGCCAACCGAGCCGTACTGGCTGAAGGTCTGTTGCAGATCTTCGTCGCGGAAAGAGTAGGGCAGGTTGCCCACGTAAAGTTTGTTGCCCATGAAGGACTCCTGAAAAAACACAAAAACGCGATGGAGCCCGACGCAATCAACAAACCTGTGACGACTTCAAAGACGCGAAACTGACCATTCACCGCTAAGCTAACTGCCCCTCTGCGAGCAGAAGAGCGAATCCATTATTAATCACTTTATGGGGCCCGTGGGGTTTTATTTCTGGGCAGATGGGCTCAAAACGCTGGGTTGGCGTGGTTTTTCGGTGAATTTCCGGGCAAACCATAAGGTAGAATCCGCCAGTCTTTGGGGAGTAGCCCGCCCGGCCGCGCAATGCGTCGGGGGCATGCGTCAACACACTTGGGTTCTTTGAAACCTATGGCGTATGCGGCTTTTGAGCTGGGCGAGACCATTGACTGCAAACCGATCCACATGGCCGGAGTCGGGGTGCAGTCAATGCGTTTTCCACCCATCCGGCCGGATAGGACCCCCTCCCCCATGGAAGCCTTCTTCATTTCCACCGCCATCGTCGCGCTCGCCGAGATGGGCGACAAGACGCAGCTGCTCGCGCTGGTGCTGGCAGCGCGTTTTCGCAAACCCTGGCCCATCGTGCTGGGCATCCTGGTCGCGACCCTGGTGAACCACGGCCTGGCCGGCGCGGTCGGTGCGTGGGTGACCACCTTCCTCGGCCCACAGGTATTGCGCTGGATCCTGGGTGCCTCGTTCATCGCCATGGCGATCTGGATGCTGATCCCCGACAAGCTGGACGAAGGCGAAGCCGACGGCTCCCCGCGCTGGGGCGTGTTTGGCACCACGGTGGTCGCGTTCTTCCTGGCCGAGATGGGCGACAAGACCCAGATCGCCACCGTCATGCTGGCCGCCAAATACAACGCCTACCTGTGGGTGGTGGCGGGCACCACGCTGGGCATGATGCTGGCCAATGCGCCGGTGGTCTGGCTGGGCGAGCGCATCACGCGCAAGGTGCCCATTCGCGCGGTGCACCTGGTGTCAGCCGTCATCTTCCTGGTGCTGGGGCTGCTGGCGATTTTTTCGTCGGCGGGTTGATCTGATCGATGCAACGGGCTGGGCGAGGCGACGCTGCTTTGGTATATTTGCCGAACGCGCCGATTTGCCACAGCTTGCGGGCGCTTTATAAATTCTGCTAAAGACCCGTCCGACACACCTGCCCGGCCTCGTTTTTAGCGACGCCGGGTATTTTTTTGCCGAAGGCATGCCTTTGGCAAAAGCGGCTCCCCAGGGACCTGCAGCGTGCGCAAGCGGTGGAACGTGAGGGCTTACCAGTTCCAACTATGTCGTTCATCGCCACACCCCAGTCCATGCACTTCCCGGATGCGCTGCCGCTGCAAAGCGGCGCGTCGATCCGCGACTACCACCTGGCCTTCGAGACCTACGGCACGCTCAATGCCGACCGCTCCAACGCCGTGCTCGTGTGCCACGCCCTCAACGCCTCGCACCACGTGGCGGGCGTGTATGCCGGGCAGGACAAGAGCGAGGGCTGGTGGGACAACATGATCGGCCCGGGCAAGCCCGTGGACACCGACCGCTTCTTCGTCATCGGTGTGAACAACCTGGGCTCGTGCTTCGGCTCCACCGGCCCCATGCACACGCACCCCGACACGGGCGAGGTCTATGGCGCGGACTTCCCCGTGGTCACCGTGGAAGACTGGGTCAACGCCCAGGCCCGCCTGCTGGACCGCCTGGGCATCCAGCAACTGGCCGCCGTGCTGGGCGGCAGCCTGGGCGGCATGCAGGCCCTGAGCTGGACGCTGCAATACCCCGAGCGCATGCGCCACGCCGTGGTGGTGGCCAGCGCGCCCAACCTCACGGCCGAGAACATCGCTTTCAACGAGGTGGCCCGCCGCGCCATCGTGACCGACCCGGACTTTCACGGCGGCCATTTCTACCGCCATGGCGTGATCCCCAAACGCGGCCTGCGCATCGCCCGCATGATTGGCCACATCACGTACCTCAGCGACGATGTGATGAACGAGAAGTTCGGGCGCCAGCTGCGCGAAGGCATCGACCTGAAATACAGCACGCAGGACATCGAATTTCAGATCGAAAGCTACCTGCGCTACCAGGGCGACAAGTTCAGCGACTACTTCGACGCCAACACCTACCTGCTGATCACCCGGGCGCTCGACTACTTCGACCCCGCCCGCGCGCATGCCGACAACCTCACGCGCGCCCTGGCCCGTGCCACGGCGAAGTTCCTGCTCGTGAGCTTCACCACCGACTGGCGTTTTTCGCCCAGGCGCAGCCGCGAGATCGTCAAGGCCCTGCTCGATAACCGCCGCAGCGTGAGCTATGCCGAGATCGATGCGCCCCATGGGCACGATGCCTTTTTGCTCGATGACGCTCGCTACATGGGCGTGATGCGCTCTTACTTCGATAGCATTGCCAAGGAGTTGCAACCATGACCGAAAAAGCGGCAATGCAAGCCCTAGCGCGCCTGGTGCCCCCCGGCTCGCGCGTGCTCGACCTGGGCTGCGGCAACGGCGCCATGCTCGACTACCTGCAGCGCGAGCGCGGCTGCAGCGGCTATGGTGTGGAGATCGACGACGCCAACGTGCTGGCCTGCGTGCAGCGCGGGGTGGATGTGATCCAGCTCAACCTCGACGAGGGGCTGGCCATGTTTGACGACAACAGCTTTGACGTGGTGCTGCAGATCGACACGCTGCAGCATTTGCGCAATGCCGAAACCATGCTGCGCGAGACGGCGCGTGTGGGCCGCACCGGCGTGGTGGCGTTCCCCAACTTTGCGCACTGGCCCAACCGCCTGTCCATCCTGCGCGGGCGCATGCCGGTTACGCGGCGCCTGCCCTACCAGTGGTACGACACGCCCAACATTCGCGTGGGCACCTACAAGGACTTTGAGGTGCTGGCGACCAAGAACAGCCTGCGCATCCTCGACGCCTTCGGGCTGCAGGATGGGGAAGAGGTGCGCTGGTTGCCGAATGCGCGCGCGGGCACAGCCGTTTTTCTCTTCGAACACGCCTAGGCCTCCTCGCGACACACCGCTGTCAACCGCATCGGCTAAGGTGCGGTCTCCGTTTGTAGGAGACCCGCATGAAACGCATTGCACTGCGCGCCGTGACCGCTGCCGCGCTGCTCACCACCTGGGCGCTGGGCGCCGTGGCCCAGCAGGCCTGGCCGCCCACCCCCACCGTGATTGCCCACCGGGGGGCTTCGGCCCTGCGGCCCGAGCACACGCTGGCCGCGTACCAGAAGGCCATTGACGACGGCGCCGACATCATCGAGCCCGACCTGGTGATCACCAAGGACGGCGTGCTGGTGGCCCGGCACGAGAACGCGATTGCCATCCTGAACGCCGACGGCTCGGTGAAGGAAGCCACCACCGACGTGGTGGACCACCCGGAGTTTGCGGGCCGCAAAGCTACCAAGACCATCGACGGCCAGGCCATCACCGGCTGGTTCACCGAGGACTTCACGCTGGCCGAGCTGAAAACCCTGCGCGCCCGCGAGCGCATTCCTGCGCAGCGTCCGGCCAACGTGGCCTACAACGGCCAGTTCGAGGTGCTCACGTTGCAGGAGGTGATCGACCTGGCCAAGGCCGCCACGGCCAAGACCGGCCGCACCATCGGCATCTACCCCGAGACCAAGCATCCCACTTACTTCCAGTCCATCGGCCAGCCGCTGGAAGCGCCGCTCCTGGCGGTGCTGGAAAAGAATGGCTGGAACCACAAGGACGCGCCCGTGTTCGTGCAGTCCTTCGAGGTGGCCAACCTGCAGGCCATCCGCAAGCTCAGCACCGTGCGCTTGGTGCAGCTGGTGGCGCCCTCGGGACGGCCGTACGACTTTGTGGCCCAGGGCGCGGCCAACACGCGCGGCTATGCCGACCTGATCACGCCCGAGGGCCTGAAGCAGGTGGCCACTTACGCCAACGCCGTCGGCCCCTACAAGACCCTGGTAGTGCCAGTGAAGGACGGTGTGCCCGGCGAGCCCACGCCGCTGGTCGCGCAGGCCCACGCTGCCGGGCTGGCCGTGCACATTTGGACGCTGCGGCCTGAAAATGCCTTCCTGCCCGCCGGTCTGAAAAAGGCACCCGCCACCGACGGCATCGTGCGCGGCGACAGCGTGGCCGAGATCACGGCCTACCTGCGTGCGGGCATCGACGGCTTCTTCACCGACGACTCGGCAGTGGGCCGTGCCGCCGTGCAGGCGTTCGGCGCGAAGGCCCAATAGTCGGACCACGGGGCCCGCGACGCGCCCGCCGAGGGTGTGCGTGGCCACCCCGCCTTGCCAGTGCATGGGATCTGGGTGCTATGAATAATGCAGCTAAAGAAGCAGATTCCACTGGCACTATCGGCTCATAAGGCCTGTTTTCTGCCTCTGGGGGATCTCACAGGCCTGCCTGTGGGCCGTGGCGCGATAAGCTGGCAGGGTTTTGTTTGCTGCGGCACCCGCCGCACCGCCCATGCCCCAGTTTTGCGCCAACCTGAGCCTGATGTACTCCGAGCTGCCGCTGCTCGACCGCTTTGCCGCTGCGGCACGCGACGGATTTCGGGCGGTGGAGCTGCACTTCCCTTACGCGTTCGACCCTGGCGAGATCGCTGCCCGGCTGCAGAACAACGGTCTGCAGCTGGCGCTGCTCAACGCCCCGGCAGCCGGTGCCGACCGCGCCGACATGGCCTGCGCCTGGGAGCGGGGCGCGCGCGGTCTGGCCGCACAGCCGGGGCGGGAGACAGAGTTTCGCGCCGGGGTGCTGGAGGCCTTGCGGTATGCCGAAAGGCTGCGCTGCCCCTCCATCCACGTGCTGTGCGGCACCGTGCCACCGGACGTGGAGCGTGAGTCGCTCAAGGCCCTGTGTGTGGGCAACCTGCGCTGGGCGGCAGACCAGGCGGGGTGCGCAGGGTGCGACATCCTCATCGAACCCACCAACCTGCGCGACGTGCCGCGTTACTTCCTGAACCGGCAGGACCACGCGCACGAACTGCTCGATGCGGCCCAGGTGCCGCACCTGAAGGTGCTGATGGACCTGTACCACTGCCAGCTGGTGGAAGGCGACCTCCACGGCAAGCTGCAACGCTACCTGCCCACGGGCCGCGTGGCCCACATCCAGGTGGCAGGCGTGCCCGCGCGCAACGAGCCCGACCGGGGCGAGCTGCACTACCCGTTCCTGTTCGACACCATCGACGCCCTGGGCTACAAGGGCTGGGTGGGTTGCGAATACCGCCCGGCGGCTGATACCTCGGCCGGTCTGGCGTGGCGGGACCGGGCGCTGACAGCTTCTGCAGGGCGCTGAACCCCACCCCTAAGCGCAATCGCCCCGGGCCTCCAGTCCGCACAATTGCGTAAGGGAATGCGTGAATAAATGTAACAAGACTCTGGCCGTAGATTCAGAGCAGACCGGCCCAGCCGGCTTTGTGCATTCGCGTTCACTAGCAGGAGACATCCCCCATGGCAGCATCCCTTGCCAACAACCGATCGGTCGCGCGTCAGGTCACGTTGACCGCCATTGCGCTGGTGGCCCTGGTGCTGGTGCTGGTGGGGCTGGCGATTGCCGTGCTGACCGAACGCAGCACCCGCGCGCAGGTAGTGGCCAGCGTGGGCGACACCGCCCAGAGCGTGGCGCAATCGCTGGACGCGGCCGACAACACCAACCGCGAGCTGGTGCAGCTGACCATGAAGGGCTTTCAGCGCTACTTCGAGGCCACCATGCAGCTCGACGAAGCCTCGGGCGAGCTGCGCAGCTACGGCGCGCTGGTCAACGAAGACTATGGCTCGGTCGATAAATTCGCCAGCGAGACGGGCGGCATTGCCACCGTGTTCGCCAAGAAGGGCGATGACTTCGTGCGCATCACCACCTCGGTCAAGAACGACAAGGGCGAGCGCCAGATGGGCACGCCGCTCGGCCGCACCGACCCGGCCTACGCCACGGTGGCCAAGGGCGAGCCCTACACCGGCGTGACGGTGGTGAACGGCAAGCCCTTCATGGGCCACTACCTGCCCGCCAAGGACGCCTCGGGCAAGGTCATTGCACTGCTGTTCATCGGCAACGACATCAGCGTCTTCCATGCCATGCTGCAAAAGCAGGTGGCGCAGACGAAGTTCTTCGAGCATGGCGGTACCTACGTGATCAACCCCGGCACCTCGCTCGACCAGGCCGTGTTCGTGTACCACCCCACGGCGCGCGGCAAGCGCGTGCTGGAGGCCTACCCGCAGGCGCGCCCCTTCTTTGAAGCGCTGGCTGCATCGCAGGACGGCTTTGTGCGCGAAGCGGCCGACGTGCTGGGCACCGGCGCCGAGAGCCCCTGGGCGCTGGTGCGCAAGACCAGCGGCGGCTGGTGGGTGGTGGCCGAGGTGGCCGACGGTGAGGCCATGGCCAGCCAGCGGCGCGTCACGCTCGCCGTGTGGGGCCTGATGGCCGTGGCCGTGGTGCTGCTGGCCATCGGCCTGTTCGTCATGCTGCGCCGGGGCGTGAGCCGCCCGCTGCAGGATCTGACCCAGGCCATCACGCTGGTCGCGCAGGGCGACCTGACCGAGGCCTTCCACACCACGCGGCGCGACGAGATCGGTGCGCTGGTGCAGGAGGTAGAGGGCATGCGCCAGCGCTACACGCAGATGCTGCAGCAGGTGCGCAATGCCGTGGACAGCATCACCACCGCCAGCGCCGAGATCGCCAGCGGCAACCAGGACCTGTCGGCCCGCACCGAGGCCACAGCCAGCAGCCTGGCGCAGACCGCACAGAGCATGGAGCACCTGACCTCCACCGTGCGCCAGTCGGCCGACGCCGCACGCCAGGCCAACCAGCTGGCCAGCACCGCTGCCGAAGTGGCCGCACGCGGTGGCCAGGTGGTGGGCGAGGTGGTCACCACCATGGGCGACATCAACCAGAGCTCGCGCAAGATCGCCGACATCATCGGCGTGATCGATTCGATTGCGTTCCAGACCAACATCCTCGCGCTGAACGCCGCGGTGGAAGCCGCCCGCGCGGGCGAGCAGGGCCGGGGCTTTGCCGTGGTGGCCAGCGAGGTGCGCAACCTCGCCGGGCGCAGCGCCGAGGCCGCGCGCGAGATCAAGGCGCTCATCGGCGCGTCGGTGGAGCGGGTGGAGTCTGGCGCGCGCCTGGTGAAGAACGCGGGCAGCACGATGGACGAGATCGTGGGCTCGGTCCAACGCGTGGGCGACATCATTGGCGAGATCACGGCCGCCTCCAGCGAGCAGTCCGACGGCATTGGCCAGGTCAACACCGCCGTCAACCAGCTCGACCAGATGACGCAGCAGAACGCCGCGCTGGTGGAGCAATCGGCCGCCGCAGCCCAGAGCCTGCGCGAGCAGGCCACCCGGCTGGCGGGCGCGGTGCAGGTGTTCAAGCTCTCGCGTGGTGATGGCACGGCGAGCCAAGGCGGCTTGGGCTATGCCCAGCGCACGGCCCTGGCCGCACCCATGGCGCAAACCGGCGATGGCGAAGGGCAGCATGCGCCCGGCAGCGGCGCCCGGGCGCCCGCCCAGCTGCAATAGGGGGCTGACATAAGGGGGGAGGGAGCCTGCGGCCGCATGCGGGCGGCCGCCCATGGTTTATGCTGGCTTGATTCCTCCCCGCCCCACCGTCCCCCTGCATCTATGGCCGCCCACGTCCCCACCATGCTGGCAATGATCATTGCCAGCTCCCTCATGATGGCGGCCTCCATGGCCGTGGTGGGCTGGGGACGGCGGCGCGATGGCCTGGGCCTGTGGGCTGCGGCCCTGCTGGTCAATGCCATCGGCCACTTGCTCATCATGTTGCGCGGCCTGATCCCCGATGTGTTGTCCATCGTGCTGGGCAATCTGCTGCTGTCCAGTGTGTTCGTGGGCCTGATCTCGGCGGTCTACCAGTTCCAGGGGCGCCCGGTGCGCTGGCCGCTGCTGCTGGCGCCTCCGCTGCTGGTGCTGGTCTTTGTCTCGGTGTTCATCAACAACTTTCCGGCGCGGGTCAGTTTTGTGGGACTGTCCATCGGGCTGCAGGCCGTGTGGGCGCTGCTGGCGGCGGTGTCGCACCGGCATGAGACGGTGGGGCGCGGCCAATGGCTGCTGGTAGCCGGCCTGGCTGTGGAAGCCGTGGTGCTGGGAGGGCGCGCCGTGGTGGCCGTCAGCACGCACGCCGAGGCCACCAGCATCCTGCAAAGCAGCGCGCTGCAGACCCTGACCTTTTTTGCGACCTTCTCGGTGGTGCTCGTCAGCTCGGTGGGGTTTGTGTTCATGCTGCGCGACCGGGCCGACGAAAACAACCGCGTGCTGGCTGCGCTGGACCCGCTCACCGGCGTGGCCAACCGCCGCTCGCTCATCACCGCGCTCGACCGCGACGTGGCCCGTGCACAGCGCATGCGCGAGCCCATGGCGCTGCTGATGGTGGACATCGACCACTTCAAGGATGTGAACGACCAGTACGGTCACCCTGCGGGCGACCGCGTGCTGTGCAGCGTGGTCAACGTGCTGCGCCAGCGCGTGCGCGCGCAGGACCTGGTGGGCCGCTATGGGGGTGAAGAGTTCCTGGTGCTGCTGCCCGACACCGGGCTGGCCGGGGCCGAACAACTGGCGCGCGAGCTGTGCAAGGCGGCAGAGGAGTCGCGCTGCCCTGTCGACGGCGTGCCGGGCCCTGGCATTGCCGTCACGGTGAGCATTGGCGTGTTCGGCGGGCGGCTGGAATCGGGCGACAGCTGGGACATGCTGATCGCTGCCGCCGACCGTGCGCTGTACCAGGCCAAGAACAACGGCCGCAACCGGGTCGAGGTGGCCACGGGGCTGCGCCGGCCCAGCGCCCAGCTGGTGGCCCAGGCCAATCCCGAGACCCTGCCAGAGTCTCTGTATTGATCGATGGCGCCCGGCGGGGGGTTGTGTTGGAATGGTGGATTGATCACCTTCCGCCTTCAGGAGCCCCACCATGAACGCCCGCGTGCCCTCCCAAGTCCTGCAGCCTGAGCTGGCCCTGCAGCGTGTCAGCCACGCCTGGGACAGCGACATTGTTCGCCAGCTCACCGACTACATCGCCATCCCTGCCAAGTCCCCCACCTTCGCGGCCGACTGGGCCGAGCTGGGCCTGCTCGACACCGTGGTGCGCAATGCCGCTGCCTGGGTGGAGTCGCAAAAGGTCGAGGGCCTGACGCTCGAAATCGTGCGCCTGGAAGGCCGCACCCCCGTGCTGTTCTTCGAGATCGCCGCCACCCAGCCCAATGCCACCGACACCGTGCTCATGTACGGCCACCTGGACAAGCAACCCGAGTTCTCCGGCTGGCGCAGTGACCTGGGCCCTTGGACGCCCAAGTACGAAGACGGCAAGCTCTACGGCCGCGGTGGTGCCGATGACGGCTACGCGGTGTATGCCAGCATCGCTGCCGTGCAAGAGTTGAAGCGCCAGAACGTGCCGCACCCGCGCATCGTGGGCCTCATCGAAACCTGCGAGGAAAGCGGCTCCCGCGACCTGCTGCCCTACATCGATGCGCTCAAGCCCCGCATGGGCAATGTGGCGTTGGTCGTGTGCCTGGACTCGGGCGCCGGCAACTACGACCAGCTGTGGCTCACCACCAGCCTGCGCGGCATGGCCAGCGGCACGCTCAAGGTCGAGATCCTGACCGAGGGCATCCACTCGGGCGATGCCTCGGGCCTGGTGCCCTCGTCGTTCCGCATCATGCGCCAGGTGCTCGACCGCCTGGAAGACAGCGCCTCCGGCCGGCTGCTGCCGCAGAGCTTCCACTGCGAAGTGCCCGCCGACCGCATGGCCCAGGCCCGCGCCACGGCGGCCATCCTGGGGGAAGAGGTGTACAAGCGCTTCCCCTGGGCGCACTACGACTGCGGCGGCTCCACCACGTTTGCGCTGCCCACCACCACCGACCCGGTGCAGGCGCTGCTCAAGCGCACCTGGGAGCCCACGCTGAGCGTGACTGGTGCCGATGGCTTCCCGGCGCTGCAGGACGCGGGCAACGTGCTGCGCCCCTACACCGCGTTCAAGCTCAGCCTGCGTTTGCCCCCGCTGGTGGACGCCGCGCAGGCCGTGCAGCAACTCAAGTCGCTGCTCGAAGACAACGCGCCTTATCAGGCCAAGGTCACCTTCCAGAGCGGTGGCGGTGCCACGGGCTGGAACGCCCCGGCCACCACGCCCTGGTTCGAGCAGGCGCTCAACGAGGCCTCGCAGGCCCACTTTGGCGCGCCCTGCGGCTACATCGGCCAGGGCGGCACCATTCCGCTCATGAACATGCTCAGCGAAGGCTTCCCCAGCGCGCAGATGATGGTGTGTGGCGTGCTGGGCCCCAAGAGCAACGCGCACGGCCCCAATGAGTTTCTGCACGTGCCCTATGCCAAGCGCCTCACCGCCTCCGTGGCACACGTGATGGCGGCCATGGCCCAGCAGGCGGCCGCTGCGGCCACGGCCCCTTGATAGACGAGGGCGCCACACCAGGCGCCCTGGGTGCTCTCTCTCACGCCTTCCATCACCGGGTCACACCATGGACAAACGCGCATTTCTCCACGCCTGCTCTGCCGCTGCCCTTGCCACTCTCGCGCCGGCGTCCGGTCTGGCCCAGACTCCGGGCCCTCTTCACACGCTGACCGGTACCAACAGCGAAGGCAAGCCGGTCATGCTGACGGACTATGCGGGCAAGGTGTGTCTGGTGAGCTTTTTCACCGCTGGCTGCGCTCTGTGCACCAACGAGCTGCGCCTCATGCGCGAGTTTTACACCGCCAATCGCCAGCGCGACTTTGTGCTGCTGGGCGTGAACATGGACGAGAAGGCGGCTGACTTCATGCAGTACATCGAGCTGCTCAAGGTTTCGGTACCCGCCGAGCAGCGTTTTCCCATTGCCTGGCGAAACGCAGAGGGGCACAAGGACAGTTTTGGCGCCATTTCGCGGCGTCCCACGCACTTCGTGCTCAACCGCAAGCACCAGCAAGTGCTGCGGCGCGAGGGCAATTTCCTGCCCACCGACTGGGATGACCTCTGGGTATCGCTGGCTTGAAAACGCGGGAGCACCTCAGCCCGATCAGGGGCCACGCTCTCTGGGTCTCGCTGGCAGTACGAGCCTGACCATTTAGTGCATCGGGTATTTGGGTGCGCCGGGTATGCTGTCCCATCGCGTCTCGAATGCCCTGCTTTCCATGACTTCTGACGAACTGCTTCCTTCGACCCTGACCACCTTCACCGCCAGCGATGGCGAGAACCTGGCCGTGCAGGACTGGCCCCTGCCGCAGGGCGAGCCCTGCCGGGGGATGGTGCTGCTGGTGCACGGCCTGGGCGAACATGTGGGCCGCTATGACGCGCTGGCCCGCCGCCTCAACGATTGGGGGTTTGCGGTGCGGGGTTACGACCAGTACGGCCATGGCGAATCGGCCGGCCCGCGCGGTGGGCTCACGTCGGACATGCGCCTGCTGGACGACCTGGCGGACCTGGTGGATGCCACGCGCGCCCGCATGCCTGCCGGCCAGCCCCTGGTGCTGCTGGGCCACAGCATGGGCGGGCTGGTGGCCTCGCGGTTTGTGTCCCTGCACCTGCGGCCGGTGGATGCGCTGGTGCTGTCCTCCCCCGCACTCGATGCGGGCCTGGGCGCCGTGCAAAAGCTGCTGCTGGCCACGCTGCCGCGCATTGCGCCCAACCTGCGCGTGGGCAATGGGCTGGACGCGCAATACCTCTCACACGACAGCGCCGTGGTGGCCGCCTACCTGGCCGACCCGCTGTGCCACGACCGCATCAGCGCCCGCCTGGCCCGCTTCATTGCCGAAGGCGGCCCCGCCACCGTGGCCCGCGCTGCGCACTGGAGCGTGCCCACGCTGCTGATGTGGGCGGGCAGCGACAAGCTGGTCAACCCCGCAGGCAGCCGCGCCTTTGCAGCCGCTGTACCCCAGGCCGTGGTGCAGTCCCACTGCTTTGAACCCCTGTTCCATGAGCTGTTCAACGAAAGCCCCGAGCTGGCGGAGCCGGTGCTGGATCTGCTGCGGGAATGGCTGGTGCGGCGCTGCGCAATCCCTGCGAGGTCGTAGGCCAGCCTTGTCGGCTGAATTTGTGGAGAAACGGGCGGCTGCGCTAGTGCAATATGGTTCAAATGCTATCATTTTTGAAGCAAACCGCCCAGCATCCCCAGCAGGTCATTGGCGTTGCCAAACCCGCCGTGGGGCGCCTGGCCCTGGGGGCTGAGCTGGTCCACCAGACCCGGCAACACCTGGGCCAGCTGACCCGCTGCTGCGCTGGGGCCCACGCCCAGTTGCGACGCGATCTGTGACAGGGGGCCACTGCCCAGCACCTGGGACAACTGCTCGCCCGAGATCGCCTGGTTGGGCCCTGCGCTCAGCCAGGACGCAATCACATTGCCCAACCCCGCTTGCTGGAACTTGGCCATCAGGCCCGGCAGGCCCCCCACCGGGCCGTCGTTGCTGATCAGGGACATCACGGCCTGCACCAGTTGCGGGTTTTGGGCCGCCAGGCCCAGCAGGCCACCCAAGCCACCTCCGGCCCCACCACCTGCCGCAGCGGTGCCAGTGCCGCCTTGCGACGCGTTGTTGATGACGGCACCCAGAACGGAATCGAGCAAACCCATGGTGTTCTCCTGCAGAGGGATAAAGGGCGGCGGTGCGCCGACCCGGACGGAACCACCCATGGTACGCACCTGCGCGTCTTTTGCGTGTCAACCCTCGTGAATTGTGTGACTGAAGCCCTGGCGGGCAGGGCGTCCTACAGCGCGCACGGGAAGGCACGGCACGGTTGCAGCGGCGGCCGTACCGGCGCGCGGCCGGGGGCCGCCCCTGCGCCGCCCAACTATTTGGTGCGGGGTGGGCGCTTGTCCAGCAGCGGTGCGCTCACCCCCTGCACCCCCACCAGCCCCAGCACCGTGACCAGCGAGGTCTGGGCGCCCTTCCAGGCATCCGTCAGGTCGATCCATTCCGACAATGCGTGGAACCCACCCGTCTTGCCACCACCCCCGATCACGATGGCGGGGATGCCCAGCGCCATGGGCACGTTGGCATCGGTGCTGGCACCGGCCAGTACCGTTTTGCGGCCAAAGGCCGTGTTGGCGCGCACGGCGGCCTCCACGATCAGCGTGTCGGCGGCGGTGCGGCCACCGGGCCGGTCGCCGATGAGCTTGGTCGATGCGCTCAGCGTGTTCACACCCCAGCGTGCGTTCTCTTCGGTCACGGCGCTGTCCACGGCCGCCAGCACCTGCTTTTCGGTGGCCAGCAGCGGGGCCATTTCATCGGAACGGATGTCCACCGCCATGCGCGCATCGGGCGCGATGGTGTTGACGGACGTGCCGCCGCCCACCGTGCCCACGGTGAAGGTGGTCTTGGGGCTCTTGGGCGTGCGGATCTCGGCGATCTTGGCAATGGCGCGGCCCATGCCGTGGATGGCGCTGGGCACCTCGCCAAACGCGGCGTAGCTGTGGCCGCCCGGGCCCTTGAAGGTCACCTCGTGGCGGTGGCTGCCCGTGCCCAGCACCAGCACCGTGCCATCTGGTGCGGGCTCCAGCGCCACCATGCCGTCGATGTCCAGGTGCTCCTTGAACAGGTGCTTCATGCCGCGCAGGTTGCCCAGCTCTTCCTCGCCCACATTGCCCACAAACACCAGGTCGCCCACGGTGGCGATCTTCTGGTCGTTCAGCACCTTGAGCCACGACAGCAGCACGGCCAGGCCGCGCGTGTTGTCGGAGATGCCGGGCGCATACAGCTTGCCGTCGCGCTCCTTCACCTTCACGTCGGTGCCGGAGGGGAACACGGTGTCCAGGTGGGCCGAGATGACCAGTTTGGGCCCGTTGCCGGTGCCCTTGCGCACGCCCACCACATTGCCTTCGGCGTCGATGGCGGCATTGGTCAGGCCCAGGGCCTGGAGCCGTGCCAGGAAGGCTTCGGCACGCTTTTGTTCCTTGAACGGCGGCGCCTCGATCTCGGTGAGCATGCGCAGGTCTTCGGTGGCGCGGTCGTGGTCGGCCTTCACGGCGTCGAGCAGCTGCAGGATCTGCGGCGCGGCCATGAGCTGGCCATAGGCCTTGTCCACGGCAGGGCGCAGCACGGTGGGCGTGGGCGCCACGGCGCCGAACTGCGCATGGGCGGCACCGGGCAGCAAGGCGGCGGTGGCAAGGGCCATGGCGCCAGCAAGGGCCGTGGCACGGAAGGTGCGGAGAGGGAGAGTCATGGTGATCCAGCGAAACACAAACACAAAACGGAGGGGGTAGCCGACCCATCAAGCACCGTGGAGGAGGCCGTGGGCCGGCATGCAGGGCCATGCAATTGTTGGACCGAACCCCGCCCCTGGGCTCTGCTTTAATCTGCCCAGCCGACAGTTTTTCTTACATGCGCAAACACATCCCCAGCACCCGCGCCCTGCTTGTTTTTGATGCCGTGGCGCGCCACCACGGCGTGAGCAAGGCAGCCGAAGAACTCTGCCTCACCCACAGCGCCGTCAGCCAGCAGCTGCGCCTTTTGGAGGGGCAGCTGGGCCTGCAGCTGGTGCAGCGTGGCGCGCGGGGCTCCACCCTCACCGACGTGGGCCGCCGCTACCACGCGCAGATCGTGGGCGACCTGTTGCGCCTGCAGAACCACACCCTCGAAGCCATGGCGCAGCGGCCCGATGGCGCGCGCCTGCTGGTGGGTTGCGTGCCCGTGTTTGCCGAGCGCTGGCTGCTGCCCCGGCTGCCCGCCTTTCTGGCCGCGCACAAGGGCTGCAGCCTGCACCTGCAGGTGTACCCCACGCAGATCTACATGGCAGAGATCCCGTTCGACGTGGCCGTGCAGTACGACGACGCGGCCTGGCCCGGCGTGGTGCCCGCGCCCCTGATGCCCGAGGTCTGCGTGGCCGTGTGTGCGCCGCAGTCGCGCCACCGGCGCGCCACAGAGCGCGGCGACTTCCGGGCTGTGCCCCTGCTGCAGCTCAGCTCGCGCCTGGGTGCGTGGGATGACTGGCTGGGCCGCGCGGGCATCACGCGCGGCCCAGTCCATACCTTGGGCGGCCACCGTTTTGATCTGTTCTCGATGCTGGTGGAGGCGGTGCGCGCCGACCTGGGCGTTGGTCTGGTGCCGCGTTATTTTGTGGAGCGCGAACTGCAATCGGGCGAGCTGGTGCTGGCCCACCCGCACCACGACTGCGGAGCGCGGGGCTACAGCCTGTTCGTGGCGCCGGGGCGTCTGGACGACCCGGCGGTGGCGGCCTTCGCACAGTGGCTGCGCACTACCGTGGCGGCGGAAGGCGCCGCCGCCGTGTTGTCAGACGCTGGTTGAAACGCGCTTGCGCTGCAGGCCCAGCCAGGCCAGCGCCAGCCCCGTCAACACAATCGGCACCAGCGAGCCGGCGTTCAGCAGCGTCCAGCCCTGTGTGGTGACGAGCACGCCCGACGAAAACGCACTCAGCGCCAGCGTGGCGTACACGCAGAAGTTGATGGCCGCCTGCGCACGGTCCTTCTCCTCCGGCCGGTAGGCCGTCATGGCCAGCGTGGTGGAGCCGGTGAACAGGAAGTTCCAGCCCACGCCGAGGAAGAACAGCGCAATGCCGAAGTGGTGCAGCTCCACGCCCATCAGCGCTACCGCCACGCAGGCGAAGTTGAGCAACACCCCTGTGCCCATGATGGGCAGCACGCCAAACCGCTTGATGAGGTGCCCGGTCACAAAGCCGGGCGCGAACATGCCGATCACATGCCACTCCAGCACCAGCGCCGAGGCATCAAAGTCAAAGCCGCACACCTGCATGGCCAGCGGTGTGGCGGCCATCAGCAGATTCATCACGCCATAGCCCAGCGCGGCGCCCACAATGGCCACGATGAAGGCGGACTGGCGCATCAGCACGGAGAGGGGGCGCCCCTGCTCGCGCTGCCCCGCCGCATTGAGCACCACGGGCTGCTTCTCAAAGCGGATCGCCGCCATGCACAGCATGGACAACAGCGCCACGCCGATCAGCGCGATGTAGGCGCCCGCAAACGGCACTGGAAACAGTGTGCGCGTGGCGCTGGCCAGGTTGGGGCCCGCCACGGCGCCCAGCAAGCCACCGGCCAGCACCAGCGACACCGCCTTCTCGCGGTAGTCCGGGGCCGCCAGCTCGGCGGCGGCAAAGCGGTACAGGCCACCGTTGGCACTGTAGTAGCCCGCCACCACCGTGGCCGTGCACAGCAGCCAGAAGCTGGCGCTGAAGGCCGCCCAGGCACACAGAGCGGCCGATGCCACGGCCACGGCCAGCCCGATCTGGAACGACACCTTGCGCCCCCAACGCGCCTGGGTGCGGGCCACCAGGGGGGTGGACAGCGCACCACCCACCACATAGCCCATCACCGGCAGCGTGGCCATCCAGCCAAAGGGCGCCAGCTGCAGGCCCACCAGGCCGTTGATGGCGATGAAGACCACGTTGTTGGTCAGGAAAAGGCCTTGGCACAGGGCCAGCAACCACAGGTTCTTGTTCACGGCAGGACAGCGCTCGGGGGCGGGCAGGAGGAGGAACGGAAAAGGCGGCCAGCACGGACGCAAGCCAGGGCCACACGGTAGCGTGGTGCGCCGCAGAGGCGGGTCACGTCAAAACCCGACTGCTTTGCTCCAGCATTGTGCACCGCCGTTGATGAAGATCAGCGGATGCGCAGCGCAGCCCCCGTATGGTGGCGCCCTGTGCTGAGGCTCCCCACCGGGGCCAGCGTTTGAATGCTTGTGATGGAACCCCTGAAATCGATGGCGACCGCGTTGCCGGAAGCGGCTGCAACCCCGGCTCTGGAGCTGGTCTGCCCTGCCGGCAGCCTCCCGGCCCTGAAAGCGGCCGTGGACAACGGCGCCAACTGCGTCTACCTGGGCCTGCGCGACGCCACCAACGCGCGCAATTTTGCGGGCCTCAACTTTGACGAGGCGGCCATTGCGCAGGGCATTGGCTATGCGCATGCGCGTGGCTGCAAGGTCTTCATGGCGCTGAACACCTACCCGCAGGCCGGCAACCCCGGCCCGTGGCGCAGCGCGCTGGACAAGGCCGTGGACCTGGGCGTGGATGCGGTCATCCTGGCCGACCCCGGCCTGATGGCGTATGCGGTGCAGCGCCACCCCCGGCTGCGGCTGCACCTGTCGGTGCAGGGCTCGGCCACCAATTACGAGGCCATCAACTTCTACCGCGAGCAGTTCGGCATCGTGCGCGCGGTGCTGCCACGCGTGCTGTCGATGGAGCAGGTGCGCCAGGTCATCGACCGCACGCCGGTCGAGATCGAGGTGTTTGGCTTTGGCAGCCTGTGTGTGATGGTCGAGGGGCGCTGCGCGCTGTCGTCGTACGTGACCGGCGAATCGCCCAACACGCACGGCGTGTGCTCGCCTCCGAAGGCCGTGCGCTGGGTGGAGACGCCGCAGGGCCGCGAGTCGCGCCTGAACGGTGTGCTCATCGACCGCTATGCGCCCGGCGAGAACGCGGGCTACCCTACGCTGTGCAAGGGCCGCTTTGACGTGGGGGACGACGAGAACTACTACGCCATCGAAGAGCCCACCAGCCTGAACACGCTGGAGCTGCTGCCCCAGCTGCTCAAGATGGGCGTGCGCGCGATCAAGATCGAAGGCCGCCAGCGCAGCCCGGCCTATGTGGCGCAGGTCACCCAGGTCTGGCGCGAGGCCATGGACCAGTGCCTGGCCCAGCCCCACCGCTACGCCCCCAAGACGCGCTGGATGGCCAGCCTCGACCAGGTGGCCGAGGGGCAGCAGCATACGCTGGGCGCCTACCACCGCCCCTGGAAGTAGTGCTTCCCCACAATGACAACCCCCGGAGACCGCCCCATGAAACTCTCTCTCGGCCCGCTGCTGTACTACTGGCCTTGCGACACCGTGTTCGCCTTCTACGAGGCCATGGCCGCCACGCCGGTGGACGTGGTGTACCTGGGCGAGACGGTGTGCTCGCGCCGCCATGAGCTGCGCCTGACCGACTGGCTGGCGCTGGCGCGCATGCTGCGGGACGCGGGCAAGGAGGTGGTGCTGTCCAGCCAGGTGCTCATCGAGTCCAGCGCCGACGTGGGGGTGATGCACAAGATCACGGGCAACGGCGAGTTCCTGGTCGAGGCCAACGACATGGGTGCCGTGAGCTGCCTCTCGCGTGCGCCCGCCGGGCCGCGGGGCTTTGTGGCCGGGCCGCACCTGAACCTGTACAACGCGCACTCGCTGCAGTGGATGGCGCAGCTCGGCGCCACGCGCTGGGTGATGCCGCTCGAAATGTCGCAGGAGGCGCTCTCTGCCGTGCTGGCGCAGCGGCCCGCCGGCATCGAGACCGAGGTGTTTGCCTACGGCCGCATGCCGCTGGCCTACTCGGCGCGCTGCTTCACTGCCCGCCACCGCAACCTGCCCAAGGACGAATGCCAGTTTAGCTGCCTGCAGCACGCTGACGGCCTGCCGCTGCGCACGCGCGAGAGCGAGGGCTTTCTGGTGCTCAACGGCACGCAGACCCAGTCGGCCCGTGTCTACAACCTGGCCAACGAACTGGCGGCGATGCAGGCCCAGGGCGTGGACGTGGTGCGCCTGAGCCCGCAGGCCCAGCACATGCCGCAGGTGGTGGCCTCGTTTGACGAAGCCCGCCGTGCCGCGGCCGCCGCTGAGAACGCGCCCGACTTTGTGGAGCGCATGCAGCCCTTCATGCCCGATCTGCCCTGCAACGGCTACTGGTTTGGGCGCCCGGGCCTGGAGCAGGGGATGCAGGGGGCAGCGGGTGGTGAGGCTGCGATGCGGCCTGCCATGCGCCATTCCTGACGCGAAGGCGATTCCTGCATGTACCCCGGAGAGCGTTTCAACAGCATCAGCCACCTGGTGGGGGCCCTGCTGGCCACGGCGGGCGCGGCCGTGCTCATCACCCTCGCGGCGCGCCTGGGCGACCCGTGGAAGGTGGTGGCGTTCAGCATCTACGGCGCCATGCTGGTGGCGCTGTACGCCGCCTCTACCGCGTACCACAGCGTGCGCCGGCGCACCATCAAGGCCGTGCTGCAAAAGCTGGACCACTGCAGCATCTACCTGCTGATCGCGGGCAGCTACACGCCGTTTGCGCTGGTGTCGCTGCGCGGTGCCTGGGGCTGGTCGCTGCTGGGCGTGGTGTGGGGGCTGGCCCTGCTGGGCATTGCGCAAGAGATCTGGTGGGCGCGCGGCGCGCGCGTGCTGTCGCTGGTCATCTACGTGCTCATGGGCTGGCTGGCGCTGGTGGCCGTGGTGCCGCTGTGGCAAGCGCTCACGCCGGCCGGGTTTGCCTGGCTGCTGGCGGGTGGGGCCTGCTACACGCTGGGCATCGTCTTCTATGCGCTGGACCACCGCGTGCGCCACGGCCACGGGCTGTGGCACCTGTTTGTGCTGGGCGGCAGCGTCTGCCATTTCTTCACCGTGTTTTTCTACGTGGCCTGAGGGCCCTTTCTGTTCCATGGCGGCTTCTCCTCTCTCCTTTCCCCTGGTCGTTCCTGCCCCCGTGGGTGCCGTGCTGGCACGCCTGCCCGCCTACCCCGGCTCGCTGCTGCTGGTGACGGCGCTGAACCTGGCGCTCGCGCGGCACCTGCCTGCGGACGTGGGCCAGGTGCTGTTGCACAAGAAGATGCGGGTGCAGGTGCGCGATGCGCGCGTGGCCTTTGACTTTGCCTGGACGGGCCAGCGCTTCGCCCCCCATGCTCCGCTGGTGCCGCCGCAGGTGGCCGATGTCACGCTGAGCGCCACGGCCCATGACTTCTTGCTGCTCGCCCAGCGCCAGCAGGACCCCGACACGCTGTTCTTCAGCCGCCGCCTGTCGATGGAGGGCGACACCGAGCTGGGGCTGGTGGTGAAGAACGCGCTCGATGCGATCGAGCTGCCCGTGCTGGACCCGCGCCAGTGGGCGCACAAGCTGGCGCCGCGCCAGGTGCTGGGCCACCTGCGGCGCCGCCTCGATCCCTCGCCCCGCACGCGCACAGGAGGGTGACCCATGACCGCCGACACCGATCCCCTGAACCATCCTCTGGTCTACTCCTGCTCCGGTTGCTCCAGCGCCGCGCAACTGGCCAACCACGTGGCACTGCAGCTTGACCGGCGCGGCGTGGCCGAGATGTCGTGCATCGCCGGTGTGGGGGGCGATGTGCCGCACCTGATGAAGACCGTGCGCTCGGGCCGGCCCATCATCGCGCTCGACGGCTGTCCGCTGGTCTGCGTCAAAAGCACGCTCGCGCGCCACGGCATTGCGGCCGACCGGCATTACCAGCTGCAGCAATACGGTGTGAAAAAGCGCGTGCACGAAGACTTCGACCCCGTGCAGGCCGCCCTGGTGCTGGAGCAGGTCGAGGCCGACCAGCTGGCCGAGCCGCTGCGTGCCCCGGCCGCCGAGGGGGCTACCCATGGCTGAGTCCGCATCCCCCCGCCGCATCATCGTGGCCATCTCGGGCGCCAGCGGCGCCGTGTATGGCGCGCGCCTCTTGCAGGTGCTGCGCAGCCAGCCGGGCGTGGAGACGCACCTGGTCGTCTCTGACGCAGGCTGGCGCAATCTGCAGCACGAGCTGGACATGGACCGCCCCGCCGTCGAGGCCCTGGCGCACCGCGTGCACGATGTGGCCAACGTGGGCGCTGCCATTGCCAGCGGCTCGTTCCAGTGCCACGCCATGGTGGTCGCACCCTGCTCCATGCGCACGCTGGCTGCCATTGCGCATGGGCTGGCCGACAACCTGCTCACGCGCGCGGCCGACGTGGCGCTCAAGGAGCGCCGCCGCCTGGTGCTGATGGTGCGCGAGTCGCCCCTGCACCTCACGCACCTGCGCAACATGGTGGCCGTGACCGAGATGGGCGGCATCATCTGCCCGCCGCTGCCCGCCTTCTACCTGCGCCCGCAGACCGTGGGCGAAGTGGTGGACTACAGCGTGGCGCGCGCGCTCGACCTCATCGACATGCCGCATGACCTGGCGCCGCGCTGGCAGGGCCTGGAGCTTGACGCTCCTTAATTCATAGCTGCTAGCGCAATCAATATCTGCGCTACCGGCCTATTTCATTCAAATTCTGGACCTGACATGGCCTACCGCGACCTGCGCGACTTCATGGCCCAGCTCGAAGCCACGGGCGACCTGCGCCGTGTGGGCGAAAGCGTCTCGCCCCACCTGGAGATGACTGCGCTCAGCGACCGCGTGCTGCGCGCAGGTGGCCCGGCGCTGCTGTTCGAGCAGCCCACGGGCCACCGCATGCCCGTGCTCACCAACCTGTTTGGCACCCCTGCCCGCGTGGCGCGCGCCATGGGTGTGCCCGACCTGCATGGCGTGCGCACTTTGGGCGAGCTGCTGGCCACCCTCAAGGAGCCCGAGGCGCCCAAGGGCTTCAAGGACATGCTGGGCATGGGCCAGTTGCTCAAGACCCTGTGGAACATGGCGCCGCACACCGTGGCGCGCGGCGCGCCCTGCCAGCAAGAGGTGTGGGAAGGCCCCGACGTGGACCTGGCACGCCTGCCCGTGCAGCACTGCTGGCCCGGCGACGTGGCCCCGCTCATCACCTGGGGCCTGACCATCACGCGCGGCCCGCGCAAGGCGCGGCAGAACCTGGGCATCTACCGCCAGCAGGTGCTCTCACGCAACCAGGTCATCGTGCGCTGGCTGGCGCACCGGGGCGGCGCGCTGGACTTTGCGGACCACTGCGCCCAGTACCCCGGCCAACCCTACCCCGTGGCCGTGGCCCTGGGTGCGGACCCGGCTACGCTGCTGGGCGCCGTCACGCCCGTCCCGGACAGCTTGAGCGAGTACCAGTTCGCCGGCCTGCTGCGCGGCGCGCGCACTGAGGTCACGCCCGCGCTGGGCGTGCCGCTGCAAGTGCCCGCCACCGCCGAGATCGTGCTCGAAGGCCATATCCAGCCCGATGCCCACCACAAAAGCGGCTGGCAGCACGCGCTCGAAGGCCCCTACGGCGACCACACCGGCTACTACAACGAATGCGCCGAGTTCCCCGTGCTCACCGTGGACCGCATCACCCTGCGCAAGGATGCGATCTACCACAGCACCTACACCGGCAAACCGCCGGATGAGCCCGCCGTGCTGGGCCTGGCGATGAACGAGCTGTTCATCCCGCTCTTGCAAAAGCAGTTCCCCGAGATCGTGGACTTCTACCTGCCGCCCGAAGGCTGCAGCTACCGCATGGCCGTGGTCAGCATCCGCAAGGCCTACGCCGGCCACGCAAGGCGCGTGATGATGGGCGTGTGGAGCCACCTGCGCCAGTTCATGTACACCAAGTTCATCGTGGTGGTGGATGCCGACGTGGACGTGCGCGACTGGAAGGACGTGATCTGGGCCATCACCACCCGCATGGACCCGGCCCGCGACACCCTGCTGGTGGAGCACACGCCCATCGACTACTTGGACTTCGCCTCGCCCGTGAGCGGCTTGGGCAGCAAGATGGGGATGGATGCGACGAACAAGTGGCCGGGGGAGACGCAGCGGGAGTGGGGGAGGCCGATGCGGATGGAGGAGGGGGTGGTGAAGCGGGTGGACGGGTTGTTTGCGGGGTTGGGGTTGTGAGGTGTACCGCCAAGGCCTAGCAAATGTTCGATGAGGGGCACCCGACGCGATTTCTGACGTCTGATGACGTTGGCTTGATCAACCAATTAGGCGCGTTGCACTTCTCATGACGTTAGTTCTTGTACATGCCGCATAACTCTGGCAGACAGGATGAAGAGGTCTTTTGCGGATATCTGATGCTTCTCCGAAAGTTCGAATATCAACGTTGCATTGTCCTCTCTGCCTGAGCCGGGATCTGGATAGCGACCTGCCCACATCAGGAAGTGAGTTAGCAAGGCAAGAATTGCTTTGTCTTTTTCGCTGAGGTCGGGCATGAAACTGGATAGTTTCACCAAATCATGGTGTCTATGCTTGCGCTCTTCTGCGGAGTATTTTTCCACCCCAAGACGCAAAATGAGCATAGCCTTCAAGCAGATTTCAAGGCTATAGCCGACGAGCATAAGGCCGACGGCGCAATACTGGCTATCGCACACGCCTCTGGTTAAAGCGGGCATGTGCTCGACATTCGGCATGTTCCGAATAACTGTTGCCGCTGCCTCAGAGAGTGCGTGAGCTTGACTCAACCAAAGGATTGGAGACTTCAGATCCTCGCTTGTGGGTGCCTTTGTCGGATCTCCTGGAAACCCGGCAATCTCTTGTGCAATAACCCAGCGTTGCCAAGCAAGGGCTGAGTAGCCGAACGGGTCAGCTGCGAATTGGTTTCGATCTGGACTAATTTGGGGAAGCAATGGATGCATGGCGTTTAGAACCTAATGTGCTGTGACCACCCTTTGCCGCCACGTGCCCGAGTTGGCCGACCTGCTAACAACCTCAACGTTCGACATGAGCGGATGCCATAGGTTCTATGGCCCTGCCCGGTAAAGCGCAGTTATGACTGCCGAGGTGACGGCCGCCGTGGCGGCAATGACAGCGACCACTATCGGAATGAAGAAGCTTCGCCAAAACTCCTTGCGACGGACTTCCCTATCGTGCATGCCGACAGCAAGCTCCATGAGCTTGTTTGCGACGTCTGTAGTTAGAAGCGGCTTTAAGAGATCACCGTCATCATCGACAACCGACTGTTGCGCATTGCGCGCGATGAGCGAAACATGTGATGACTTCTCGTGGTCCTCGCGAACACGAAAAAATTCCGGGTGCTGCTTGGCTAGTTCGATCCACGAATTGCTATTTGCGGGTGAGCGCTTTAGTTCGGCCTGTAGGCCTTGGTCGGTTCGTCGAGTCTTTGGTGAGTAGGCAAGCACTTGGATCAACGACAGAACATCCTGTAGGCGACCATCGCTCCCATACGGATTTTTCATCTGAGCCTTCCTGCGTGTTGTACGGGTGACCCAACGTAATGTATCCCGCGAACCTTGCGAAACAAACTGGACCATGCGGGACATTCTGGACACCAATTGCTCCCGAAAGTGGGTTGCAACCTGGGTTTGAGGGCACTGGCCTGTCATGGAGTACTTCGTTCACAAGGTAAGCGGTATTTACTTCTCGCTGCCCGGGCGGACCTTAGCGATGCTGCAAGGCGTGAGGGTCCGCACTCTCCATGAGCAGATGCCAGCTCACGATCACTTCGCCGTCTGTATTCCGCTGGCGCGGCCTTCATTGGCTGTCTGAGTCGCGCAAACGACAAGCCCGCCCCGCGTTGTTTGCGACGATGTGTCCGCCCCGGTAAAGAGGGCTCTGCACCGGCACCCTATGGATGCCGCGATGCAGCAAGGCGCACATCCCTAGGAGACAACGGCAATGCAGCAGCACCAGCCCGGCAGCATGATGGACCGGCCCTTACTGGTTTCGGCCATCCTTGAACATGGCGAGAACCAGTACGGCGATCAGCAGATCGTCTCGCGCGACACTGATGGCCGCCTGCACCGCTACCGCTTTGCCGACATGGCCCAGCGGGCCCGGCAGCTGGCCAATGCGCTGCAGGCGCTGGGCCTGCGCCCCGGCAGCGTGGTGGGGTCGCTGGCCTGGAACAACCACCGCCATCTGGAGGCGTACTACGCCGTGTCGGGCAGTGGCATGGTCATGCACACCTGCAACCCGCGCCTGCACCCCGAGCAGCTGGCCTACATCGTCAACCACGCCGACGACGAGGTGGTGCTGTTCGACACCACCTTCGCACCCCTGGTGCGCGCCATTGCGGCGTCGTGCCCCCGCGTAAGGCACTGGGTGGCGCTGTGTGATGCCGACACGCTGGGCACGATGGACCTGCAGGGCGTCAGCGGGGTCGAGGCGTACGAGACGCTGGTAGCCAGCCAGAACGACCGCTTCGCCTGGCCCGTGTGCGAGGAAAAATCCGGCGCAGCGCTGTGCTACACGTCGGGCACCACCGGCAACCCCAAGGGCGTGCTGTATTCGCACCGGGCGCTGGTGCTCAGCGCCCTGTCGGCCTGCATGCCGGGCGTGCTCAGCATCAGCGCGCGGGAGACCATCCTGCCCGTGGTGCCCATGTTCCACATCAACGCCTGGTGCCTGCCCTATGCGGCGCTGATTGGCGGCGCCAAGCTGGTGCTGCCCGGCCCGCGCCTGGATGCGGCCAGCCTGTACGAGCTGATGGAGACCGAGCGCGTCACTGTCAGCGCGGGCGTGCCCACGATCTGGATGGGCCTGATCCAGCATGTGGAGCAGCACGGGCTGCGCTTTATCACCATGCGGCGCACGGGCGTGGGCGGCTCGGCCATGCCCAAGGCGCTGATCGCCAAGTTCAACGACGTGTACGACGTGGAGGTGCGCCACGGCTGGGGCATGGCCGAGACCACCGCCATCGCCACCATGAGCGTGCTGGGCGCGGGTGATACCGAGCTGCCGCCCGAGGACCGCCACGCACTGGTCGCCAAGCAGGGCAAGTCGGTGTTCGGCATCGAGCTCAAGCTGGTGGATGAAAACGGCGCCAGCCTGCCGCGCGACGGCGTGGCGCAGGGCGAGCTGATGGTGCGCGGCCAGTGGATCGTGGACCGGTACCACAAGGCCGAGCGCTCGGCGCTGGTCGATGGCTGGTTCCCCACGGGCGACATCGCCACCATCAACCCGCAGGGCGTGGTGCAGATCCGCGACCGCACCAAGGACGTGATCAAGTCGGGCGGCGAGTGGATCAGCTCCATCGACCTGGAGAACGCCGCCGTGGCGCACCCGGCGGTGGCCATGGCGGCGGTCATCGGCGTCAAGCACCCCAAGTGGGACGAGCGCCCGCTGCTCTTCATCGTGCGCAAGCCCGGCCAGTCGCTGGACAAGGCGCAGATCCTGGACTTCCTCGCACAGCGGGTTGCCAAGTGGTGGCTGCCTGATGATGTGCTGTTTGTTGACAGCCTGCCGCTGGGCGGCACCGGCAAGGTCCAGAAAAACGAGCTGCGGCAGCGCCATGGCGCGGTGTTCGGCGGCGAATGACATCGCCACGCGCTGACGGTTTTCGGCTTATTGACTTTTCGGCTTTCCTCTCGTTCCCACTCACCCACCCCACGGAGACACACATGAACATGGTTCCCAGGAAATGGCCACGCCATTGGTTGAAGGTCGGCACATGCGCCGCAGCGCTGGTGATGGCGACGCACATCGGGGCGGCCGAGACGGTGAAGATCGGCTTCATCGACCTGCTGTCCGGCCCGTTTGCGCTCACCGGCCAAAGCTCGCTCAACCAGCTGCGTGAGGTGGTGGCGCAGGTCAACGCCAAGGCCGGGCCCAACGAGCCCAAGTTCGAGGTGATGGACTTCGACAACAAGGGCACGCCGCAGGAGAGCCTGAACGCGCTCAAGGCCGCCACCGACCGGGGCGTGCGCTACATCACCCAGGGCGGCGGCTCGGGCGTGGCGCTGGCGCTGGTGGATGCGCTCAACAAGCTCGCCGAGCGCGACCCCGAGCGCGCGACGGTGTACCTGAACTACGCCGCCATGGACCCGCAGCTCACCAACGACCGCTGCAGCTTCTGGCACTTCCGCTTCTATCCATCGAGCGAGATGAAGATGGAGGCGCTGACCACCTACCTGCAGGGCCGCAAGGATGTGAAGCGCGTGTACCTGCTCAACCAGGACTACACCCACGGCCGCCAGGTCTCCAAGGCCGCCAAGGAATACCTGGCCCGCAAGCGGCCCGACATCGAGATCGTGGGCGATGACTTCATCCCCATCGCGCAGACGCGCGACTTCGCCTCGTATGTGGCCAAGATCGCCGCGACCAAGGCCGACACCGTCATCACCTCCAACTGGGGCAGCGACCTCACGCTGCTGTTCAAGTCCTCGCGCGACTACGGCCTGAACATCAACTACTTCACGCTCAACGCCAACAACCCCGGCACACCCGCGCAGATCGGGCCCTGGGGTGAAGGCAAGGTCGGGGTGATCTGGAACTGGGTGCACAACGCGCCCACCCCCGAGCTGGAAAAGATCTACGTGGACTACAAGAAGAAGACGGGCGAGGACTTTGTGTTTGCCGCGCACTGGAACAGCATGCACATGCTGCGCGAGGCCATGCGCAAGGCCCAGTCCACCGATGCCAAGAAGGTTGCATTCGCGCTGGAAAGCATGACCTACAAGAGCCCCATGGGCGAGGTGCGCATGCGCAAGACCGACCACCAGCTTGAAGCGCCGCTGTACCTGGGCATCTGGGCCAAGCAGGGCAGCAAGGGTGTGAAGTACGACGCCGAAAAGACCGGCTACGGCTTCCGCTCCGAAGTGGCCTGGGACAACTACATCAGCGCCCAGCCCACGTCCTGCCAGATGAAGCGGCCGTCCTGAGCGAGCACAGGCCAGGCCCCCGGCGGGTGGCGGGGACTGTCTTCAGTCCAGCCACCCCTTGGGCGGCACCTTGTCCGCCTTCTTCTCCACCGGGTTGGCCAGCAGCGACTGCGCAGCGTACTGGCGCATGAACTCCTTGGCCTTGTCGGGCCGGGCCGTGAGCCAGGCGTCGTAGGCGCCTTCGTTCAGGATGGCGGGCATGCTCTTTTCGCTGCCCGGTTGGCCGTAGCGGTGCAGCAAGGCGTGGTTGTTGGCGTTCACTGTGAGCAGGCAGTAGCTGATGATCACCTCGCCCCCGGCGCCCTGCCAGCGCGCCCACAGGCCCGCCACGCCCATGGGTTTACCGTCCACCCGTGCCACGCGGGTGGGCACGGCCTTGCCGCTGCGCAGGTCGTCTTCATAGAACGCTGCCATCGGCACGATGCAGCGCTGGCCGTTCAGCCACGCGTCGCGAAACGCGGTGCCGGTGGAGGCCAGGTCGGACTTGGCGTTCACCAGCTTGGGCGCGCGCAGCTTGGCGTCCGACGCGGATTTCACCCAATGCGGCACCAGGCCCCATTGCGCGGGCACCAGCACGCGGGTGGGGGCGGCGTCGCTCGGGGTGTCTGAAGCCGCTGTCAGCGCGGCTTCTTCAACCGCACCGGCCGTGCTGGCCGGCCCTTGGGCCAGGGCGGCCGCCGTTGCTGTATGCACGATGAAAAAGCCCGGCTTGCGGGGCCACAGGTGGCGTTCACCCAGCGCCGCAGGGGGCTCCACCGCAAACGCCTCGCGGTAGGTGTCGGCGTGCTGCAGGGTTTCGTAATGGGTGCTCATGGGGCCATGGTACCTGTGTGGTGGGCGGTGTCAGGCCATGCTTCAAGCAAAACGGGCTGGTAGTGCCAGTGCAATATGCCTGAATAGCTATCAAAAACATAGCAATTGAGACGCCGTCACGGAAGACACCCAGGCTGGCCGTGATGTGCATCAAGCCCGTTGTCGCCTGCGTTGTGACGTGTGCTGGCGCTGTTTTCACAATGGCTGCATGGACTTCGCACTCTCCCCCCTGGCCCTTGAACTGCGTGATCGCCTGCTGGCTTTCATGGACCGCTATCTGCTGCCCTACAACGCCGCCTGGCACGCGGCCGTGGCGGCGGGCGACTACCCGCCGCCGTTTGTCGAAGACCTCAAGGCACTGGCGCGCGAAGAGGGCCTGTGGAACCTGTTCCTGCCCACGCTGCGCGAGGATGAGCCCGGCACGCGCCTGTCCAACCTTGACTATGCGCCGCTGGCCGAGGCCATGGGCCGCCTGCCCTGGGCGGCTGAAGTATTCAACTGCCATGCGCCGGACACCGGCAACATCGAGCTGCTGCACCGCTTTGCCACGCCCGCCCAGCGCACCCGCTGGCTGGTGCCGCTGCTGAACGGCCAGATACGCTCGGCCTTTGCGATGAGCGAGCCCGACGTGGCCTCGTCCGACCCCACCAACCTGCAGACCACGGTGCGGCGCGAGGGCGATGACCTGGTGCTCAGCGGTCGCAAGTGGTTCATCACCGGCGCGGCGCACCCGCACTGCCAGCTGCTCATCGTGCTGTGCCGCAACGCGGATGCCGATAGTGAAGACAGCCACCACCGCCACAGCATGGTGCTGGTGCCCGTGGGCGCGCCGGGCGTGCAGATCGTGCGCAACATCTCCGTGCTGCACCACCACGCGCCGGAGGGGCATTGCGAGATCCTGCTGCAGGGCGTGCGCGTGCCTGCCGACCACCTGCTGGGCGACTGGGGCGCGGGTTTTGCGATGGCGCAGGCGCGCCTGGGGCCAGGCCGTGTGCACCACTGCATGCGCACCATCGGCCAGTGCGAGCTGGCGCTGAGCCTGGCCACTGAGCGCGCGCTGGAGCGCACCGCGTTCGGCAAGCCGCTGGCCGAGCAGGCCAATGTGCAGGAATGGCTGGCCGAGTCGCGCATCGAGATTGACCAGGCGCGCCTGCTGGTGCTGCATGCGGCCTGGCTGCTGGACCAGATCGATACGGCAGACGTGCGCGCGGTACGCGCCCAGGTCGCCGCCATCAAGGTGGTGGCCGCGCGCCTGCAGCAGCGCGTGGTGGACCGCGCCATGCAGATCTTTGGCGCGATGGGCCTGTCGCCCGACACGCCGCTGGCCGCTTTCTGGACCTGGGGCCGCGCGCTGCGGCTGATGGATGGGCCCGACGAGGTGCACCTGCGCACCGTGGCGCGGCACGAGCTGGCGCAGGCGCGCGCGGGCCTGGGGGCATCGGCAGCCTACTTCACCACCCCCGAGCAGCTGCGTGCACCGCCGCACCTGAGCGCCTGAGGACGGAGACCCACGGAGACCGCGTGCCCAGTGCGCGCGGGCCACAGCCGCTGCTTCCCACCTTCCACCGTGCACTTGGTGGTTGCTACTTGGCAGCAAAGGCCGGTGTGTCGATACTGTCGGCTCTGCCGCTTGCACCGAGGCCTGACCACCATGCACACCCCCATCCCCCGCGCTCTCGCCGTTGTCCTCTCCGCCACCGTGCTTGGGCCCGGGCTCTGGACCACAGCCCACGCCCAGGCGCAGAAGCTGCGGCCCGGCCTGTGGGAGAACAGCGTGACCATGAAAAGCCAGAGCGGCCAGCTGGAGGCCGCGATGGCGCAGATGCAGAAGTCCATGGCCAGCCTGACGCCCGCGCAGCGCAAGCAGATGGAACAGGCCATGGCACAGCAGGGTGTGAGCATGGGCCCCAGCGGCAATACTGTGAAGGTCTGCATCAGCCCCGAGCAGGCCGACCTGGACCGCATTCCTGCCCAGGAAGGCTGCACGCAGAACGTGCAACGCACGGGCCCCAACGCGGTGGCCATGACGTTCAGCTGCAAGGGCGCCCAGGGCCAGCCGCCCACCACGGGCGAGGGCACGATGACCTTCCAGGGCCCCACGGCCTACACGGGCAATTTCAAGGTCAAGACCACGTCCAACGGCAAGCCCGAGCAGATCGACATGGTGCAGAACGGCAAGTGGCTCGCGGCCGACTGCGGCACGCTCAAGTCCGCACGTTGACCCCTGCCGGCGCTGCGCGGTGGGCGGCGGGCGCCACCACCACGCGGTTGCGGCCCAGGGCCTTGGCGCGGTACAGCGCCTGGTCGGCGCGTTCCAGCGTGTGCTCCACCGTGTCGCCCGGCAGGTGCTGTGCGAGGCCAATGGACACCGTCAGATGCAGCGTGCCGGTGCTGTGGGCAATCTCCAGCGCCTGCACGGCCTGGCGGATGCGTTCGAGCAACTCGCGCGCGTGGTCTGCCGAGGTGTCGGTGAGCATCAGCACAAACTCCTCGCCGCCCCAGCGGGCCAGCACATCGGTGTCGCGCACGCTGGCACGCACCGTGCCCGCAAAGGCCTGCAGCGCTCGGTCGCCGGTGGCGTGGCCGTGCTGGTCGTTGATGGGCTTGAAGTGGTCGATATCCAGCTGAGCCAGCAGCATCGGGCGGCCGCTGCGCAGGCCACGGCGGTGCTCCAGGGCCATCAGGTCCAGCATGGCGCGGCGGTTGATGAGGCCGGTGAGCTCGTCGCGGGTGGCCAGCTCGCGGTTGACTTCGAGCGCCTGGGCCAGCGCCTCGCGCTGCTGCTGCAGCTTGGCGCGGATGCGCTGGATGCGCAGGTTCAGTGCAATGCAGCCACTGAGCACGATGAGCACCATCAGTGCGTAGGCGGTATCGAGGTAGCCCGAGGCGTTGGCGTTGGCGTTGAAGCGCGAACTGGCGCCGATGGCGCAGGCAAACGCCAGCAGTGCGTAGATGCCGATGCCAATCACCTCGGCCACCGTGAGGCCGAAGGTGCCAAAGAACAGGATCATGGCCAGCACGCTGGGCACCAGCCCGCGCGCATCGCCCGCCAGCACATAGGCCACGGCGCCGCTGGTGATGGTCCAGACCATCTGCGGGATGGTGAGCGAGGGGTCGCGCAGGCGGGCGGTTTCGCCCGAGCGGATGAAGGCCGTCATCACCACCAGGCCGCCCACCGACAGGGCGGCCCACCATTGCACGGCGGTCTTGTCCACGGCGGTGCCGGCGTGTGCCACCAGCAGCATCACACCGGCGCTGCCGACCATCAGCGTGAGCGCCAGCAAGGCCATGCCCACCAGCGTGCGCCGCCGGGGGTCGGTGGAGAGGATCACATCCTTGAGGCGCTGCCAGCGGGCGGGTGGGCGCAAGGTGGGGGGCTCCGGCCAGGAGAGAGGGCCGCGCGGTGCGCGGGCGGGGGGCGACAACCCGGGGGGAGGGTTACCGGCCAGTCGGGAATTTTACGGCGAGGTAGTGCCATGCGTACAGCCCCGTCCCTGGGCAGGCGCGCGGCCTGTGCGGCCGGTGCAGGCCACGGGGCATGGGGGCTGCGCTACAGGGTGAGCGCAGCCAGGGCGGCCAGCGGCGCGGTCTCGGCGCGCAGCACGCGCGGACCCAGCGTGACCGGTGCGAAGCCGTGTTGCAGCGCCAGGTCTTCTTCCGCAGGGCTCAGACCGCCCTCGGGACCGGAGAGGAACAGCACCGGGCGCTGGGCACCTTCGCCACCCGTGGCTTCGCGCAGTGGCACCGTACCGGGCCGCAGCGACAGCAGCAGGCGCTGCGGTGTGCCTTGCGCAGCGTGCCCATCGGTGGAGGTCATCCCCTGTCCGGGTGTGCGCAGCCAGCCGGCCAGGTCGATGGCCGGGTGCACCACGGGCACACGGTTGCGGCCGCATTGCTCGCAAGCGGCCACGGCCACGGCCTGCCAGTGGGCGATCTTCTTGTCGGCGCGCTCGCCCTTGAGCTTGAGCACGCTGCGCTCGGCCACCAGCGGGGTGATGCTGGCCACGCCCAGTTCGGTGGCCTTTTCGACCAGCCAGTCCATGCGCTCGTTGGCGGTGATGCCCGCCAGCAGGTGCACGGCGCGGGGCGCCTCGCGTTCGATGGCATGGTGCGCACCCACCAGCACGCGCACATCGCTGCGGCCCATCTTGAGCACGGTGGCATCGAACTCGCCGCCCGGGTCGCCCGCGCCCTGACCGCCGTGGAACAGGGTGATGCCGTCGCCGGGCTGCAGGCGCAGCACCTGCACATGGCGTGCGGCGCCCGGGGGCAGGTCCAGCTCGGCGCCGGTGGCCAGGAGGGCCGGGCAATGGAAACGGGGCATTTGCTATCTTTGTAATAGCTGTTGGCGCATGATTTGTCTGCGCTTTAGCCGGTTTTTGCTTGATTTCTTGGGGTGTGCCGTCAATGCAGAGGGCTGCAGCTACATGCGGCCGTAGGCAAAGCCCACCGCGGGTTCGGTGCCTTCGATCTGGTCCAGCATCTTGAGCAGCGGCCCCAGTTGGCGGTAACGGTTGGCGGTGGCGCGGATGTAGGCCATGAACCGGGGCGCATCGGCCAGGTATTTGGGCTTGCCGTCGCGCAACGTCAGCCGCGCAAAAATGCCCGCGACCTTGAGGTGCCGCTGCAGGCCCATCCAGTCCACCGCACGGTAGAACTCGCCAAAGTCATCGCCCCAGCCACTGGCGCTGGTGGCGCCCAGCAGTCCGGCTTTGCGCGCCTTTTCCCAGTAACGCACGGTAATGTCGATGACGAATTCTTCTTCCCAGCTGATGAAAGCGTCGCGAAGCAGGCTGGCGATGTCGTAGGTGATGGGGCCGTACACCGCGTCCTGGAAGTCCAGCACGCCCAGGGGTGCACCTGCTTCCACCGGCGCCATCAGGTTGCGGGTCATGAAGTCGCGGTGCACATACACGCTGGGGGCTGCCAGGTTGTGCGCCACGATGGCGTCAAAGGCGCTGCCCAAGGTCGCCTGCTGCTTGTCGTCCAGGGCGATGGAGCGGTGCTTGGCCAGGTACCAGTCTGGGAACAGTGCCAGCTCGCGGCGCAGCAGAGGCTCGTCGTAGGCGGGCAGAACGCCGGGGGTGGAGGCCTTTTGCCACTGCAGCAGCACATCGGTGGCCTGTTGGTAGCAGGCGTAAGCGTCCTGGGGTTTTTCGGGGTTCAGCCGCTCGATCACCGTCTGGTGGCCCAGGTCGGACAGCAGCATGAAGCCGGTGGGCTCATCAAACGCCAGGATCTGCGGCACGTTCAGCCCGGCGGCGGCCATCAGGCCTTGCACCTGCACAAAGGGCTTGCAGTTTTCCTTGTCGGGCGGCGCGTCCATCACGATGCGGCTGGCGCCTGTGGCCGTGTCAATGCGCAGATAGCGGCGGAAGCTGGCATCGGCCGACGCGGGGCGCAGGGTGTCAGGCAGCAACTGGTGCGGTCCCACCAGGGGTGCGAGCCAGGCGTCAAAGGCCGCACGGCGGGCGGCATCAGGCCAGCTGACGGGGGTGGAGGCGGCGGGCGCAGCAGGTGTGGCCACGGTGGCGCCGGGGGGCTGGCCAGCGGGCGATGGGGGGATGGGGTGGCTCATGGATAATCCGATTTTACAAACCGGTCGTGGCTGGCGCCGTGCGCGCTGGCCAGGGCCGGTCCCTTTGTTTGCTACCGCCCCCAACACCCCACGTGCCACGCTGCCAGCCCCCCACCGTGCAGAACCTCACCTCCCTTCGCGCCCGGCCCGCCATGGCGAAGTCTGCACGGCTGCGGCCCCCCGTGCCCCGTGTACTGGCTGTGGGCGTTGCGCTGGCCTGGTGCGGCCTGCCGCTGGCCGCGCTGGCGCAGGCCACCGCGCCCAGCGCCTGGGACGCACCCCCGGTGCTGCGCACCTCGCCCCTGCTGCAGGAAAAGATTCCAGACGCCGTGCGTTCGCAATTGCCCGTGTTTGTGAAGGGCGATCACATCAGCGGCCAGACCGACCTCAACGCACTGATTGAAGGCAACGCCGAGCTGCGCCGGGGCGACACGGTCATCCGCGCCGACCAGCTCGACTACAACGTGCCCGAGGATCTGGCCAAGGCCAACGGCAAGGTGCGCATCAACCGCGCCGGCAACGTGTACGAAGGCACGGCGCTGGAGCTGCGGGTGGAGGCCTTCGAGGGCTTCTTCAGCGACGCGCGCTACCGCTTCCTGGCCACGCAGGCCCATGGAGATGCGACGCGGGTGGACTTTGTGGACCGCTACCGTGCCGTGGTGCACAACGGCACCTACACCACCTGCGAGCGTGGCAACGAAGAAAGCTGGCAACCCGACTGGGTGCTGCGCGCCGCCACCATCCGCATTGACAACGAGGAAGAGGTCGGCACGGCCGAAGATGCGGTACTGGAGTTCAAGGGCATCTCGGTGCTGCCCATTCCGTACATCACCTTCCCGCTGTCGGAGAAGCGCAAGTCCGGCCTGCTGCCGCCCACCATCGGGCTCGACAGCCGCGACGGCGTGACTTACATGCAGCCGTACTACTGGAACATCGCCCCCAACCGCGATGCCACTTTGCGCGCTGCGCTCATGACCAAGCGGGGTGCCAATGTGGGCGGCGAGTTCCGGTATCTGGAGCCAACCTACAAGGGCCAGATCAGCGCCGATGTGATGCCCACCGACCGCCTGCGCGACCGGGTGCGCTGGAGCTTCAGCGGCAAGCATGAAGGCGCGTTCGACACGGCCATTGGCGGGCTGGGGCTCAACCTCAACCTCAACCGCGTGAGCGACGACAACTACTGGCGCGACTTCAGCCGCGCCACCGAACAGCTGCGCCAGCGCCTGTTGCCCAACGATGCCATCCTGTCCTGGGGCCGCAACGACATGTCGGCCACGGTGCGCACCCTCAAATGGCAAACGCTGCAGGATGTCACCTCGCCCATCGTGCCGCCGTATGACCGCATGCCGCAGGTGCAATGGCGCTACAACCCCTCGCAGCTGGGTGGCGGATTCGATGCCAGCGTCGAGCTGGACACCACGCGCTTTGAAGCGGCCCGCGCGCTCACCGGCCAGCCCAACGCCGACCGCAGCTACGCCATGGCGCAGATCAGCCGTCCGTTCCTGTCGCCGGGTGGCTTCATCACCCCGCGCCTGCAGCTGCATGCCACGCAGTACCAGTTTGATTCCGCCATCTCCAACGGCCAGCGCTCGGCCAGTCGCACACTGCCCACCTTCAGCCTGGACAGCGGCCTGGTGTTCGAGCGCGACACCGCCTACTTCGGCCGGGCCTTCCTGCAGACGCTGGAGCCCCGGGCGTTCTACACCTACACGCCCTACCGCGACCAGAGCATGCTGCCGGTGTACGACACGGCGGCCAATGACTTCAACTTTGCAACCATCTACACCGAGAACGCGTTTGGCGGCAACGACCGGCTGGCCGACAACAACCTGCTGACCCTGGGCGTGACCACGCGCCTGCTGGACCCCGACACCGGTGCCCAGGCCGCGCGCTTCGGCATTGCGCAGCGGGTGCGGTTCTCGGACCAGAAGGTGACCCTGCCAGGGGGTACGCCGGTCAGTGAGCGCCTGTCGGACCTGCTGCTGGGTGCGGGCATCAACTGGACACCGCAGTGGGGCTTTGACTCCACCGTGCAATACAACCCCAAGACCGGCCAGTCCATCCGCTCCACCATTGGCGCGCGCTACAGCCCCAGCAACTACCGCACTGTGAGCGCGGCCTACCGCCTGCAGCGTGGCACCAGCGAGCAGATCGACATCGGGTGGCAGTGGCCGCTGAACGACCTGTGGGGCGACAAGGGCAAGGACCTGGGCCCCGGCCGTGGCCAGGGCGGCGGGCGCTGGTACAGCGTGGGCCGCCTGAACTACAGCATGAAGGATCGCAAGCTGGTGGACACCGTGGTGGGCTTTGAGTACGACAGCTGCTGCTGGATCGGCCGCGTGGTGCTGGAGCGCCTGCAAAGCAGCGTGACCAGCTCCAACACGCGCCTGCTGTTCCAGATCGAATTCGTGGGCTTCTCCCGCCTGAGCCTGGGCTCGAGCCCGCTCGACTCCTTCAAGCAAAATGTGCCGCGTTACCAGAACCTGCGCGAGCAGGTCTCCACGCCCAGCCGCTTCAGCAACTACGACTAGACCATGAATCACCGTGTACTCGCACTGGCCTTGACGGCCGCGTTGGCATCCCTCGTGGCGCAAGGCGCTGCGGCGCAGGGCCTGCGCCCCTCAGGGGCTTCCTCGTCCTCTGGCAAGACGGGGTTGTCTTCTTCTCCGTCGTCGCTGACGGCGCGGCCTGCCGCCGTGCCTTCCGTCACACTGGCCGCCCCTTCTGACAGCACGGTCCCGCGCTCGGCCGATTTCATCGTGGCGGTGGTCAACTCCGAGCCCGTGACCAACTACGAGGTGCGCTCACGCCTGGCACGGGCCGAGGCGCAGATCGCCAAGCAGGGCGGCGCCATGCCCCCGCGTGATGCACTCGCGCGTGAAGTGCTCGAACGCATCATCCTGGAGAAGGTGCAGCTGCAGCAGGCCCGTGAATCGGGCATCAAGGTCGATGACTACGCCGTGTCGCAGGCCGAGCAGGGCGTGGCCCGCCAGAACGACATGACGGTGGACGAACTGTATGTGCGCCTGGCCCGTGAAGGCGTGGGCAAGGACCGGTTTCGCGAAGAGCTGCGCAACCAGCTGCTGCAGCAGCGCCTGCGCGAGCGCGAAGTCGAAGCGCGGGTGAAGGTGAGCGATCTGGACGTGGACCAGTTCCTGCGCGAAGAGCAAAAGGGTACGGATGTCGCAGCCATGGAGATCAATCTCGGCCATGTGCTGGTGCTGGTGCCTGAAAGCGCCACCCCTGCGCAGGTCGCCGAGCGCCAGGCGCGTGCGCAGCGCGCCGCAGACAAGGTGCGTGCGGGCGAAGACTTTGCGGCGGTGGCCCGCGAGTTCTCGGATGCGCCCGAAGGCCAGCGTGCTGGCGGGTTGCTGGGCCTGCGGCCTGCGGATCGTTATCCTGAACTGTTTGTGAACTCCACCCTGGGCCTGCCCGTGGGCTCCATCGTGGGTCCGGTGCGCTCGCCCGCCGGTTTTCACGTGCTCAAGGTGGTGGAACGTGTGACGGCGGGTCTGCCCAGCACGGTGGTGCAAAACCATGCGCGCCATATCCTGCTGCGCACGGGCCCCCAGTTGTCCGAATCCGCTGCAGCAGCACGGCTGGCTGACTACCGCCGCCGCGTGCTGGCGGGGCAGGCCGACTTTGCGACCCTGGCGCGCGAGCAGTCGCAGGACGGTAGCGCCAAGGAAGGTGGCGACCTGGGCTGGGCCAACCCCGGGCGCTACGTGCCCGAGTTCGAGCAGGCCCTGGATGCCCTCAAGCCCGGCGACATCAGCCAACCCCTGGTTTCGCGCTTTGGCGTGCACCTGATCCAGCTGCTGGAGCGCCGCGAAGCCAAGCTCACCCAGCGCGAGCAGCGTGACATGGCCCGCAGCACGGTGCGCGAGAAGAAGCTCGACGAAGCCTACGCCACCTGGGCGCAGGAACTGCGCGGGCGGGCGTACGTCGAGTACCGTGACCCTCCCCAGTGAGTGCGGCGCACGCTTTTCCCCTACGTACCCTCAGACAAGACAACAGGTAAGGCCGCGTTGAAACACATTCCCCGCAAGCGCTTTGGGCAGCATTTCCTGTCCGACCAGGGCATCATCGACGGCATCGTGCAGGCCATTGCGCCGCTGCCGGGCCAGCCCATGGTCGAGATCGGGCCGGGCCTGGCCGCGCTGACACAGCCCTTGGTGGAACGTCTGGGGCGCCTCACGGTCATCGAACTGGACCGCGACCTGGCGCTGCGCCTGCGCCTGCATGGGCAGCTCGACGTGATCGAGTCCGATGTGCTCAAGGTGGACTTCACGGCACTGGCACACACCCTGCGCGACCAAGCCGGTCAGGCAGACCTGAAGCTGCGCGTGGTGGGCAACCTGCCCTACAACATCTCTACGCCCATCCTCTTTCACCTGCTGGACCATGTCCAGGTGATCGAAGACCAGCACTTCATGCTGCAAAAGGAAGTGATCGATCGCATGGTGGCCAGCCCCGCCACCAGCGACTACGGACGCCTGTCGGTGATGCTGCAGTGGCGCTACGCCATGGAAAACGTGCTGTTCGTGCCGCCCGAGAGCTTTGACCCGCCCCCGCGCGTGGACAGCGCTGTGGTGCGCATGGTGCCGCATGCGGAACCGGCTGCCCTGTCAGTGCCTTTGCTGGAAGAAGTGGTGCAAGTGGCCTTCAGCCAGCGCCGCAAGCTGCTGCGCCACACATTGGGCCGCTGGCTCGAAGCCCGCCAGTTCGCTGGCTACTTCGACACCCAGCGCCGCGCCGAGGAAGTGCCCGTGGCCGAATACGTGGCACTGGCACAGGTTTGCTCTTAAATTTATAGCTATTGGCGCTTGCTGCACGAGCGCAAAGCACCTTTTTTGCTCGTAACGCGATGGCGTATTGAGTGACGCCGCGCTCTTCTGGCCTGCGATGGTGTCGTGCTTGCAGCTTCGGCGCCTCATTTCGCCACTACCAGTGGCACTGGTATGGCCCAGACCAGCGACCGCCGCGCAAGGGCCACTCCGCCGCGCTGGCGGTGTCCCCCTTCCTGGAGCGCGTAATGCGCAGAGAGAAGGGGAAAGCGGCGTAGCCGCTCAGGGGGATATACCGAGTTATGCGGCGCTGAGCCAATAGCCCGCATTGAAGGGGCTGCTCATGCGCAGTGCCATGGGCGACACGTCCACGAGCTTGTCGGTGGGCATCTTTTCAGCGGGTTCGCCGTTGATTTCGATGCCTTCCACGCCTTGGGCGTCGCTAGCCTCGTTCGCCCGTTCTGCTTGGCTGGTGGATGCAGAACGGGCTACAGAAAAGAATAGAAACACCGGAAAGGAATCTTGCGATCACCCCAGTAGTCGGCCGCGTCGCGGAAGATGTCGAGCAACTGCTCGCGCGCTTCCTTGTCGAACTTGCCCGTGGCGGGGATCTGCTCCAGCACCACAATGAAACCAGGCTGCGGGCCCGATTTGTGCAAGGGGTCTGTCATGCAGTCGTACAACGCGTCGAAGTTCTTGCCGAAGTGCGACGGGAAGGTGAATTGGGCGGCAATCAGGTCCAGCACATCCTGCTTGGACTGCGCGTGGGCCAGGTTGGCGTACAAGAAATGGTGACCCATGGAGGTGGCTGCATCCTGCAGGTCCTGCACGCGGAACGCGCGAATGGACTGCACGATGTTGGTGCGCACGCCACGCAGTGGCGTTTCCAGGTCTTTACGAAGTGGCGTCTGCATCTCCGCTACTCTTTCTTTATAAAGTCCACAAACTTCTGGCATCTCACGAGGCTGCAGGATGCGGCCTGTGAATGGGGAATTCAATGGGGCGCGGCGTATGCTGTCCGGGCTGGCGTACACCGCATTGGAGGTCACTCGACGATCTCGCGAAAACTGGCGTAGTGGTCGCTGGTGTAGTAGCAGGCATCCGGCGTCCGGGGCTTGCCGCCACACACGATGCGCCGGGCTCCCCGGTCGCGCGATCCTGGCGTTCTGATGGTGTATTCACGGTAGTAGCCCCGCTTTTGGGCGGGCAACAGCCGTTCGCGATTGCCGAAAACCGATCCGTCCTTGTCGTACGGAAAGGGCCCGCCCTCACGGATCAACGCATACGTTGTCCGCCCTTGGGGCGGCAACTCGGCCAGTGCGATGGGGGTGATGGACCCGTCAGTGGACGG
Source organism: Acidovorax sp. 107 (assembly GCF_003058055.1). Classification (NCBI taxonomy): domain Bacteria; kingdom Pseudomonadati; phylum Pseudomonadota; class Betaproteobacteria; order Burkholderiales; family Comamonadaceae; genus Acidovorax; species Acidovorax sp. 107. The sequence goes on along the minus strand of NZ_QBTZ01000001.1, from coordinate 3,133,481 downwards.
GGATTTCCGGGCATGTCCCGCAACCGGAGACAGCACGAAAGCAACACCCAAAACACACAATAACCCTGCTTTGCGCGCCCGGGTGGCTACAGCCTTCAGCATCAACGAACCTTTCAGAAACTACGGGTTAACCCGAAATTTCGAGCCGCTAGTGTCGCTCAACGGTCCCCAAAAAGCAAGCGTCTGCACAAAGATTGGGCAGACGCTGAAGGGCTTTGCAAGGGTTTTAAGTTAGCGCTTGCTATTCTTTGAAGGCTTACCGTAACGCGTTGGCATCCGCCACGGTGAGAGCTGTCATGTTCACGATACGGCGCACGGTGGCGCTGGGTGTCAGGATGTGAACCGGTTTGGCAGCGCCCAGCAGCACGGGGCCAATGGCAATGCCGCCGCCCGCCGCCGTCTTGAGCAGGTTGTAGGCAATGTTGGCGGCGTCGATGTTGGGGAACACCAGCAAGTTGGCGTCGCCGGTCAGTTCGCTGCTGGGCATGAGTGCCGAGCGGGCCTTGCCGTCCAGCGCCACGTCGCCGTGCATTTCTCCGTCCACTTCCAGCCAGGGCGCCTGCTGGCGCAGCAGGGCGAGGGTCTGGCGCATCTTCACGGCACTGGGGTGGCTGGTGGTGCCGAAGTTGGAGTGCGACAGCAGCGCGGCCTTGGGCTTGATGCCAAAGCGCATCATTTCCTCGGCGGCCATGGTGGTGATCTCGGCCAGCTCCTCGGGCGTGGGGTCGTAGTTCACGTGGGTGTCCACCAGGAACATCTGGCGGCCCGGCAACAGCAGGGCGTTCATGCAGGCATACACCGGCACGTCCTGCGCGGTGCTGGGGCAGCCGCCCTCGTGCTTGCCGATCACCTGGTCGATGTAGTGCAGGTGGTTGGCGGTGGTGCCCCAGGTGCCGCAGATCATGCCGTCCACCTCGCCCTTGTGGAGCATCATGGAGCCGATGAGCGTGAGGCGCCGGCGCATCTCGATCTTCGCCACCTGCTGGGTCACGCCCTTGCGCTCCGTCATGCGGTGGTAGGTCTGCCAGAAGTCGCGGTAGCGGTGGTCAAAATCGGTATTGACCACGTCGTAGTCCACGCCTTCCTTCAGGCGCAGGCCAAATTTCTCGATGCGCTGGGCGATGATGGCCGGGCGCCCGATCAGTGTGGGGCGCGCGATCTTCTCGTCCACCACGATCTGGGCGGCGCGCAGCACGCGTTCTTCTTCCCCTTCGGCGTAGGCCACCCGCTTCTTGGCGGCCGTGCGTGCGGCGTCGAAGATGGGCTTCATCGTGGTGCCGGATGCATAGACAAAGGTCTGCAGCCGGTCGCGGTAGGCGTCCATGTCGGTGATGGGGCGCTGGGCCACGCCGCTGTCCATTGCGGCCTGGGCCACGGCCGGCGCAATCTTCATCATCAGGCGCGGGTCGAACGGCTTGGGGATCAGGTACTCGGGGCCGAACGACAGCTTTTCGCCCACGTAGGCGGCTGCCACCACTTCGCTCTGCTCGGCTTGGGCCAGCTCGGCGATGGCGTGCACGGCCGCGATTTCCATCTCATCGGTGATGGTGGTGGCGCCGCAATCGAGTGCGCCGCGGAAGATGTACGGGAAGCACAGGACGTTGTTGACCTGGTTGGGGTAGTCCGAGCGGCCCGTGGCCATGATGATGTCGCTGCGCACGCTGTGCGCCAGCTCGGGCGTGATCTCGGGGTTGGGGTTGGCCAGCGCGAAGATCACCGGGCGCTCGGCCATGGTGGCCACCATCTCAGGCTTGAGCACGTTGCCGGCCGATAGGCCGAGGAACACGTCGGCGCCCACCATCACCTCGGCCAGCTTGCGTGCGTCGGTCTTCTGCATGAACTGGCGCTTGTCGTCGTCCATCAGCTCTTCGCGGCCTTCGTACACCACGCCGGCCAGGTCGGTGACGAACACGTTCTTGCGCTGCACGCCGACCTTGAGCAGCAGGTTCAGGCAGGCCAGGGCCGCAGCGCCCGCACCGCTGGTGACCAGCTTGACCTCTTCGATCTTCTTGTTGGCGACCTTGAGCGCATTCACGATGGCCGCTGCCACCGTGATGGCCGTGCCGTGCTGGTCGTCGTGGAAGACCGGGATCTTCATGCGCTTGCGCAGCTCGCGCTCCACGTAAAAGCAGTCGGGGGCCTTGATGTCTTCGAGGTTGATCGCGCCAAAGGTCGGCTCCAGTGCGGCGATCACTTCCACCAGCTTGGCGGGGTCCTTCTCGTCGATCTCGATGTCGAACACATCCACGCCCGCGAACTTCTTGAACAGGACGGCCTTGCCTTCCATTACCGGCTTGGAGGCCAGCGCTCCGATGTCACCCAGGCCCAGCACGGCGGTGCCGTTGGAGATCACGGCGACCAGGTTGCCGCGCGAGGTGTAGCGGAAGGCGTTGGCGGGGTCCTTCACGATCTCTTCGCAGGGCGCGGCCACGCCGGGCGAGTAGGCCAGCGCGAGATCGTGCTGGTTGATCATCTGCTTGGTCGCGGCAATCGACAGCTTGCCGGGCTTGGGAAACTCGTGGTACTCGAGAGCGGCACGGCGCAACTGGGCACGCTTGTCGGAATCGTTGTTGTTCTGGGCCGTGGTGTTCTCGGGCATTCAGTGTCTCCAACTCAGGGGGGTGAGGGCCAAAACCGTACTCCAGCGGGTCTGCAGCAGGCTGTCAGCTTTGTAAGGGTCTGCGATTGTAGGGGGATGTGCGTAAAAACCCTAGTAAGCGAATCTGCTTACCTGCAGGCTGTTTGCTTACTGATTGTGTCGCTTGTGCAGCGTTTTGAGGGGTCTTTATCCATGCACAAAAGCTATGGAGTGTTTTGCTTTTTGAGAGGGAAGGTCTCGGTTTCTGGGAACGGGGCGCTTCATGGACTCTTCTTGCGCCAACAAGCTGCATGCCGCGCTAGCCAAGGCGTGACGTCCGAAGGGTTTGATCTTCAAAAAGCCCGGTGCCGGAAAACAAAAGGCCCCAAAAGGGGCCTTTTGAAAGGAGCCGCTGAGGGCTTATCGGCTGCTCGGAAAGCTGAACACCGCCCCCTCACGCACGCCCGCCGAGGGCCAGCGTTGCGTGATGGTCTTGCGCTTGGTATAGAAGCGCACGGCGTCGGGGCCGTAGGCGTGCAGGTCGCCGAACAGGCTGCGCTTCCAGCCGCCGAACGAGTGGTAGGCCACGGGCACCGGCAGGGGCACGTTCACGCCCACCATGCCGACCTGGATGTGGTCGGTGAAGTAGCGGGCGGCCTCGCCGTCGCGGGTGAAGATGCAGGTGCCGTTGCCGTACTCGTGGTCGTTGATGAGCTGCATGGCCTCCTGCAGCGTCTTCACGCGCACCACGCCCAGCACGGGGCCGAAGATTTCTTCCTGGTAGATCTTCATGCCGGGCTTCACGTTGTCGAACAGGCAGGCGCCCAGGAAGTAGCCCTGCTCATGGCCCGCGACCTTCACGCCACGGCCATCGACCACCAGCGTGGCGCCTTCGGCCACGCCGCTGTCCACATAGGCCTTCACCTTCTCGAAGTGGGGCTTGGTGACCAGCGGGCCCATGTCGTTGCCGTTGTCGGTGCCGGGGCCGACCTTCATTTGGGCGATCTCGGTCTTGAGGCCCGCAATCACGGCGTCACCCACTTCGTCGCCTACGGCGACCAGCAGCGGGATGGCCATGCAGCGCTCGCCGCACGATCCGTAGGCCGCGCCCATCAGCGCGCTCACAGCGTTGTCCACATCGGCATCGGGCATCAGCACCGCGTGATTCTTGGCGCCGCCCAGGGCCTGCACGCGCTTGCCGTGCTTGCAGCCTTCGGCGTAGATGTATTCGGCAATGGGCGTGGAGCCGACGAAGCTCACGGCTTTCACGCGGGGGTCGCGCAGCAGCGTGTCCACTGCCAACTTGTCGCCGTTCACCACGTTCAGCACACCGGGTGGCAAGCCTGCCTCCAGCGCTAGCTGCGCGATGAACAGCGTGCTGCTGGGGTCGCGCTCGGACGGCTTGAGCACAAAGGTGTTGCCGCAGGCCACGGCCATGGGCCACATCCACAGCGGCACCATGGCCGGGAAGTTGAAGGGAGTGATACCCGCCGTCACACCCAGCGCCTGGAATTCGCTCCAACTGTCGATGCTGAGGCCCACGTTGCGGCTGTGTTCGCCCTTGAGCAGCTCGGGCGCGTAGCTCGCGTATTCCACGTTCTCGATGCCGCGCTGCAGCTCTCCATGGGCGTCGCTCAGCACCTTGCCGTGCTCAGCCGTGATCAGGGCGGCGATCTTGTCGGCGTTTTCTTCGAGCAGCACCTTCAGCTTGCTCATCACGCGGGCGCGCTTGAGCGGCGGCGTGTTGCGCCAGGCCGGGAAGGCGGCCTCGGCCGAGGCAATTGCGGCTTCGACTGTGGCCTGGCTGGCCAGCGCCACGCTGGTGGTGGATTGGCCGGTGGCGGGGTTGAACACCGGTTGGGTGCGCTCGGTGTCCGCAACGAGCTTGCCGTCGATCAGGTGGCCGATGGTGGTGGTGACGTTCTTGTCGTGGTTCATGGGGAAAATATGAGTCAAATTGACCGATAGTGCTTATCTATAAAGCGCTAGCAGCTATCAATAGATGAGTATCTTGCGACGGACAGGGTCAGGCCGTTTCAGCCAGTGCATCGCCCAAAGCGTTGACCAAGCGGTCGATCTCGGCCTTTTCGCTGATGAAGGGCGGCGCCAGTTGGATGGTGTCGCCGCCATAGCGCACGTAGAACCCCTTTTTCCAGCAGTTCATTGCGATCTCATAAGGGCGCTTGGCGGGTTCGCCGGGCAGCGGCGCAATCGTCAAGCCCGCAGCCAGCCCGAAGTTGCGGATGTCCAGCACATGCTTGGCGCCCTTGAGGCTGTGCACGGCTTCTTCAAAATACGGCGCCAGCGCTTTGACGCGGCCGATCATGTCTTCCTTTTGCAGGATGTCGAGCGCCGCAATGCCCGCTGCGCAAGCCACGGGATGGGCCGAGTAGGTGTAGCCATGCGGGAACTCCAGCATGTACTCAGGGCCGCCTGCCGCCATGAAGGTGTCGTAGATCTCTTTGCTGGCCACCACCCCCCCCAGCGGCTGCGCGCCGTTGGTGACCTGCTTGGCAAAGTTCAGGATGTCGGGCGTCACGCCAAAGGCCTCGGCACCCGTCCAGGCGCCGCTGCGGCCAAAGCCGCTGATTACCTCGTCAAAAATCAACAAGATGTTGTTTTGTGTGCAGATCTCGCGCAGGCGCTGCAGGTAGCCCACGGGCGGGATCACCACACCGGCCGAGCCCGAGAAGGGCTCTACGATGACGGCTGCGATGTTCGATGCGTCGTGCAGCGCAATCACTTCCAGCAGGCGGTCGGCCAGCTCCTTGCCCGTGGGCGGCATGCCCTTGTGGAACGAGCCTGCGGGGGGCTGGGTGTGGGGGATGTGGTCGGCTTCGACGCCCTGGCCAAACAGCTTGCGGTTGGCCACGATGCCGCCCACCGAGATACCACCAAAGTTCACGCCGTGGTAGCCCTTTTCGCGGCCGATCAGGCGCGTCTTGGTGCCCTGGCCCTTGGCGCGCCAGTAGGCACGCGCCATCTTGAGCGACGTGTCGGCCGACTCGGAGCCCGAGCCGGTGAAGAACACGTAGTCCAGACCGGCTGGCGTCAGCTCCTTCACGCGGTTGGCCAACTCAAACCCCAGTGGGTGGCCGAACTGGAAGGCGGGTGCGTAGTCGAGCTTCATCGCCTGCTTGCCGATGGCCTCGGCGATCTCGCGGCGGCCATGGCCCAGGCCCGCGCACCACAGGCCCGACAGACCGTCAAAAATCTTGCGACCGTCCGCATCGGTGTAGTAGGCGCCGCGGCCCTCCACGATCATGCGCGGGTTGGCCTTGAACTGGCGGTTGGCCGTGTACGGCATCCAGTGCGCGTCCAGCCACTCGGCGTCCATGCGGGGGCCTTCGGCGCCAGCGGCGGGTTTTTCGATGTTGACGAAGCTCATGGGGTTCTCCAGTGCAAAGGCGGCGACAAAAGGGCGAGAAAAAAGCAAAGTTGCCCCAGTGGCCTGGGGCTTGACGTAGGGCATTGTTGCGCCGCCTGTTAATCTCTCAAATAATCCAATATCAATGTTTACTTGACAATTTATGCAAGTAAAAGACCCCGCTCCAACCTCCCAAGCCCCGGTGCCCGCTGTACCGGGCAAACACCGTGCCGTGCTGGGCCAGCTCAGCGATATGGACCTGCGCCTTTTGCAGGTGTTCAAGAGCGTAGTGGAGTGCGGCGGCATGTCTGCCGCTGAGCTGGAACTGAACATCGGCACCAGCACCGTCAGCCGCCACATCAAGGACCTGGAAGCCCGCCTGGGCCTCACGCTGTGCCGCCGGGGGCGGGCGGGGTTTGCGCTGACGGCCGAGGGGCAGCGGGTGTATGACGAAACCCTGCGCCTGCTGGCCTCGGTGCGCAGCTTTCGCGACAGCGTGGACGACATCCACTCGCGCATGGGCGGGCAGCTGGCCGTGGCGGTGTTCGACAAGACCGCCAGCAACCCGGCCGCCCGCATTGGCGAGGCGATTGCCGCCTTCACCGCCCAGGCGCCCGATGTGCAGCTGCAGCTGCATGTGGGCTCCATCAACGCCATCGAGCGCGGCGTGATCGACGGCAGCTACCAAGTGGGCATCATCCCCGCGCACCGCAGCTCGCAAAGCCTGGCCTACGCCGACCTGTTTGGCGAGACCATGCTGCTGTATTGCGGCGCGGGCCACCCGCTATTTGGGGCGTCATCGCCCCCGGCCGACTGGCACGCGGTGCGGGGCTACCAGTTCGCGGGGCTGGGCTACCACTCGCCCAACATGGAATTGAGCCACCAGGCCCGGCTGCAGCGCGCGGCCACGGGGTTTGACCAGGAGTCCATTGCCACGCTGATCCTGTCGGGCCGTTTTCTGGGGTTCTTGCCCGACCACTATGCCGAGGCCTTCGAGCGCCAGGGCCGCATGCAGGCGGTAAACCCGTCGCTGTTCCACTACCACTGCCAGTTTGTGAGCCTGATGCGCCGCTCGCCCGCGCCCGCCCGCGCGGCCCAGGCGTTTGCGCAGTGCCTGGAAGACGCGCACCGCCCCGGTCGCTGACAGGGGCATTGCGGGGCTGTGGCTTGCCAGCGACTGCGGCGAGGCGGACAATTCGCCTTCTTTGCAACATTGTGTGACGTCGGGAGCAGCACCCATGGCCAGCATTTCCTCCATCGGCAGTTCAGGGCTCCAGGCCGCCCAGTTGCGGCTGGATGCGTCGGCCAACAACGTGGCCAACATGAACACCCCCGCCTACCGCCGCGAGGTGGTTGCGCAAGAAGAAGTGGCTGAGAGCGCTGGTGTGCGCGCCACCGTGCAGCGCGAACAGGACGCCAAAGGCGTGGCGCTGGAACAGGAGGCGGTGGAGCAAATGTCCGCCACCTACGCGTTCAAGGCCAACCTGCAGACCATCAAGACGCAGGATGAAATGATGGGCTCTCTGCTGGATGTGAAAGCCTGAGCGTCTGTGATGCCCCTGCTCCCCCATGCCCCGCTGGTCGGGGCATGTTTGTTTCTGGCGCATAGGGGCGTGTTCAGCAGGCCTCAGCCTGCATAGGCCAGCCCCGCCAAGCGGTGGATCAGCCAGCGTTGAAAGGCCAGGCCTGTGGCGGTGCGGCTGCGCAGTGGAATGGTGTACATGGTGATGCTCCTGCAGGTGAAGTTCAGACGCCCTGGGTGACAACGCGCTGGCCAGCCTGGTCCCACGCCTTTTCGTGGAAGAAGAAGGCCACCGCCTGCACCGTGGGCTCCAGCAGGCTCAGGGTGAGCGAGGCCCACAGGTTGCCGGTAACGGCATAAGCCACCAGGGCGGCCACGCAGATGTGGATCAGGTAGTAGCTGCCCGTCTTCATCAGCATGGTTTGGTTCTGGCGGGCAACGCGGCGGACGAGGGACATGGCGGACTCCTGACTTGCTGGATTCAACAGAGCCTGCAGTGATGCAGCAGGGACGTTTGAATGGTAGTGATTCTCAATATCGCAGGCCAATTGATCGTCGCTAAAGCGCAGATAGCTGCTATCCAATGACGCCGTGCGCAGCGTCAGAGTGCCTATCCCAAACAGACAGGTTCTGCGTGTGAACTAGTTCACATTCAGGGGCTGAAAAAAGCCTCTGCCATCAAAGCCCCCGTTGCTATGATGGCCGCTCTCTTCAACCCCCTCTTTTGCTTTGGGAGCACACATGGCCCTCATGGACTTCATCAAGAAACAGTTCATTGACATCCTTCAATGGACCGAAGAGGGGGACGGCACGCTGGCCTGGCGCTTCCCCATGGCCGGCATGGAAATCCAGAACGGCGGCACGCTGGTGGTGCGCGAGTCGCAGATGGCCATCTTCGTGAACGAAGGCCAGGTGGCCGATGTGTTTGGCCCCGGCACCTACAAGCTCACCACGCAGACGCTGCCGGTGCTCACGTACCTGAAGAACTGGGACAAGCTCTTTGAGTCCCCCTTCAAGAGCGATGTGTACTTCTTCAGCACGCGCCAGCAGATCGACCAGAAGTGGGGCACACCCCAGCCCATCACGATCCGCGACAAGGACTTTGGCGCCGTGCGCCTGCGCGCGTTTGGCAACTACGCCTTCCGCATTGCCGACCCCAAGCTGTTCCACACCGAAATCTCGGGCACGCGCGAGTCCTACCCCGTGGCCGACCTGGAGGGCCAGTTGCGCGGCATGGTGCTGCAGAACATCAGCAACGCCATTGCGGGCAGTGGCCTGCCCTTTCTGGACCTGGCGGCCAACCAGGTCATGTTTGCCGATGCGCTGACCAAGGAACTCGCGCCCATCTTCGCCAAGCTGGGCATCTTGATCGAGTCCCTCACGGTGCAGAACGTCTCGCTGCCCGAAGAGCTGCAGAAGATCCTCGACCAGAAGATCGGCATGGGCATGGTCGGCAACGACATGGGCAAGTTCATGCAGTACCAGACGGCGCAGGCCATCCCCAAGTTTGCTGAGGGCGCGGGCAACGGCGGCGGTGTGGCGGGTGACGCCATGGGCCTGGGCGCCGGTGTGGCGCTGGGCCAGGTGCTGGCGCAGAACCTGCAGCAGGGCCTGCAAGGCGGCGGTGCAGCAGCCCAGGCAGCGCCTGCAGCGGCGGCCGCTGCGGTGGGCGTCAAGCCCGAAGACGTGATGGCCACGCTGGAGAAGCTGGGCGAGCTCAAGTCCAAGGGCATCCTCACGCAGGAAGAGTTCGACGCCAAGAAGGCCGAACTGCTCAAGAAGCTCGTCTGATTGATCGGCTCGATTGCTATCATAAAAATAGCTGCTTGCGCTGGAGGGATAGGCGCTAGAGGCCAAAAAGGCCTCAGAGCCGTTTAGCGCGGCGCGGGCAGAACACTCCACACGATGGCCACCGACCCCACCCAGCGCTATTACCGCGCGCCCTGCCCCGGCTGTGGCGCGCCGGTGGAGTTCAAGAGCGCGCAGTCCACCCACGCAGTCTGCGGCTACTGCCAGAGCACCGTGGTGCGCAGTGGCGACGTGCTCACGCGCCTGGGCAAGATGGCCGAGCTGTTCGACGACCACAGCCCGCTGCAGCTCATGGCCAGCGGGCGCATCCAGCTCGACGGCAAGGACGTTCCCTTCACCCTCATCGGTCGCCTGCAGTACAAGGGCGATGCGGGCGTGTGGACCGAATGGGCGGCCTTCCTGAATGACGGTACCTTGGCCACCCTGGGCGAGGACAACGGTGCCTACGTCTTCACCCGGCCCATCGACCCGGGTCGCGAGATGCCTGCGCCCGAGCGCTTTCGCATCGGCACCACCACGGCCATCAACGGCAAGCCCTACAGCGTGGCCTACACCGGCCAGGCGCAGCTGATCTCGGCCCAGGGCGAGCTGCCCAAGCTGCCACCGCTGGGCCAGCCCTTTGGCATGGTCGAGCTGAGGAGCAGCGACGGTGAAGTGGTCAGCATCGACTACGGCCACACCCCGCCCAATGTGGAGCGTGGCAAGGCCGTGCTGCTCGAAGACCTGCAGCTGCAGGGCCTCAAGGACGAATCGGCCAAGGACGAAAAAGGCCGCCAGTTCAACTGCCCGCACTGCGGTGCGCCCGTGCAGGTACAGCTGTCCACCTCCAAGAGCATTACCTGCGGCTCGTGCGCCAGCATCATCAGCCTCGATAGCGGCGTGGGCGGCGAGCTGCGCTCGGCCGAGCAGGACGAACCCGTGCAGCCCCTCATCCCGCTGGGCAGCAAGGGCCAACTGCAGGGCGTGCACTGGCAAGTGGTGGGCTTTCAGCACCGCATGGGCGTGGAGCCCGGCGACGACGAGCACTTTGGCTGGAGCGAATACCTGCTCTACAACCAGAAGCGCGGTTTTGCGTTCCTGGTCGATTCCGAAGAAGGCTGGAGCATGGTGCGCCCCACCACCGGCGCGCCGCAGATGGCGTCCACCGGTCGCTCGGCCACGTACATGGGCACCAAGTACGACCTCAAGTACACCTACGAGGCCGAGACCACCTATGTGCTGGGCGAGTTCTACTGGCAGGTCACGCGCGGTCAGAAGACCACCAACCGCGACTTTGCCAACAGCAAGGGCCTGCTGTCGATGGAGCAGAGCCCGAACGAGATCACCTGGTCTGCGGGGGATAAGCTCTCCAGCGACACGGTGGCCAAGGCCTTCCAGCTGGACGACAAGAAAGATGTCCTGAAGCGCGACGACCCCGGTCCATTCGTGGCCAAATCCGGCCTGGGTTGCGGCACCATCATCATCATCGCGGTGGTGATCCTGATCCTGCTCATCCTGCTGAGCCGCTGCTCCAGCTGCGATCCCCGGGTCGAAAACTGTTCCTCGTCCTCCAGCTACCGCAGCTCGGGGGGCTCGTACGGCGGATATTCGTCGGGCGGCAGCCACAAGTAGTGCAGCGTCTGCGCTTGTCCACCGTTCACCAGCCACTGTCACTGACCACACGTTTCAAGGAGATCACACCATGATGGGATTCGAATGGCTCAAACCCGCAGCATTTCTCGGGTCCATCCTCTACGCCATCATTGGCGTCATCATCTTCTGGCTGGCCTTTGTCATCGTTGACAAGATCACGCCCTATGACCTGTGGCGCGAGATCGTCGAAAAGCAGAACCAGGCCCTGGGCCTGGTGGTGGCTGCGATGTGCCTGGGCATCAGCATCATCGTGGCGGCTGCCATCCATTGACGCATCGACGCATTGACGCGTTTTCGAGCCCCTACCGCCTGAATGAACGAAGCGGCGCACCCGGCAGGGTGCGCTGACCGCTGCCTTGTCGTCTCCCACCCCGCCTTCCGTCGCGCCCGCAACTGCGGTGCCGCCCCCATCCTCCGGCCCCCGCCCCATCGACATTGCGCTGCTCATCAGCGTGTTCGTCGTGGCGGCCTGCGGCCTGTTGTACGAGCTGGCCGCCGGGGCGCTGGCCTCCTATGTGCTGGGCGACTCGGTGCTGCAGTTCAGCACCATCATTGGCACCTACCTGTTTGCCATGGGCCTGGGCTCGTGGTTGTCGCGCTACTTTGAGCGGCAGCTACCCGCGCACTTTCTGCGCATCGAGCTGCTGGTGGCACTGATCGGCGGCGCGCTGCCCGCCACGCTGTTCCTGGCCAATGCGTACGCGCCGGGCGCGTTCCGGTTTCTGCTGTACGGCATGGTGCTGGTGGTGGGCACGCTGGTGGGGCTGGAGATTCCGCTGGTCATGCGCATCCTCAAGCGCAACGTGGTGCTCAAGGACCTGGTCTCGCAGGTGCTTACGTTCGACTACCTGGGCGCGTTGGCGGTGTCGCTGGCGTTTCCGCTGCTGCTTGTGCCGCACCTGGGGCTCATCCGCACGGGGCTGCTGTTCGGGCTGATGAACGCCGCCGTGGCGCTGTGGGCGGTGTGGCTGTTCCGGCATGAGCTGCGGCGCCTTCAAGCCCACTTGTTGGCCTGCCTGATGGTGGTGGGCCTGTTGCTGGCGGGGCTGGCGGGGGCCGAGCAGATCACGAGTCTGGCCGAGGACAAGTTCTACCAGGACCGCATCATCTTCACCACGGCCACGCCCTACCAGCGCATCGTGGTCACGCAGGGCCGCTATGGCCACCGGCTGTACCTCAACGGCAACCTGCAGTTCTCCGAGTCCGATGAATACCGCTACCACGAGGCCCTGGTGCACCCCGCCATGGCTGCGCACGGCGCGCCCAAGCGGGTGGCGGTGCTGGGCGGCGGCGACGGCATGGCGGTGCGCGAGATCCTCAAGTACCCCTCGGTCGAGTCCGTCACCCTGGTCGAGCTGGACCCGGCCATGACGCGCATCTTCAGCGAGAACCCCACGCTGGCAAAGCTCAACGGCAACGCGCTGCAAAACCCCAAGGTGACCATCGTCAACACCGATGCCTTTGGCTGGCTGCAGCAGGGGACGGACCTTTTTGACGTCATCGTGGTGGACTTTCCCGATCCCACCAACTTCTCCATCGGCAAGCTCTACACCAACAGCTTTTATGCGTTGCTGGACAAGCGACTCGCGGCCAGTGGCTACGCTGTGGTGCAGACCACCTCGCCGCTGGTGGCGCGCCAGAGCTTCTGGACGGTGGTGCAGACCATCGAGTCCGTGGGCCTCTCGACAGCGCCGTACCACGCCCATGTGCCCAGCTTTGGCGAATGGGGCTATGTCATTGCCAGCCGCAGGCCCTGGCGCCTGCCCGACCATTTGCCGGACGGGCTGCGGTTTCTGAGCCCCCCTTCGCTGCCGCTGCTGTTCGACTTTCCGCTCGACATGGCGCGGGTGCCGGCCGATGTGAACCGCCTGTCCAACCAGGCGCTGGTGCACAGCTACGAGCGCGAATGGGGCAAAGTGGTGGCGCATTGAGCCGCCGGTGGACTGGGCCCCAACAGCCATTCGCCGAGCAATTTGCAGGGGTTCTGCCCGCTGGCACGGGCACCACAATCGGCTACAAACCTGCCAAGACCTGATCGCCGTGGGCGCCCCCGATGCTGGACCTCTTTTTCCTCTCTGACGCACAGCCCTACCCGCTGCTCTGGGCGCAGCACAACCCGTGGCTGGTGGCGTTGTCGGTGGCGATGGCGGTGCTGGCCTCGGTGCTGGCACTGCAGATGGCGGGCCTGGCCCGGCGCGCCGACACCCGCTTCATGCGGCAGATGGCCCGGGGATCGGGCGCGATGGCGCTGGGCGGCGGCATCTGGTCCATGCATTTCATCGGCATGCTGGCCTTCGCGGTATGCGCGCGGGGCCAGTTCGATGTGTGGACCACTGTGCTGTCCATGGTGCCCAGCGTGGGCGCGTCGTGGGTGGCGCTGGGCTTGCTGATGCGCCGCGAGATCAGCCGCACCGCTCTGGTGGCCGGGGGCGTGTGCGTGGGCGCGGGCATTGGTGCGATGCACTACATCGGCATGGCGGCTTCCCAGTGGGCGGCGGTCATGCGCTATGACCCCAGGGGCTTTGCTGCATCGGTGCTGGTGGCCGTGCTGCTGGCCATCGTGGCCCTGTGGGTGCGGTTTGGCCTGGAGCGCTGGGTGCGCTGGCGCGCGCGCTGGCTCAATGCGGCGGCGGGCACCGTCATGGGTCTGGCGATTGCCGGCATGCACTACACGGGCATGGCAGCCTTGCGTTTCACCGATGCACCCGACGAACTGGAGCTGCTGGCTGCGGCCGGGGGCACGCCCCTGGCCCTGGCGGTGGCAGCCGTGGCGTCAGGTATCGGGCTGTTGGTGATTGCCATCAACGCGGGCCTGCGCTACCGGCAGATGTACCTCCAGATGCGCCAGAGCGAGTCCCGCCTGCGCGCCATTGCCGACACGGCCGTGGACGGCATGGTGATGATCGACGCGCGGGGCCGTGTGCAGTCGTTCAACGCGGCGGCCGAGCGCATCCTGGGCTGGCGCCCCGATGAAGTGGTGGGCCAGAGCGTGTCGATGCTCATGCCCGAGCCGGATCGCTCCCGCCACGACACCTATCTGCAGCGCTACCTGCAAGGCCAGGGCAGCGGCGTGGTCGGCGCCAACAGCCGCGAGGTGCTGGCGCTGCGGCCCGATGGCAGCACCGTGCCCATTCGCATTTCTGTGGGGCGGGTGCCGCTCGACGGCGACCCGGTGTTCGTGGGCTTCATCAGCGACCTGACCCAGCGCCGCGCGATGGAGCAGGAGCTGCAGGCCAGCGAGCAGCGCCTGCGCTCGCTCATGGCCAACATACCGGGCGTTACCTTCCGCTGCCGCCACGACGCCGACTGGACCATGCTGTTCGTCAGCGATGCGGTGACCGCACTCACCGGCTGGTTGCCGCAGGACTTTCTGGAGGGCCGCATCACCTTCACGCAGCTCACGCTGCCCGAAGAGGTGGATCGCCTGTGGGCAGAAGTCTCGGTCGCCATTCAGGAGCGCCGCCCTTACCACGTGGAGTTCGGACTGAGGGATCGCGAAGGCCGTCTGCGCTGGGTGTCGGAAAGCGGCCGCCCCGTGGTGGGCGATGACGGCCAGGTGCTGTGGATCGACGGCGTCATCATGGACATGACCGTCTTTCGCGAGCGCAATGCCGAGTTCGAAAGCACGGTGCGGGCCATCAACCGCGCACTCGCTGTGGTGGAGTTCGACATGCAGGGCCATGTGCTCGATGCCAATGCCAACTTCTGCGAGCTCATGGGCTACCGGCTTGATGAGATCGTGGGCCGGCACCACCGCATGTTCTGCGAGCCCGCCTACGCGCAGACAGAGGCGTATGCGCAGTTCTGGGCGCAGCTGCGCGCCGGCCAGCTCGATGGTGGTGAGTACGAGCGCCTGGGCAAGGACGGGCGGCGCATCTGGATCCAGGCCACCTACAACCCCATCTTCGACGTGCAGGGCCGACCGTTCAAGGTCGTCAAATTTGCCACGGACCTGAGCCAGCGCCTGGCCATGGAGCAGGCCCTGCGCGCCGCCAAGGACCGCGCCGAACAGGCCGCCGCCGCGCGCAGCACCTTCCTGGCCAACATGAGCCACGAGATCCGCACGCCCATGAACGCCATCATCGGCTTTACCGAGGCCCTGCTCGACACCCCCATGGACGCGCAGCAGCGGCGCCACCTGGGCACCGTGCAGCATGCGGCGCGCTCCATGCTGCGCCTGCTCAATGACATCCTGGATACCGCCAAACTGGAAAAGGGCGCGGTCGAGCTGGAGATTGCCGACTTCTCACTGCAGGAGGTGTGCGACCAGATCCTCGCCTCGCTGCGCATCCATGCGGGCAAGAAGGGGCTCGCGCTGCAGTGCGTGACGGCTGAACGCGTGCCGCCCTATCTGCAGGGCGATGCGCTGCGCCTGCAGCAGGTGCTGCTCAACCTGCTGGGCAACGCGCTCAAGTTCACCGAACGCGGTCATGTGCTGCTGCGGCTGGACTACCACGACGGCACGCTCGTGATGGAGGTGGAGGACACCGGCATCGGCATCGCGGCGCAGCACCTGGAGCGCATCTTCGACCCCTTTGCACAGGCCGACGCCTCCACCACCCGGCAGTTTGGCGGCACGGGCCTGGGCACCACCATCTCGCGCCAGCTGGTCGAGCTGATGGGCGGCAGCATCAGCGTGCGCAGCACGCTGGGGGTGGGCACCACGTTCACCGTGTGTGTGCCTTTGCCGGTGGGCCAGGCCACAGCAGCGGTGGCCACCGTGAGCCAGGCCGTGCAGCTGCCGCCGCTGCGCATGCTGGTGGTGGACGATGTGCCAGCCAACATCGAGCTGCTGCAGATCCACCTGGACCGGGGCCGCCACCAAATCACCGTGGCGCGGGACGGCGAAAGCGCAGTCGCCGCCTACGAAGCCGGGCGCTTTGACGTGGTGCTGATGGATCTGCAGATGCCCGGCATGGATGGCCTGGAGGCCACGCGCCGCATCCGTGCGTTCGAGCAGGCGCAGCGGCGCAAGCCGGTGCCGGTGATTGCGCTGTCGGCCAGCGTGCTGGAGCAGGACCGGCGCAACGCACGCGCCGCCGGCATGGACGGCTTTGCGAGCAAGCCGCTCGAGCCCGCCCGCCTGTTCCGCGAGATCGCCCGCGTGCTGCACCTGCAGCCCGATGCCCCGGCCTCGGTCTGGAGCCACCTGCAGACCCCGGCGCGGCCCGCCGACATGCCGCCCGCTCCCCAAGCCACCGCTGCGGCCGTGGACTGGGAGCGTGGCACCCGCCTGTGGGGCCAGCGCGCGCTGCTGCGCGACGCCGTGGCCCGCCTGCTGGCCGACCACGCTGCCACCCCGGCCACCTTGCAGGCCCTGATGGCGCAGCCCGACATGGATGCGGCCCGCGCTCTGGCCCACCGCCTGCGTGGTGCGGCGGGCAACCTGGCGCTGGGCCCGCTGCAAACGCTGGCGCAGCGCATCGAGGAGGCCGCCCACAGCCTGGACCGCACGGCGCTGCAGCCGCTGGTGGCCGCCCTGCCCACCGCGTTGCAGGCCGTGCAGCAGGCCCTGGCCCACGAGGCCGAGGCCGCCGCAGCGCCCGCCCCCGGCGTGGGCCAGCACGCACCGCTGACCGCCGACCAGTGCCAGCAGGCCCTGGCTGCCGCGCAGGCGCTGCAGCAGGCGCTGGCGCAGTCCGAGCTGGCCCAGCCGCCGCTGGACGTGCTGGTGCAGCTGCTCCCCGCCGACGTTACCGAGCGCCTGCAAGAGGCCATCGACCGCTTTGACTTTGACCAAGCCGTGGTGCAGCTGCAGCAGCTGCGCACGCACTGGTTGGACGAACCCCTGGAGAACCCTGCATGACCCCGGCCCTTGACCAGCGGCCCCGCCTGTTGCTGGTGGACGACGAGCCCACCAACCTGCAGGTGCTGCGCCACATCCTGCAGGCCGACTATCGCCTGTTGTTTGCCACCGACGGCGAGCGCGCGCTGCAGGTGGCGCGCGAGCAGCGGCCCGATCTGGTGCTGCTCGACATCATGATGCCGAACCTGGATGGCTACACCGTGTGCCGCGCGCTCAAGGCCGATGCCGCCACGGCCTCGATCCCGGTGATCTTCATCACCGCCCTCACCGACAGCCAGGACGAAACCGCCGGGTTTGACGCAGGCGCGGTGGACTACATCACCAAGCCCGTCAGCCCGCCCGTGGTGCGCGCGCGGGTGCGCACCCACCTGTCGCTGGTGCGCATGGACGAGCTGCGCGAAACCCGCCTGCAGATCGTGCAGCGCCTGGGCCGCGCAGCCGAGTACAAGGACAACGAAACCGGCATGCATGTGATCCGCATGAGCCACTTTGCCCAGCTGCTGGCACTGGCTGCCGGCCACAGCCCGGCCTGGGCCGAAGACCTGCTCAACGCCGCACCCATGCATGACGTGGGCAAGATCGGCATCCCCGACGCCGTGCTGCGCAAGCCTGGCCCGCTGGACGCCGACGAGTGGGACACCATGCGTCGCCACCCCGAGATCGGCGCCGAGATCATCGGCGAGCACCCGTCCGGCGTGCTGCAGCTGGCCCGCGAGATTGCGCTGGCCCACCACGAAAAGTGGGACGGCAGCGGCTACCCGCGTGGGCTGGCAGGCGAGGCCATCCCGGTGTCGGCGCGCATCGTGGCCGTGGCCGATGTGTTCGATGCCCTCACCACCCGCCGCCCCTACAAGGAGCCCTGGCCCGTGCAGGACGCGCTGGACCACATTGCAGCGCAGGCGGGCAAACACTTCGACCCCGCCCTGGTGGCGCTGTTCGCCCCGCTGCTGCCGCAGCTGCTCGAGATCCGCGCCCGCTGGGCCGACTGAGGGGTGACCGCATGACCCCCTGGACCTTGCAGCGCCGCCAGTTTGTGGCGGGCGCTGCCGCCCTGGCCACGGCGGCGCTGGGCGGGTGCGACCGCGCCATGCCGCCGCTGGAAGGCGGCTTCACCGGCATCGACATGGCGCGCGGCCACCAGCTGCGCGAGTGGCTGGCGCGTGGCACCTGGCCCGAGCCCGCCGTGGTGCGGCGCGCGCAGATCATCATCGCGGGCGGTGGTGTGGCGGGGCTGGCCGCTGCGCGCGCGTTGCGCACGGCGGGCGTGCAGGACTTTGCGCTGCTGGAACTGGAAGACACCGCAGGCGGCAACAGCCGGGGCACCGCCGTAAATGGCCTGGCCTGCCCGCAGGGCGCGCACTACCTGCCCGTGCCCGGCGGCGACGCGCGCGAGGTGCAGGACCTGCTGGAAGAACTGGGCCTGCGCCAGCGCGTGGCCGGGCGCTGGCAGTACGACGAACGCCACCTGTGCCACAGCCCGCAGGAGCGCCTGTACTTCGAGGGCGAGTGGCAGGAGGGCCTGCTGCCCGTGCAGGGCGTGGGCGAGGCCACGCTGGCGCAGTACCGCCGCTTTGCGCAGGCGGTGGAGCGTGAGTCGAAGGCCGCGCGGTTTGCCATGCCCGCACTCAAGCTGTGGACCGCCAAGCGCCCGCTGGCACCCAGCCAGCAGGCACTGGATGCGGTGACGTTTGCTGCCTGGCTGGCGCAGGAAGGGCTGGACGATGCCCACCTGCGCTGGTACCTGGACTACTGCTGCCGCGACGACTACGGCGCCGGGGCCGACCGCGTCTCGGCCTGGGCGGGCATCCACTACTTTGCCAGCCGCCACGGTTTTCACGCGCCCGGCGAGGCTGTGGACGAAGCCCGCGAGAGCGTACTCACCTGGCCCGAGGGCAATGGCTGGATCACCCGGCGCCTGGCCGAGCCGCTGGCCAACACGACCAACGGCGGCGGCCAGCTGCGCACTGGCACCAGTGTGCTGCGCATCACCGAAGGCCGCCACGGCGTGGAGGTAGATGCGTTCAACCACGCCACCGACAGCGTGGAGCGCTGGCAGGCGCCACGCTGCATCGTGGCGCTGCCCGTCTTCGTGGCGGCGCGTGTGGTGCAGAACCCGCCCGCCTTCCTCACCGGGGCGGCCCAGCGCCTGTCGTGGGCGCCCTGGCTGGTGGCCAACATCCACATCCAAAGCCCGCTCACCGACCGCCCCGGCGCTGCGCCGGCCTGGGACAACGTCCTGTACGCCGACCCTACGGCGGGCGGCCTGGGCTATGTGAACGCCGGCCACCAGCGCCTGGACACCCGCGCCACGCTGGCCGGGCCCACCGTGCTTACCTACTACCAGGCACTGGGCGACCGGGCGGACGGCCGCCAGCAGTTGGCCACCCAGCCCTGGCAGCACTGGGCCGACGCCGCCCTGGCCGCCCTGGCCGTGCCGCACCCAGACCTGCGCCAGCGCGCCACGCGCGTGGACATCACCCGCTACGGGCACGCCATGTCCATCCCCACACCGAGTTTGCAGCAGTTTTTGAGTCAAATCGGCCTGGAGCGCAGGTCTTTCATGCCCAAGGTGCTATCAAATGGTGAGCGTGCCGCCTGGTTGCCCACGCCCACCACCGCACGGCTGGCGTTTGCGCATGCCGACTGGTCGGGGTATTCGGTGTTTGAAGAGGCCTTCACGCGTGGGCACGGCGCGGGGCTGGTGGCCGCCGCCGGTTGATGCCTGCGGCGATTCGTACGGGCGGCCCCTGGGGATCCTCTGCACGAATCGAGCGGTAAGTGGGCACTGCGGATCGGGATGGGCTACAAGGCGCAAAACGCAGCAATAGCTGAAGCTATTGCGAGTATTTGCAACGCCGCAGACCGCCCGAGACCGCAGATGCACACGGCGCGGTGAGTCGTGCAGAGGGTCCCTAGCCGCGCTGCCCGTCCCACCACATTCCCAGGCACAACGCGACGCCCACGGCGTACAGCAACCAGGTGGCCGAGACGACATAGGGATAGAACATCAACGCCACGCCCCACCAGCGCGTGCGCGGCTGCTGCGCACGCTTGCCGTGCCAGTACGCCGCCATGCCGATCAGGCCAAACAGAATGGCGCCCACGATGTAGGCCGGGCTGGGCAGCTCCAGGCCGAGGGATTGCAGTGCAGAGAGGGTTTCCATGGCGGGGTGCGCAGGCTGTGCGGGTGGGGTGAGGCCGGTGTGATTCCTGCCAGCGGAAAAAGGTCCCTGGCAAGGTCCCTGGTGTGTGCCCGATTCGGCGTTGCCTGGTGGAGGGCGTTGGACAACCGCCTTTCATGGCGGTGTCACAGGGCGGCGGCATCGTTCACGGTTTTGGCTCTTTTCACCTTGACCACCATGTCCCGACTGTCTCTGATTGCCACCTGCGCCGCGCTGCTGTGCGCCGCCCCCGCCATAGCCCAGCAGGCCTACCCGGCCACCCTGGCCGGCCACGCCGTGCTACCCGCCCTCACCGTGATTGCTGCGCCCAAAGACGCGCCGCAAGACCTGCAGGTGGCTGGCAAGTTCACCACCCCCCGCCGTGTGGACGCCGTGGGCAGCGTGATGGGCCAGTCGGGTGGCCGTGACACGGGTGTGTCGCTGCCCTTCCAGGGCCAACCCCTTCAGGGCCACTCGGGCATCAAGCGCATGGCCGACGGCTCGTTCTGGATCCTCACCGACAACGGCGCCGGCTCCAAGGCCAACTCGCCCGACTTCATGCTGCACCTGAGCCACTACACCGTGGACTTCCAAAGCGGCAAGTTCAACCGTCTCAAGACCATCTTCCTGCACGACCCCGACAAGAAGATCCCCTTCCGCATCACCCACGAAGGCACCGACAAGCGCTACCTGACCGGCGCCGACTTCGACCCCGAGAGCTTCCAGTTCGCCGGTGGCGCACTGTGGATCGGTGAAGAGTTTGGCCCCTTTCTCATCAAGGCCGACCTGAACGGCAAGGTGCTGGCCGTGTTCGAGACCCAGGTGGACGGCAAGGTCGTGCGCTCGCCCGATGCGCCCGGCGTGCTGATGCCCGGCGCCCCCGACGCCAAGCCCACGCCCTTTGAAGTCAAACGCTCCAAGGGCTATGAAGGCATGGCCTCCAGCAAGGACGGCAGCAAGCTCTATGCGCTGCTCGAAGGCGCGCTGTGGAACGACGGCGCCAAGGCGTACGAAAACGTGGGCGGCAAGCAGTACCTGCGCGTGCTCGAATTTGATGTGAAGACCGAGCAATGGACCGGCCGCCACTGGAAGTACGTGCTGGAGGCCAACCACCACGCCATTGGCGACTTCAACATGATCGACAACACGACCGGTTTGATCATCGAGCGCGACAACGGCGAAGGCACGGCCGACAAAGCCTGCGCCGAAGGCCAGAAGCGCACGGACTGCTTCCACGACTTGGCCAAGTTCAAGCGCATCTACAAAGTCGAGCTGAGCGACGCCAACGTGGGCGGCGAGATCCGCAAGGTGGGCTACATCGACCTCATGAACATCCAGGACCCCAAGCGCCTGGCCAGGAAGCCGCTGAACAACGGCGTGCTCACCTTCCCGTTCTTCACCATCGAGAACGTGGACATCGTGGACAGCACGCACATCGTGGTGGGCAATGACAACAACCTGCCCTTCAGCAGCAGCCGCGACCCCAACAAGGCGGATGACAACGAGCTGGTGCTGCTCGAAGTGGGCGAGTTGCTCCGGGCCAAGTAACCCGGCACCAGCGCGCGGTGGGGGCCGGGTGGCAAAATTCCCGGTTCCCGTTCCAACGTACCCGGAAGCCGCGCCACCATGTTCACAGGCATCGTCCAAGCCACGGCAGGCATTGCCGCCATCCACGACCGCGCAGGGCTGCGCACGTTCACGCTCGATTTCCCCGAGGGCTTCTGCCAGGACCTGGCCATTGGCGCCAGCGTGGCCACCGATGGCGTGTGCCTCACCGTCACCGAGATCCTGTCGCCCACGCAGGCCAACTTCGACGTGATGCTGCAGAGCCTGAACATCACCACGCTGGGCAGCTACGCGCAGGGCGACCGCGTGAACGTGGAGCGCGCGGCCAAGGACGGCGCCGAGATCGGCGGCCACCCGCTGTCGGGCCATGTGGACTTCACCGGCGTGCTCATCGAGCGCCGCGAGTTCGACAACAACCTGGTGTGGCGCGTGGCCGTGCCCGAGGCGTTTCGCCGCTACATCTTTGCCAAGGGCTACATCGCCATCCACGGCGCTAGCCTCACGGTGGCCGAGGTGAACCGGCAAGAGGGCTGGTTCGAGATCTGGATGATCCCCGAGACCCGCCGCGCCACGGTGTTTGAAAACAAAAAAGTGGGCGACCGCCTGAACATCGAGATCGAGCGCAGCACTCAGGTGGTGGTGGACACCGTGCGCGAGGCCGTGCAGGAGAGCCTGGGCCGCCTGCAGCCGGTGCTGGAGGCGCTGCTGAAAGAAAAGGGTCTGTCGCTCGACGACTTTGTGCAGGCCCCGGTGCTGCCGCACTGACCCAGCGAAGTTCTCCCATGTCCGTGGTGGTGCGCCCGCTGGCGCTGAGCGATCTGGCCGACCTGCTGGCCGTGCAACTGGCCTGTTATGGCGAGGGTTTTGTGGAAAGTGGCGAGGTGTTTGCCCGCCGCCTCGCCAGCCCCGCCAATTGCTCGCTGGTGCTGGAGCAGGGCGGCACCGTGTGCGCTTACCTGGCGGCCTACCGCAGCGTGCGTGGCAAGGTCACCCCGCTGCATGGCGACTTTGAAGCCACCGCCCAGCCCGACACGCTGTACCTGCACGACATGGCGGTGCTGCCCACCCATGCGGGGCAAGGCCTGGCCCATGCGCTGCTGCAGCCCCTGTGGGCGCAGGCCCGCGCAGAAGGGCTGCTACACAGCGCGCTGGTCTCGGTGCAGGGCTCGCAGGCCTACTGGCAGCGGCAGGGCTACGCGCTGCACCCCTTGCAGAACGCCGCCCAGCAGGCCCGCCTGGCCAGCTACGGCGACGGCGCCGTGTACATGGCGCGAGCGCTGTAGACCTTGTAGGCCCACTGTCACCGGCCCTCGTCATAATGCCCGCCATGCCCCACCGCTGGAAACCCAACGTCACCGTGGCCGCCCTCATCGAGCGCGATGGCCGCTTTCTGCTGGTCGAGGAAGAAACCACTGACGGCCTCAAGCTCAACAACCCTGCCGGTCACCTGGACCCGGGCGAGTCGCCCATCCAGGCCTGCGCGCGCGAGGTGCTGGAAGAGACCGCCCACGACTTTGAGCCCACGGCGCTGATCGGCGTGTACCTCAACCGCTTCACCAAGACGCGCACGGGTGACGACACCACCTACCTGCGTTTTGCGTTCGCGGGCAAGCTGGGCACGCACCATGACTGGCGCACGCTCGACACCGGCATCGTGCGCACGCTGTGGCTCACGGTCGACGAGATCCGCGCCTGCCCTGAACGGCACCGCAGCCCGCTGCTGCTGCGCTGCCTGGAGGACTACCTGGCGGGCCAGCGTTTTCCGCTGACGCTGGTGCACACCGATATTTCGGTCACCGAGCCCGCTGCGCAATAGCTCTGCGCGGGCTGGGCGACGCGAGGTCTTGTGGCCTCAGTCCGCGGTCAGCTTGCGTTCCTTGATGATGGTGGCCCACTGCGTAGATTCCTTCTTCATGAAGGCGGTCAGCTCGGCGCGTGTGGTGGGCTGCGGCGTGAGGCCGTGCTTGTTCAGTGCCTCCTTCACGCTTGGGTCGTTCAGCACCTTCACGATCTCCTGGTTCCAGCGGTCCAGCAGCGGCGCAGGCGTCTTGCCGGGGGCCACAAAGGCGTACCAGTTGAGCGCTTCAAACCCCGGGTAGCCCGCCTCGGCCACGGTGGGGATGTTGGGCATGTACGAGGGCCGCGTGAGCCCGGTGGTGGCCAGGGGAATGAGCTTGCCGGCCTCGATGTGCGGCAGCGCGGTGGGCGGTGCGGCGAAGTACGAGGTCACGCGCTCGCCCAGCAGGTCTTGCAGCGCGGGAGCGCCGCCCTTGTAGGGCACGTGGGTCATGTCGATGCCCGCGCGCTGGTTGAACAGTTCACCCGCCAGGTGCGATGCCGAGCCCGCGCCGGTGGAGGCAAAGTCCACGCTGCCGGGCTTCTTCTTGGACAGCTGCACAAACTCGGCCAGCGTTTTCACGCCCGCACCCTTGTGCACCACCAGAACGTTCGGAAAATTTACCCCGCCTGACACCGCGGCCAGGTCCTTGAAGGGGTCGTAGTTCACCTTCATCAGGTGCGGCGCAATGGTCAGCGGCCCCACCGAACCGAGCAGCAGCACCGAGCCATCGGCGGGCGCATTGGCCACGAACTGGTGGGCAATGTTGCCGCCCGCGCCGCCCTTGTTGTCCACCACCACCGACTGGCCGATGTTCTCGCCCAGCTTCTTGGCGATGAGGCGCGCCGCCGCATCCGCCGCGCCGCCTGCGGCAAAGCCCACGACCAGCGTGACGGGCTTCTTGGGCGGGAAATCCTGCGCGTGGGCTGCGCCAGACAGCGTCGCGGCAGCGGTGGCGAGTGCCAGCGCGCTCATCAAGAGGGTGCGTTTTTTCATGGGGGTCTCCTTCATCGTGGGTGGTGGGGTGCGGGGATCAATCGGAACCGAGGCCGATGGGGTTGGGCTGGCGCTTTTCCACCGCATGGCGCAGCAGCGATGCGGTGCGGAAGATGCCGTGCGCAAACTTGCCGTAGGGCATGGTGGCAAACAGTGCCATCACCGCGCCCAGGTGCAGGCACAGCAGCGGCGGCAGGGCGGCGGTGCCGCGCACGGCCCACAAGGCCAGGCCGCTGGTGGCGGTGAGGAACAGCAGGGCAATGAAGGCGCGGTCCATGGGCTTTTGCGCGGCGTCGCCGTGTTGCGGGTGGCGGCGCAGGTTCAGCCGCCACAGGCCTGCGGTGCCCATCGCCAGGCTGATGCCACCCACGCCGCCCAGCAGCTTGGGCAGGCTGGGCAGGTCGTACGGTGCGGGCGCGCCCAGCAGGTAGTGGTACAGCGTGGCCACGCTGGTGGCCGCAAAACACAGCATGAACCCGTAGAACGTGAGGTGGTGCATGCGCCTGCGCGACAGGGTGTAGGCATCGTCCTCGTTGTGGCAGCCGTCGCCGTGGCCGCCGTCCAGGTATTTGAGGCGCAGAACGGCGTCGGTGGCCTCGGCCGTGGCGGGGGCGCTCAGCGGCGCGCCGCTGGTGGCGGGCGTCACATCGCGCCAGAAGCGGCGCACGCCCAGGCCCAGCGCCAGCACGGCAAACAGAAAGACGGGTGCGAACAGGCCCACCAGCAGGTTGTGCGGGAAGATGCCGTAGAAGCCGCCCACGGGGGCCTGCCACAGCGCGGCGATGCCCTGGCCATGCAGTGCAACGGCCAGCAGCAGGAACAGCGTGAGCCCTGCGACCAGCGCCAGCGCCAACGTGAGGCCGTTGCGCTGGTAGAGCTGGCCCAGCGCGGGCGGCCAGGCGTAGTCGGCATAGGTCTGGCCGCGCACCTGGGCCATGGCCTGGGGGATGTTCACCGCAAACTCGTGCGGCGGCGCGTACTGGCACGCGTGCAGGCAGGCGCCGCAGTTGTGGCACAGGTTGGCGATGAAGTGGATGTCGGCCTTGCTGAACTCCAGCCGCCGCGTCATGGCCGGGAAAACGGCGCAAAAGCCTTCACAGTAGCGGCAGGCGTTGCAGATCTGCAGCTGGCGCGCCACTTCGGTTTCGGGCGCAGAGAGCACGATGTCGCCGTTCGCCAGCGCCCGGGCGTCGCGCGTCAGGGCCTCAAGCGTTTGCATGGTTTGCTCCTTGTTTTGTAGCGTTTGAGGCATTTTCGACTAGCGCTACCGGGCGTTTGGAGGCCAAAGCTGCCTGCGTGCCCGCAATGCGGCCAAACGCGGTGCCAATGCTCATGCCCACGCCGGCGGTGTAGCCCTTGCCAAGCACGTTGCCGGCCATCATTTCGCCGGCCACAAACAGGTTGGGGCTGGGCTGGTTGTTGAAGCGCACCGCAGCCGTGTCGTCGGTGTGCAGGCCCAGGTAGGTGAAGGTGACGCCAGGCTTGAGCGCATAGCCGTAGAACGGCCCGGTGTCGATGGGCCGGGCCCAGTGCGTCTTGGCGGGCGCCACGCCTTCGGTGTGGCAGTCGTCCAGCGTCGTGTGGTCAAACCGGCCCACGCGGCAGGCGGCGTTGTAGGCATCGAGCGTGTGCGTGAACGTGTCCACGGGCAGGCCAAGCTTCTGCGCCAGCTCGGGCAGGGTATCGGCCTTGACGCCCGGAAACACGGGCGGCATGAAGCGGCCAATCGCCTTGCTGTCGATGATGGAGTAGCCGATCTGCCCCGGCTGCTGCGCCACCAGGCGGCCCCAGATGGCATAGCGTTTGGGCCAGAAGTCCTCGCCCTCGTCGTAGAAACGCTCGCCATGGCGGTTGACCACCACGCCCAGCGACACGCAGTCGATGCGTGTGCAGATGCCGCCGTCGTACAGCGGCGCGCGCGCGTCGATGGCCACCATGTGCGCCTGCGTGGGGTCGCCGATGCGGTCGGCGCCATGGTCGTCCAGCAGGTGCTTGAGCAACACGCCCTTGTTGTAGGCCGTGCCGCGGATCAGGAAGTTGTCGGCCGGCCACTCGCCGCGCTCGTTCTGGCCCCAGGCTTCGCGCAGCCATTCGCGGTTCGATTCAAAGCCGCCGGCGGCCAGCACGCAACTCTTGGCGGCAATGCGCTCGCCGCTCGCCAGGTGGGCGGCAACGAAGCGGCGGCCGTCCATCTCGATGCGCTCCACGGGCGCCTCGTAGCGGACCTGCACGCCCAGTTGCTCGGCGCTGCGGTAGTACGCATTGACCAGCGCCTTGCCGCCACCCATGAAGAACGCGTTGGTGCGTGCCACGTGCAGCGTGCCCGCCAGCGCGGGCTGAAAGTGCACGCCGTGGCGGCGCATCCAGGGCCGGCAGGTGCTCGACTCGCGGATCACCAGGCGCGCCAGGTGCTCGTTGGTGAGGCCGCCCGTCACCTTGAGCAGGTCCTGCCAGAATTCTTCTTCGGGGTAGGCATCGACCAGCACGTCCTGCGGCGCATCGTGCATGCAGCGCAGGTTGCGCGTGTGGGCGGAATTGCCGCCGCGCCAGGCGCGTGGGGCCGATTCGAGCAGCAGCACGCTGGCGCCCGCCTCGCGTGCCATTAGGGTGGCGCACAGGGCGGCATTGCCGCCGCCGATGACCAGCACATCGACCACAGCATCGCCGCTCATGGCCGGTGGCTCCCGACGTTGTGCTGCGAGCGGGGGAATGAAGAAGGGGGTGTGGGGCCCATGGGGTGTCTCCTGGCGTGGTCGCCGTGTCGTTCATCGGGGTGATGGCGACTGTAGGGAGACGCAGACCCGCTGTGCAGCAGGTTCAGGTCATGGGGGTATCACGGATCGTGATGGCTGTGGCGGGGCCACTCAGGCGCAGGCGCCCTGCCCACCGATCCATGTCGTGCCAAACCACTGGCCAGTCGTCACCAGTTCACGCACACAGTCCGTCAGCACCACGCGCGCGGCCAGCGCGGCGGGCGAGAGCTCTTCGTCGGGCAGGCTGCACAGCAGGTTGACGCGGCGCGCGGGCGCGTTGGTGAGGCGTGCGCACTGAAAGCGCTCCGCCGCGTCGGGGTAGCGGCCCATGGCGGCCCAGGGCTGCACGGTGGAGCCCAGGCCGGCGTCCACGGCGGCCATCACCATGGCAAGCGAGTCCACCTCCAGCACCACGTGCGGCGCCACGCGGTCACGGGCAAAGGCGGTGTCCAGCGTGCTGCGCAGGCCGTGTGGGCCGGTGGGCAGGATCAGCGGCTCTTGCACCAGCTCGGCGACGGTGATGGTTTCCGGCAGCTGCCGGCCATGGGGGTTGCCTGGGCCCTCCCCTCGGTCACGGGCGCAGATGAGGAACAGGTCCTCCTCCAGCAGCGGTGCCATGTCCCAGCGGCGCGCGCCGCTGGCCTGCTGCGCCTGGTGCAGGCGGGTGTCGAACAACACGGCCAGGTCCAGCTCGCGCGCATGCAGCATGGCCGTGAGGTGGCCCGACATGCTCTCCACCATGTGCAGCCGCACGTCGGGGTAGCGTGTGCGCATGGCCTGCATCAGCGGCAGGCCCAGCACGCCCGAGGTGGTGGGCGCCAGGCCCACGGTGACGGTGCCCGACAGCCGCGCCTGCTGCGCCGCGCGCACAGCCTGGTCGGCATGGCGCAGGGTGAGCTGCGCCTCGCGAAAGAACGCCAGCCCCGCCTCGGTGGGCGTGACGCCGCGCGGCGTGCGCTGCAGCAGCCGCGTGGCCAGCTCGCTCTCCAGCCGGGTGATCTGCTGGCTGAGCGCAGACTGCACCACGTCCAGGTCCAGCGCAGCGCGGCTCATGGAGCCCTGCTCCACCACACGCACGAAATAGCGCAGTTGTCTCAGTTCCATGGCGCCCTTTTTGTCATGCGGAAATGTACCTGTACCGCGCCCGCACCGCGCCTGCGACGCGCAGATGCGCGAATACACCATTCCCGTCGCACAACCCAGACTCCTTCGCGACTGCGTGAGGGCCGCGCAACGCAGCACTTGCAGCAGGCTGACACTGGGTCTGCGGGTAAACGCGCAGTCTGGTAACAAGCCGTTCGGTAACTCCCTATGAAGGATGGGGGCTTGAAATTAATTGCATGGCTGGTGGAACTGATTTCAAGGAGGCGCGAACGCTTTGCCGAAAAATCCAGCTGCATGCATGACCCCAGGCAGAAGACGTGGGGCGGCATTTCCTCACTTCAACCCTTTCCGATCGGAGACAGGCCATGATCTGGCAACAAATCTACAACCCGGTGGGCAATATGGTGGCGTCCACTGCGCTGGCCGCGATCCCGGTGATCATCATGCTGGCCGCCCTGGGCTTCTTTCACATCAAAGCCCACATCGCCGCCGGCATGGGGTTGATCGCGGCGCTGTTGGTGGCCATCTTCGCCTATGGCATGCCTGCCGACATGGCCGGTCGCGCCGCTTTGTATGGCGGCTTCACGGGGCTGCTGCCGATTGGCTGGATCGTGCTGAACATCATTTTTCTGCACCAGCTCACGGAGCAGAACGGCAGCTTCAAGGTGCTGCAGGACTCGCTGTCCAACATCACGGAAGACCGCCGCATCCAGCTGTTGCTGATTGCGTTTTGCTTTGGTGCGTTCTTTGAGGGCGCCGCTGGTTTTGGCACGCCCGTGGCGGTCACTGCCGCCATCCTGATCGGGCTGGGTTTCTCGCCGCTGGCGGCCTCGGGTCTGTCGTTGATTGCCAATACGGCCCCCGTGGCGTTCGGTGCCCTGGGCACGCCAGTGATCACCCTGGCCAAGGTGCATGGCTACGACCTGATGGAAGTGACGGCCATGATCGGCCGCCAGTTGCCCTTCTTCTCGGTGCTGGTGCCGTTCTGGCTGATCTGGGCATTTGCCGGGCGCAAGGCCATGTGGGAGATCTGGCCTGCCATTCTGGTGGCCGGTGTGTCGTTTGCCATTCCGCAGTTCCTGGTCTCCAACTACATCGGCCCCGAGCTGGTGGACATCATTGCGGCCATCATCTCCATGGCGAGTTTGATTGCGTTCCTGCGCGTGTGGCAGCCGAAGAAGATCTGGACTTCGCCCTCCATGCGGGGCCATGACCCCAGTGCCAGCGAAACCAAGCCTGCACAGCCGGCCGTGCGCTATTCGCGCGCCCAGCTGATCAACGCGTGGATGCCTTGGGTGATTCTGTCGGTGTGTGTGTTTATCTGGGGTCTGCCGTCGGTGAAGACGTGGCTCAACGGTATCTTCTCCCCGGCCTTTCCCATGGACGGGCTGCACAACCTCATCGAGAAGATGCCCCCCGTAGTGCCCAAGCCCACCAAGGAAGGTGCGGTCTACACGCTGAACCTGCTGTCGGCCACCGGCACCGGCATCCTGTTGTCCGCACTCATCAGCGCTTTGCTGATGCGCTACAGCCCTGTGGCCATCGTCGGCACGTTCTTCCGTACCGTCTGGCTGGTGCGCTATTCGCTGCTCACCATCGTGTTGATGCTGGCGCTGGGCACGCTCACCCGCTACTCGGGCACGGACACTACCCTCGGACTGGCATTCGCGAACACCGGTGTGCTGTATCCCTTCTTCGGCACCCTGATGGGGTGGCTGGGTGTGGCGCTGACCGGGTCCGACACGGCCTCCAACGTGCTGTTTGGAGGCATGCAGAAGGTGGCTGCCGAGCAGCTGGGTCTTTCGCCCAATCTCATGGGCGCGGCCAACAGCTCGGGCGGCGTGATGGGCAAGATGATCGACGCGCAGTCCATCGTCGTGGCCTCCACCGCCACCCGCTGGTTCAACCATGAAGGAGACATCCTGCGCTTCGTTTTCTTCCATTCGATCGCGCTGGCCTGTCTGGTCGGGCTGCTGGTAACCCTGCAGGCCTACGTATGGCCCTTCACGTCGATGGTGGTGCGATAGCGGTTGGGTGCGTGGACATCCCTACCCGCCGTCCCACGGCGGGTATTCCGGGCGCAACGAGGGTGGTAGCAATGCGCCGGGGATAATCGGGGGATGAACAAACACAGGGTCGTTGTTGGCCTGTCCGGTGGGGTGGACTCGGCCGTGACCGCCTACCTGCTCAAACAGCAGGGCCACGAGGTCGTCGGCATCTTCATGAAAAACTGGGAAGATGACGACGACAGCGAATACTGCTCGTCCAACATCGACTTCGTGGACGCAGCCGCCGTGGCCGACGTGATCGGTATCGAGATCGAGCATGTGAACTTCGCGGCCGACTACAAGGACCGCGTGTTCGCGGAGTTCCTGCGCGAGTACCAGGCGGGCCGCACACCCAACCCCGATGTGCTGTGCAACGCAGAGATCAAGTTCAAGGCTTTTCTGGACCACGCCATGCGGCTGGGGGCGGAGAAGATCGCCACCGGGCATTACGCCCGCGCGCGCCAGAACGCCACATCTGGCCTGTTCGAGCTGCTCAAGGGACTGGACCCGAGCAAGGACCAGAGCTACTTTCTGCACCGCCTGAACCAGGCCCAGCTGTCCAAGACGCTGTTCCCCGTGGGCGAGCTGCACAAGACCGAGGTGCGCCGCATTGCCGAGGAAATTGGCCTGCCCAACGCCAAGAAGAAGGATTCGACCGGTATCTGCTTCATCGGTGAGCGGCCGTTCCGTGAATTTCTCAACCGCTACATCAGCCACGCGCCCGGTCCCATCCTGGATGACCGGGGACGCAAGCTGGGCCAGCACGTGGGCCTGAGTTTCTACACGCTGGGCCAGCGCCAGGGGCTGGGCATTGGCGGCGTGAAAGAAAGGGGCGCACAGCGGGGTGGCGGTGCGCACGAGCCCTGGTTCGTGGCGCGCAAGGACCTGGAAAAAAACACGCTGCGCGTGGTGCAGGGGCACGACCACCCGTGGCTGCTGTCACACCGTCTGGTGGCGCAGGACGTGAGCTGGTGCGCCGGTCATACGCCCACACCCGGCGCCTATGCCGCCAAGACGCGCTACCGCCAGCAGGATGCCGCCTGCACGCTGGAGGCCGCGCCGGACGGTTTTGGGCTGCAGTTCCCCGAAGCCCAGTGGGCCGTGACGCCGGGGCAGAGCGCAGTGCTGTACGACGGCGACGTGTGCCTGGGTGGCGGTGTGATTGCGGGCGTGGTGTGATGCCAGAGACTCCCCAGGTGCCTGCCGACGCTGGGACCTGTGGGGAGTCTCCGCTGAAGGTGCCCCCGGGTCGGCCCCTGGTGGACCTTCGGCGCCGTCGCCTGGCCGCTGGATGTCTGGCCTGGCCGGTGGTGGTTGCGGCTGCGCCGCCGCCCCTGCATGAGCCTGCGCCCCGGTGTCCCGCGTGGCCTTTGTGGGATGCCTTTCTGGCGCGTTTTGTGCAAGACGATGGGCGTGTGATTGATGACCAGCACCAGACGCGCTACACCACCTCCGAAGGGCAGGCTTATGCCTTGTTTTTCAGTCTGGTGGCCAATGAGCGAGGCCGTTTTGACACGCTGCTGCGCTGGACAGAGCGCCATCTGGCGGCGGGGGACCTGACAGCGCGTCTCCCGGGATGGCGCTGGGGGCGGCACGACAGTGGCGAGTGGATGCTGGTGGATGCCAACCCTGCGTCGGACGCAGACCTGTGGCTTGTCTACACCTTGCTGGAGGCAGCCCGCTTGTGGAACATGCCGAGTTACGGCCAGTTGGGGCAATCGTTGCTGGCGCGCATTGAAGCCTCGGAGCTGGTGCGGCTGCCGGGCCTGGGCTGGATGCTGCTTCCCGCCCCCCAGGGCTTTCAGACAGACACAGCCCGCTGGCGTTTCAACCCGAGCTATCTGCCGATCCACCAGTTGCGCTATTTGGCCGCGCTGCGTGGCGAAGGCCCCTGGGCTGAGATCACCACCAACACGCTCGCCATGCTGCGTGCCATGACACCCCATGGCTTTGTGCCTGATTGGGTCGAATACAGTGAGCACCGAGGCTGGCATGCCACTGCCGCCAGTCCGGCATTGGGCAGCTATGACGCGATTCGTGCGTATCTGTGGGCGGGTTTGGTGCATGGAGCCGATCCTGCCCGCCCTGAACTGTTGAAAGGGCTTCGGGGGATGCGGGACTGGCTCGCTGCTGGCAATGCCCAGCCGCCGCAGAAGGTTCGCACGGACGACGGCTCTGGCCTCGGAGTGGCGCCGCCCGGCTTTTCTGCCGCACTTCTGCCGTACTTGAAGGCGCACGGGGCGACGGCGCTGCTCCAGGCACAGCAGGCGCTTGTGGTGCGTTCAACGCGGCAGGCCGCACCAGCCGCCCGTCCCTCCCTTGGCTGCCCTGCCTCGCGCTTTGCGACGGGGTTGCTGGGAAACCCTCCGACCTACTATGACCAAGTGCTGGCGTTGTTCGCGCAAGGGGCTCTGGAGGGTCGGTATCGATTCAGCGCGGAGGGTGCGCTGCAGATTCCCTGGCGGTAAACGCGCCAGCCTATCGCACGAGCGATGCAGACAGGCCGACGTATGGTGTGCTTTTGCCATCCTTGGGCCGTGCCTGGCCGGCGTTGACTTCCAGAAACCAGCCAGATCCCACGCTGCGACCTGCGAATACCCCCGTTTGCCGGGTGCGGTAGTCCTTGCCCTCGGACAGCGTGGCCTCGAGCCCCAGGCGCCATTCGGTGTCGCCGGGTCGAACGCCCATGCGCGCTCGGGTAAAGCTGCTTTGGGTGCCTGCACTGTACGACGCGAGAACGTCGGCGTCCCACCGGGGGGTGAGCAGATAGCGCGCGGCGACTTGTGGTGTCAGGGTGACGCGGGTGCCGTGTTGACCGTCTGCCCGGACTGCGGCCGGGCGCAGGTGGGTATTGCGCAGGCCCAGAGAGAGCGACACGTCGCCTTTGAAGCGCGCGGTGTCCCAGGCGTACCCCCAGCCGCTCTCAATGCCCGCAGCACCGGCTTTCGCCTCGGTGGGCACTCCCGCCACCGTGGTGTCGTATTGGTAGGTCAGCCAGCTCGCCACGGTTTTCTGGAACCAGCCTTGGCCCACCTGCGCGCCCTCCAGGGGGACGATCTGCCCGGCATAGGTGTAGGTACCTGCTGAAGACCCCTGGCTGCCCCCGATGTAGAGCTTTTGCGCAGCGTCTTGTGCCGATGCCAAGGGGCCCGCACAGGACAGCCCGATCAACAGGAGATACCGATGCAGGTGGTGGCTCATGCCTTGCTCCCGGATGCACGCTGGGTTTGTACTGGCAGATTGCGCTGCCGATAGCGGGCCAGCACCGTGCGCGTGAGTCCGACCAGCGAAGCGATCAGAGCCAGCACAATGCCCAGCGACCACCAGGGGTACTGCGAAACCCACAGCCCGATGCTGCCGCGCAAGGCGTAGGCGCTGAAGGGTGTGTCCTCTGAAATCACCGTCTTCACGGGTTCACCCGGCCGCCAGAACGCCATGCCACCGCGCAGTTGGCCCCATGGGCCATACCCCACCACATCATGCAGGGCTGCCTGCAGTTCTTCGGGGTTGGCCGCGGTGAACACCGTCAGGGGCTGGTTTCCATCAAACACGGTGGTGGCAATGGCGTGTTGTGTGGGGGCATCGTTGATCGCTACGGCGGCACCCAGCACCAGGGGGCGTGCTGCCGAGCCCTCGATGAGTTCGCGCAGCTGCATCAGGGTGTCATTGCCTTCGATCACCGGGACTCTGACGGATTGCATCAGGGGCACATTCAGCAAGAGGCTGCTGGCGGTGTTCAGTCCTGCCCGCTCTCGTACGTTCTCGGGCAGGCGTTCCATGGCCCCGACCCAGAGGCGGTTGGTGGCTTTCTCGTCCTGGCCGACCTGGAAAGAGGTGCGCAACAGGGGGGTTCGCAGCACCTGGACCAGCTTGGCCATGAGCGTGAGGCTGGCCCCCACAGTCGGGTCCTGTGCATCGGTCAGCTGCACCGCCATGCCGTCACCCAGGGGCGGAATCGGAGAGCCGCGCCCGTCGCGGGCGATCAGCCCCAGGTCGGGACGCAGGAGCGGGCTGCCCCCGAAGTTCTGCACCGTGCTGTCGTCATAGATCGTGGTGGCGAGATTGCCCAGGAAGAATGGCTTGCATTCCCCGCCATTGGATTGGGGCACCAGCACAGGCTGCAGCTCCAGGGTGTTCCAACCCATGCGCAATGACCCGGTGGGAAGGCTCACGGCGTAGTTGGTGTACACGCCGCCCGCAGGGTTATTCAGTGGTATGGAGCCATGCATGACCCCATTGGCGACCACATTGAGGGCCGACTGTGCCGACATGCCGCTGCCGTAGGCAAGGTGCAGTCGCACCTGCATGCGCCCTTGCCAATTGGAGTTCCAGAAACGGAGGCTTGCGTTGCCGGTGGGCAGGCCGCTGTAAGTGGTGGTGGCGTACCCCAGGGCGCTCAGCGGCTGCGCATGGGTTGATGCGTCCTGGGCGTCAGCTGCCTCGCGCAGATCCTTTGGCGATGGCAGCTTGAGATCACGCACTGCGACCCACGCCTTGCCCGGCCAGGGCATGCGCTGCATGGCAAAGGCCGTGGCTGCCGTCGGGAGTTCTGCTTCGGTGGCTGCCGCGAGGATCACGACAAAGCGAGTGGGGTCCTCTGGCAAGGTGCGTATGGCGACCACCGGTCCGGAGTCCGTGGGCGCCCCCAGCCCCTGGAGATAGGCGCCGAGGTTGTCGAAGGTGCCCAGTACCACGGCCGCCCGGGCCTGGGGTGGCAAAGCGGTGCCCATCTCGGCCGGTGTCGCCGGAAACCGTGCGCTGGAAATGCGGACGGGCACGTAGTCATAGCGGTGTCCTACCCCCTGGGCGACGAGTCCTGCAGCGCTGAGCACCGCGCCTTCCGGCGCCTTGGCCGTGAGGATGGCGACGGGGGCGGGATCGGCAAACACCGCCTTGTCAAACAAGGCATCGAGCCTGTCGAGCCTTGCTGGCAAGGCCTTGGGGGTGGCCGATACGACGAACTGTGATTCCCGCAGGTGGATGTCCGTCCACAGTTGGGAGGCCATCGGGTATTCACAGGTGCTGGCGTAGTGCTGTGCAACACTGATTTGCACTTCGTTGAAGCCCTCGCGCAGAGCGCTCAGCGGGAGACTGATGGAGTGACGGAAGTTCTCTTCACTGCCACTCAGTCCCAACTGCCGGACCACACGGCCGTTGACTGCGATTTCCAGTTGTGACGAGGCCGTCAATGAACGCGAGGCCGTGCCTGAGAGTTCGAGTCGCACTTCCTGTGCCTGCACGAGCGCCGGCAGGGGGAGCGACAGCTTCATGCTGGAGGCCACGCCCGCCAGGCGGTAGGGTCTGTCTTCCCCCTTCAGCCGCGACAGCGGGATCGTGAATTCTTTGCCATCGGTGCGCTCTTGCGGGGCTGGCGCCCTGGGCTCACCCGGGCGCTTGGTGTCTGCGATGGCGGTCAATGGCGCCAGCACCAAGGGCAGCAGAACGGCAAACCGGGTCGCCCTGAAGGCATGGCGGTGATGGAGCATGGGCGCGGCGAGATGCATCATGAAGAGTTTTTGGGAGAAAGCAGAATGCGCGCTGCGGCAAGCGTGCGATGGGCTTGCTGCTGCACCAGGAAGATCAGATGGCCCAACCCTTGGGTGAGGGCGAAGCGGATAACGGCCAACAAGCCGCCCAGCACGCTCCGTCCTGCGTGCCGGCGCTGGTTGTTCTGTACCAGCGTATCGCTGGAGCCAAAGGCCAGATCGATGGCAAGACGCTCTTGGGCTTGCCTGCCGTGGCTGTATTTGAGCCCAAGGCTGAACTCCTGGCTGTTGATGTGCCTGAAGGATTGCAGGTGGCCCTGCAGGCGACCGGGCCGGCCATGCAGGGTGATCTCGATCGGGCTGCCTGGCTGGATGTCGGGCGTGGTCTTACCGGGTGGATATCGCAGCTTTACGGCGAGGCCAGACGCGGACGCATTGGTGGTGGTTCCTTCGAACGTCTGCCCGGCGATGTGCGCCGTGATGGGTTCCTCATGGCGCAGCCTTGGTTCTGATCGCAACTGGCGGCGCTCGAACGTGATCCCCAGGACCCCGAGCAACAGCACCGTGTCCAGGACGGCCCAGAACAACACAAAGCTGATGGCGCCGACGTTCCAGGGCTCACTCGATATGCGCAGCACCCCGAACCCCACGCCCAGGATGGTCAGGATCAGCAACACGTAGAACGGCCAGGCCAGCGAGGAGATGAAGTTCTGGTTGAGCACTTCGCCCTTGGGCGTCACCTTGAACGACGGGGAGCGCGGTTTGCGTATCACCTCCGCGAGACCCTGCAGCACGTAGACCGATTGGACGATTTCGTACAGCTGCGACATGAAGGGCCAGCGCACCCGACCGTAAAAAAACTGGGTGGAAACCAGCGATGCGATCAAAGCCGGTACGGAATAGGCCAGCAGCTGCGGCGCGGTGGTGTCACACAGGTTGATGCCGAACATCAGGTACGCCGGAGGGGCGAGCAGCATGATCACCCGGGCCCCTGCAAAGCCCCAGTAGAAGGCAAAGTTGGTATAGAGAAGGCGCTGCGTGAAGGTCAGGTGAGGCTGCTTCCAGGGGTTTTTCAGCAGAAAGATCTGGAGCATGCCTTGGCCCCAGCGGACGCGTTGCACGATGAAGCCTGAGTAGGTCTCCGGTTGCAGTCCCGACACCATGGGGCGGTTGTAATAAGCAGACTTGTATCCGAGGGAAAGTGCATCGAGGGTGGTCTCTGCATCTTCGGTGATGGTCTGACCCGACACTCCGCCGAGCTTGTCAATCACACTGCGCCGTAGCACCGCAGCCGAGCCGCAGAAGAAAGACGTGCCCCAAAAATCCAGGCCCGGCTGCATCACGTCATAGAACAACTCGTTTTCGGCCGGCGAGTTCTCGAAGGTGTCCAGGTTCCGCTCCACGGGGTCTGGGCTGACGAAGTTGTGGGGTGTTTGCAGCACAAAAAGCTGGGGATCCGCCAGAAAGAACCCCACGGTGCGCTGCAGAAAGTCCGCCGCTGGAATGTGATCGCAATCCAGAATGAGCAGCAACTCGCCCTGTGTGCTGGACAACGCGCTGTTGATATTGCCAGCCTTCGCATGCAGGTTGCGCTCGCGGGTGAGGTAGCCCGCACCGAACTGGCGCGCAATCAATTGGAGCTCTTGCGCCCGCTCATGCGCGGCAGCGGCTTTGGCGGGGTTCTCGTCGTTGAGTTTTTGTGCTGTTCCGCCATCGTCCAGAACATAAACATGCAGCTTGTGGCGCGGGTAGTGCATCTGCGTGGCCGCAATGACCGTGGGTCGGAGAATGTCCGGATCTTCGTTGTAAGTAGGTATGTAGATGTCTACATGAGGTAAAGCATCCTCATCGTCGGGCAACGGTATCGAATGACGAGCAAATGGTTCGCTGTTGATGAAAAAGCCGAACAGCATGTTTACAAAACCATAGCCTTCAGCTGCGAAGAGCAGCAGCCCGCACACCATGGAGAGGAGCCCGAACTGCAGAGGTAACGAATCGGTCGCGCGCCAATGCATGTAACGCAATGACAGAAAGGTGCACAGCATGATGATGGTCAACCGCGCGAGACGCCGCCGCCGGGGGTCTTGCGCACGTCGGCCAAGCAAGTAGCAACCGCCCAGGACCGTGAGTAGCGCTGCAGAAATCAGCACCTGTGCATGCTGTGTCGTTGGAATCAGAGACAGATAGACAAATACAACCGCGGACAGACACCAAATCGCCAGCTCTAAGCGCCGGGCGTGTGTGTGCAAGAACGCTGGAAAGAGCGTTCCCGGATGCTTGTCAGCCTGCATAAGAAAACCACATGGAGAGAGAAGAATGGGTTGTACGGGCTTTTGAGCGCAACAGATTCAACCGGCGTGCTTTTTTTCAGAAGAGGTCCGTGGCTCGTGCGGCGACTTGTCCCGTCGCTGCGTCCAAATCCTTGGCGTCCACAGCCGCCGCAGGGTTTGATTCCGAGTTCGCAAACCGTGATTGTCCCTGCAATTCAATAGATAAAAACTATTACAAAATAAAACAACGGGCAGAAACTCATGATGCTCGTCAAGGGGCGATCTGTCGCTCGTACTTGCACGGAAGGTCCTGCAATGGCTGTAAAGGTCGCGTCCTTGCGGCTATGAGGGGCTTATTCCTCGTTTATCTGCCTTATTGGGTGCTCGACTAACCAGCTGTCTTTCTTTTGAGCGCAAGAAGTAAGCCCGCTCCGTCTGCGCTGACTGTGCAGGGGCGAACAGAAAGCGGAAGGACTGGAAGGCGCATGTGGCGGCCTGTGGGCGAGAACACTTGGTTGTTCTCCACAACGGGGCGAGCCGGGCTGCCGTTGGGGTCACCGCGTATGCGCAGTGATGTCAGTCTTTCAGCGCAGAGATGAGCGCAACGACCCACGCCCACTGCGGGAGGAGCGCACCCCGGGCGCTGCCCCTCCCTCCCTCTCTCTTTTTATGAATCAGTGCCGC
The DNA here is from genome assembly GCF_003058055.1 of Acidovorax sp. 107. Classification (NCBI taxonomy): domain Bacteria; kingdom Pseudomonadati; phylum Pseudomonadota; class Betaproteobacteria; order Burkholderiales; family Comamonadaceae; genus Acidovorax; species Acidovorax sp. 107. Next base: position 3,094,862 of record NZ_QBTZ01000001.1, on the reverse strand, counting down.
GTTTCAGGCTGCAGCGGCCTGGAGCGTGTCGTCCGTGCGGCACAGGGTGCGATTTACCCAGGCCCCGCCGGCGCCCGCCAGCGTCAGCAGGATCGCCAAGATCCACATGCCAGCCCCGCTGAGCGATTGCGCACTGGACTGAGCTTCCGCAAGCAGCCGCTGGCGGGTGGTTTCGTACGCGATGACGGGTTGACCATTGGTAACAACTTCGTAGGTGATGTTGCTGTCATCGCCGTCAAACAGCGCCGAGATCTTTTCGTCGATGAGGTTGCCCACCAGCGCGGAGGGTGTGCTGTGGTCGATGCGCAGCTTGCGCTCAGCGCCACCTGCCTCCGGGGTGACCGTGATTTCGTAGTACTTCTGCGTGGCCCGGCGCTTGCGCTTGACGGTGATCTCGGCGGCGCTGGTCACGGTGCCGGACAGGGTCTCTAGTTGCTCGCGTGGTTTGTAGGCATGGTCGCCCTCGGCTTTCCAGTGGCTCCACACCGACATGCCGATGAGCCCCGGGCCCGCGATCAGCAGCAGCCACGCATAGCCCGTGGTGAATATCAGTATTTTTCGGACGAACCCCGGCATGAAACTCCCTCCCTCGTTGTTGCTGTGTTCTGGCCGCTGGCCCATCGAGGGGCTCTGAGGCGGACGGCGCTTCGTTGCAAGATGCAATCGATGAAACGCAGGGGGATGATCTGTGACTGCAGTGGCGTTCAGGTTTCAAAATGTAGTGTGTCGCGTGGATGCCGCAGGGCTGCCACCAGTGTGCTTGGCGGATTTCGTGGTCCTGGTGTAGCCGGTGCTCGGCATGCGGGTCGTGTTCTGCCGCTTGCCGCCCATGCTGTCAGAGGGCGATTGGGGGGGCGACCCCAAAAAGAGCAGGGCCCCGTAGAGGGGCCCTGTCAGGAGCAGGCTCAGAACACCCTGGGTGCCTGCCCGCGCCGAGAAATCGTGACGCGCCGAATCGGATCGGCGATCAGAACGGAATATCGTCATCCATGTCGTCAAAGCCCGATGCGGCGCGGGGCGCCTGGGCCACAGGGGCAGGCGCAGGGCGTTGTGCTGGAGCTGCCATGGGGCGTGGCGCGGGCGCAGCACGACGGGGCGCCTGGTCGTAGCCGCCTTGGTCGCCACCCCCATAGCCACCGCCGTCGTCGTAGCCGCCACCTTGCTGGCCGCCACCCTGACCGCCCATGCCTTGGCGGCTGCCCAACATCTGCATCTGGTCGGCGCGGATCTCAGTGCTGTATTTTTCAACGCCGCTCTGGTCGGTCCACTTGCGGGTGCGCAGGCTGCCTTCCACATACACCTGCGAACCCTTGCGCAGGTACTGGCCGGCGATTTCGGCGAGGCGGCCGTTAAAGACCACGCGGTGCCACTCGGTGGCTTCCTTCATTTCGCCGGACTGTTTGTCTTTCCACTTGTCGGTGGTGGCAATCGTCACGTTGGCCACCTGGTCGCCACTGGGGAAAGTGCGCATTTCAGGGTCGCGGCCCAGGTTGCCGACGATGATGACTTTGTTTACGGATGCCATGGTGCTGTCTATGCCTTAAAGAGATGAAAGCGCCGGATTTGGGGGAAGATTCCAGGCGCCAAACGCGCCATTGTGCCGCAACCAAGGAGCAATGGAACCCCCGAAGGGGCCTCCGTACCTGGGGCTCAGTGCCCGCCGCGTCCTACCGGGCGCAACGGCCAGGTCAGCACCAACCACAGGGCCGTGAGCGCCGTGGTCACGGCAAACAGGCCTGGAGCGCCGGCCCATTTGACCAGCGCGCCACCCAGCGCCCCGCCCGCAAACAGGCCCAGCGACTGTAGGGTGTTGTAGCTGCCCAGCGCGGCGCCGCGCAGGTGGGCTGGCGCCATGCGGGACACCAGGCTGGGCTGGCTGGCCTCCAGCGCATTGAAGCCACAGAAGAAGACAAACAGCAGCGGCCCCAGAACCCACAGCGTGGCAGGCAAACCGCTGGCCGCCAGCAGGCCCAGCCCGGCCTGCACCACCAGCACCAGGGCGATGGCCCCGAGCAGCGCGGTGCGCAGGCGGCCCGCGCGCTCCAGCGTAAACAGCCCGCCCATGGCCGCAAACGACAGCACGACGGCGGGCAGGTACACCTGCCAGTGGTGGTCTTTGGTGAGGCCTGCCTGTACCAGCATGGCGGGCACAGCCACCCACATGGACAGCTGCACGGTGTGCAGCACAAACACGCCCAGGTTCAGACGCAGCAGATCAGGGTGGGCCCACACATCGGCCAGGCGGCCCCGGGGGGCGTTCTGGTGCTGCGCAGGCTCGGGCGGCACCCACCACACCACCACCGCCACACCCGCCAGTGCCAGTGCGCAGGTCAAGCCAAACAGCCCCGCCAGCCCGACGTGAGCAGTGAGCACGGGGGCCGCCACCAGCGCCACGGCAAACATCAGCCCAATGCTGCCACCCACCAGCGCCATGGCCTTGGTGCGCACGGCGTCGCGCGTCTGGTCGGCCAGCAGGGCGGTCACGGCGGCCGACACGGCCCCCGCCCCCTGCAGCGCCCGCCCGAGCAGCAGGCCGGTCAGCGAATCCGCCAAAGCGGCCAACAGGCTGCCTGCCGCAAACACCAGAAGGCCCAGAACGATCACGCGTTTGCGCCCAAACCGGTCGGATGCCATGCCCAGCGGCAGCTGCAGCACCGCCTGCGTCAGGCCGTAGATGCCCATGGCCAAGCCCACCAGTGCGGGGTCGTCGCCCCCAGGGTATTTGCGGGCCTCCAGGGCAAACACGGGCAACACGAGGAACAGGCCCAGCATGCGCAGCGCAAAGATCAGCGCCAGGCTGACGCTGGAGCGGCGCTCCAGGGCGGTCATGTGGGAGTCAAGGGCGGGTGGCCGCGTTGCGGCCGTGGCTGACAGGGGAGAAGAATCCGGCACGGTGGTGCGCTATGGCCCGGTAAAGCAAAAGCTGGATTTTCGCCCATTGGGCGCGGGCCCGCCGATTGGCGCACCGAGAAGGCGCGAAAGAGCCTGCCATGTCCACCTGTCCAGCGGCAACACACCTGTTCGCACGGCAAACACCTTCCGTAGCCCGGGCCATGGCTGCGTTGGACTCCGTGACGGTGTTGGTTATGGAGGCCCACACGCACAGTTCGGATTCACCCACGCGGATTTGGACGCTCGCGTTCTGAGCCGTGGCCTTGCTTGGAACGCCTGTCCATCCACAGCATCCGGGCTGCAAGTGCGGCCAACATGCCGAGTGCCCAGGGGTTGTCGATAGGGGTGGGAATGTGCGACCCATTGTGGGTTGTCGACGTGCTGGCGGGCTTGGACCCTGCCGCTGGGCCTGGGCGGGGCCTGCCCGCCGCCTGTGCACGGGGTGGGGACAGGGCGACCGTGGTTATTGTGGGAGGCTTCTGCGCGGGGTGGGTGGATCGGGGCGGTGGCATGGTTTCTGCGCTGGCGGACAAAGCCGCACCCAGCATCCATGCGCTTGCCCAGCCTTTGAGGGGCGCGCGCGCCACGGTGCAGATGGCCATAAGGTGCGGGCGCTGGCTGGGCAGAAAAAGGATGCTCGCTTGTGACATGGGGCAGGTCGGCGCACCCACAGCCTCCATGCGAAAAGCACGGCCGCACAGGGAGCGTGGCTCATCCTATGCCGCGCTTTGGACCGCAGCTTGCCTCTGCGTTTGCATTTTGTTGACCAGGTGTTCCAACCGCCCTGCCGTTGCTGCCTGCGTCCTGGACGTTGGGCTCGCCTGGTGAAGCTCTGAAGACGTCGGAAATGCCTTGCAGGGGCCAACCCCAGGTGGCGTACTTGGCAGATCTGCTCTGCGTCGCAGGGAGCCGACATGCCGTGCCGGTGCGCGCACCTCGGAGGGAGCAAGGTAAAGCGCCGTGCGTGAACCACGGGCGGTGATTCGCGGATAGGTGAATGTGACCATGGCGGCCGGACCCTCCCGTGCGCTTGGGTGGCTATGAGGGAAAAGGCCTGCTCCGGCAGCACGCATGGTGAGGCGGCACCCCCGGCCCATATTGCTCGTGGGGTGGCAGCTGGCGCCGCCGGTTCCTGATTTCAGCGCAGGACGATGGTTTTTGCTGTTCTGCAGGGCGTTGCGGGTAGGCCAGATAGGATGGGCCGCTCGGTCAGAAGGTGATAAGGAACAGTACCGCTGGCCTAGCCAAGCAACTCTCAGTCAGTGCCAACCAGTTGCCTGCAGCGCATACATTGGTTCTGCGGACAGCTATTTTTTTTGACTGAGCCGATGTCCCAATCCGCCAAATAGGGGCAATACCAACAACAACGCCAATCCAGCCACCGCCCCGGGGCCCAGTACGGGCACGGACATCAGTCCAACCCCTCCACCTGCTCCGGCCAGCAGCACCGGCAGCCCGGGATCGGTGATCCGACCAGGCACAGCGTCGGTGTCGCCCAGACCGCCGTCGGTCAGCGTCAGCGTCACACTGCGCCGGTCGGGGGCAAACACCGCCGCGTTGCCGGGCAGCGCATACCAGTGGGGCTGGGCGCAGGCGGCACCGGCACAGTTCAGACCTGGGGGGCTGGGGCCGTATTTGAGGTAGACGGCACCTGCTGCCACGGGCTCGCTGTATTGCACCGTGAACTGGGCGCTGGAGCCAACGCCACCGCCGCTGAGCACCAGGCGCAATGCCCGGTGCTGCGTGCTCGCGCCGCTAGGCAGTGGCGCGGGCAACGTGGCATCGAACGCTGCGGCATCCAGGCCCCAGCCCTGGTTGGCGGCCGGGTCGGGCAACGTGAGGGATGCGCGCAGCCCCCCGACACCGGACATGGGCCAGGACGCGTTGCACTGGCGGGAGCTGGCCCCGCCGTTCTGGCCCGCGCAGGTCCAGGCAAAAGCTCCCGAGGCTGCGGCCACGCTGCCTGCCACACCGGCGCTGCACAGGCCGACCGTCGGCGGGGTGACGCGCTCCAGCCCGTCCGCCGCGCCGCAGGCGCCGTCGATGGCCGGCGCGGTGAAGGTGAAAACCGTACCGTCCAGCATTGCCGTTCCGCTCTCTGCCACCACCTGCACAGAGGCAGAGCCTGCGGCATGGGCAGGGGTAACCGCGTCGATGCGGGTGTCGTCCACCACATTGAAACTGCGGGCCGCCACGCCGCCGAAGCTTACGCCTGTCGTACTCAGCAGGCCGCTGCCGCGTAGCGTTACTGGGGTGTCGCCAGTCGTTGGTCCAGTGGCAGGGCTGGCGCTGGCCAAGACCGGCGCTAGGGCATATAGGAAAAAGCCCTGGGCCGTGCCGAGGCTGGTCGTGATCTCCACGCCTCCCGATTGCAACGGCGCAGGGGGAGGAATGGCGGTCACCTGCGTGGCGCTGTCCACGGTGAAGGAGAGGGCCGGCTGGCCGGCAAAGCGCACCGCCGTGGTGCCCGTGAGGTTGGCGCCGGTTAGCACCACCGGCACCCCGCCTGCAGGGGGATTCCAGCGCGGTGCTACGCTGGTGACGGTGGGCCGCAGTTCTGGCGGCACGGTGTAGGTGAAATAGCCGATGGGGTGCGGCATATGGGCAATGGGCGTGGCGACCTCGAACATCACCGTGAGGCCCGCGGCCTGGGGCGGCGCGACAGCGGTGATCTGCGTGTCGCTGTCCACCGTGAAGCTGGTGGCGGGCTGGCTCCCGAACAACACTGTCGAAGCACCGGTGAACCCGCTGCCGGTGATGGTGACCACCGTGCCGCCGAGCATTGAGCCTCCGCCGGGGCTCCAGTTGGTGATGTCCGGCTGGGGCACATAGGTGAAGTTGCCCGCCGCTGCCGTGCCTTGGGCGGTGACCAGTTCCACCGCAACGGTGCCCCGGGCGTGTGCTGGCGTGGTGGCCGTGACGCGGGTGCCGCTGCCGTCCACGAACAGATTGGTGGCGTCCACGCCGTCAAAGCGCACGGCCGAGGTGCTGCCCAGGTTGGTGCCGGTGAAGACCACCTGGGTCCAACCCATGGTCAGGCCCTCGGTGGGCGCTACGCTGGTGACGGTGGGCCGCAGTTCTGGCGGCACGGTGTAGGTGAAATAGCCGATGGGGTGCGGCATATGGGCAATGGGCGTGGCGACCTCGAACATCACCGTGAGGCCCGCGGCCTGGGGCGGCGCGACAGCGGTGATCTGCGTGTCGCTGTCCACCGTGAAGCTGGTGGCGGGCTGGCTCCCGAACAACACTGTCGAAGCACCGGTGAACCCGCTGCCGGTGATGGTGACCACCGTGCCGCCGAGCATTGAGCCTCCGCCGGGGCTCCAGTTGGTGATGTCCGGCTGGGGCACATAGGTGAAGTTGCCCGCCGCTGCCGTGCCTTGGGCGGTGACCAGTTCCACCGCAACGGTGCCCCGGGCGTGTGCTGGCGTGGTGGCCGTGACGCGGGTGCCGCTGCCGTCCACGAACAGATTGGTGGCGTCCACGCCGTCAAAGCGCACGGCCGAGGTGCTGCCCAGGTTGGTGCCGGTGAAGACCACCTGGGTCCAGCCCATGGTCAGGCCCTCGGTGGGCGCTACGCTGGTAACGGCAGGCAGGGTGCTGGCCAGCAGCGGACAGCACAGCACGGCCACGAGCACAGCCGCAGCCAGATGGCGAATGAAATGCATGGGGTCGCGCGCAATAGTGTGAACAGGCGTTGGCCCATGCTAGGCGCCGCCGGCAGGTTGGCTTGACTGGGCGTTTTGGCGTTCTTGACTACCCGTTCCAGACGGTGCCCGCTGCGCAGCCTAAACCTGCAGCGCGCGCACCCAGTCTGCGTACTCGGCCGTCGAACGGCCCACATTGCCGGCGGCGCCGGCCGCTCCGACCGATGTGCCAGCGGCCATGGCCCGCACATCGCTGGGCGTGAGACCGAAGGCCGCTCGGAAAGTGCGGCTGAAATGCGCCTCGCTCAGGAACCCGTTGCGCGCGGCCACCTCGGCCACCCGCAGGCGCCGGTTGGCCGGGCTGGCCAGGGCATGGAAGGCGCGCAGCAGGCGGCGCTGCTGCACATAGTGCGCCACGCCGCCCAGCGGCTCGAACAGGCGGTACAGCATGCTGCGCGAGATGCCGAAGCGGTGGCACAGCACGTCGGGCCCAAGTGGTGTGGCCAGGTTCTGCGCGATGTGGCGCTGGATGCGCTCCAGCGTCACACCCTGCACTTCGGCGCGTGCCTGGGCCAGGGTATGGCGGCTGGGCCGCAGGCAGGCCGCGAGCATCTGGGTAGTGGCCTGCACCACGGCAGGCGCTTCAGCGAGCGTGATGTCCGGCAGGCGGTGATGCAGGGACCGCAGATAGTCGCTGAGCAGCCCGCCCAGCGCGGTGCCCTGGCGCAGCACGGTGCCGTGCAGGTTCGCGTCGCGCTTGCCGAAGGACTCGGCGGCGATCTCGCGCGGCACGACGAGCGACAACACATGTGACGGCTGGGCATAGGTGCGCTGCGTGCGCCCCAGGTCGAACACGGTGATGTCGCCCGCATGCACCGCCATGTCGGCACGGTCGTCGTGTTGACCCACGAAACCCCCGCTCCGGTACCACTGCACCAGATAGTGGTCGACCCCGTCGCGCGCCACGCGCGGCGAACCGCGTGAGAATTGCTGCGGGCCAAAATGCAGGTCGCCCACCAGCAGCGCGCCCAGGTGGCTGGCGGTGACCGAGGCCTGGAAGTCACCGGGCGGCTCGCGCCCCATGGGAGCGACGTCGAAGATCACTGAAATGCTGCTGCGCCAGGCCTCAAAGCGCTCCTCGGCCGCCAGGTGGTTGGTGGCGAAGACAGTGGAAGGCAATGTTGCGGTGGATGGCATTGCGGCCCCGGCGTTCAGATGCGCAGGTGCCGACGCCGTACACCCAGCCAGGCCATGATCGCAACCAGCACACCCAGGGCCCAGGGGTTGTCCACGGGAATGGTCGCAGCGCCAACGCTCACGAAAAACGCGGGGGCGAAGGGATCACGGATGCTTCCGACTGCACCGTCCGCATCGCCGATGCCGTTGTCAGTCACGGTGTAGGTCACGGTCCGCCGGTCCGGGCTGAGGGTGGCTCCTGTCCAGGCGAACCAGGTGGAAGTCGGTGCTCCCGCCGTGGCCGGGCCGTACTTCCAGAACTGAATGCCTGCGGGCAGCGCCGAAGGGTACTGCAACGTGATGGTCGCACCGCCAACGGCACACCCTGTCGCCTGAAACTGAAAGGCCCCATGGGGCACCGACACTCCGGCCGGCATGCCCGTGGGCACCATGAAACTGGTGGCACCGGGCGCGAATGTGCAGGTGGCGGCACCCGACAGCGTTGCGGTCACGACACCTGCCATCCCTGCCACGGAACCAGAGGCGGACAGAACTGGGTTGACGGCAAAGCTGCGGGAGACCTGGGTAGCGGGAAGGTGGCTGCTGTCGCCCGCCTGGTCGGCATTGATCGTGCAGGAGCCCGCCGTTACAAAGGTCAGTGCACCGCCCGTGGTGATGGTGCACACCCCAGTCGTGGACGACGTGAAAGTGGGTGTCAAACCTGAATCCGAGGTGGCAGTGAGCGTAGGACTGGTGCCGAAGTTTTGCGCGCCAGGGTTGGCGAACGTGATCGTCTGCCCGCCTTTGGGCGTGACGGAATTGGAGCTGGACGATGCCGGGCCCGTGCCCGCAAAATTGTCCGCCGTGACGGTGAAGGTGTAGGCCGTACCGTTGGTGAGACCCGTGACCACGATGGGCGAGCCCGCTCCATTGACAGGCGCAACATCCGCAGGGCTGACCGTGACGGTATAGCTGGTGATGCTTGTCCCGCCGGTGTTGGCGGGCGCAGTGAAGCTCACCGAGGCCTGTGTGTCGCCCGCCGTGGCGGTGCCGATGGTCGGCGCGCCGGGGACCACGGCGTTGACGATGAATGTTCGGCTCACTTGCGTGGCTGGCAAATAGCTGCTGTTGCCCGCCTGGTCGGCGTTGATGGTGCAATTGCCCGCCGTGACGAACGTCAGCACGCCGCCGGGCGTGACGGTGCACACGCCTGTCGTGGAAGAGGTAAAGCCCACCACCAGCCCAGAAGTGGACGATGCACCACCATTCAAGACGCTCAGGTTCGGGCTGGTGCCGAAGTTTTGCGCGCCAGGGTTGGCGAACGTGATCATCTGCGCGCCTTTGGGCGTGACGGAATTGGAGTTGGCGGACGCTCCCCCCGTACCCGCGCTGTTGGTGGCCGTAACGGTAAAGGTGTAAGCCGTTCCATTGGTCAGGGATGCCACGGTGATGGAGCAAGCAGCGGGCCCTGCGCAGGTGCCGGTCTTGCCGTCCGGACTGGAGGTAGCGGTGTAGGTGGTGATGGGCGAGCCGCCATTGCTGACAGGTGCTGTGAACGTGACGGTGGCCTGCGCGTTGCCCGCTGTGGCGGTGCCGATGGTGGGTGCGCTCGGCATAACGGCATTCACCATGAACGAGCGCGTCACGGTGGTGGCTGCATTGGTGGATGCATTGCCCGCCTGGTCGGCATCGATGGTGCAGATGCCGGCGGCGGCGAATGTCAGCGCGCCACCGGTGGTGATGGTGCACACGCCCGTGGTGGATGAAGTGAACGACACGGTCAGGCCTGAACTGGACGTGGCGTTCAATGTCGGCGTGGCGCCAAAGTTGTAGCTGATGGGTTGCGCGAACGTGATGATCTGGTTGGCCTTGGGCGTGACCGAATTGGACGCCCCTGAGGCCGAGCTGGTGCCCACGCCATTGGTGGCCGTCACCGTGAAGGTGTAGGCCTGCCCGTTGGTCAGCGACCCCACGGTGATGGCGCAGGCAGTGGGCCCGGCGCAGGTGCCGGTCTTGCCGTCCGGACTGGAGGTGGCGGTGTAGGTGGTGATGGGCGATCCGCCATTGCTGACGGGTGCTGTGAATGTGACGCTGGCCTGCGTATCGCCTGCTGTGGCGGTGCCGATGGTGGGGGCTCCGGGGGCCACGGCCTGCACCGTCACCGTGATAGTGCGTACGTCGCCATCGGAGCCGTCGCTCACCCGCACTGCAAAACTGTCATTGCCGCTGTAGTTGGTTGCGGGGGTGTAAGTGATGGTGCCAGAAGGTGCAATGTCGGTTCCTCCCGAGGGAGTCGCTGTGCCGCTGATGGTGAGCGTTCCGTGCACCGGTGACGTCTGCACGGACCATATCTCTGTCTGGCCCGTGTCGGTATCGCTCACGTGCAGCAATGACTTGATGTCGGTAGAGGCCGCGTTCGCGCTGACCGTAATCGTTGTCGTGGCACCAACGAAGCTGGGCGCGACGTTGGTCATTGTGGTGGTCACCTTGGTGGTGCTGTTGCTGGTGCCGACATCGGTGCCGTCGTCAGGGACCAGCGTGAACGTGGTGGTCACCGTGCTCCCTGTTGGCCCTTGCTGGTAGGTGGGCGTAAATACCAGACCCCGCAGGTTGCTGGTCACTGTGGCTGGTGTCTGGGCTGTCAAGACATAGCTGCCCGCGCTGCCCGTGAGCCCTGTGCCCGAGAGCGTGCCATTGGCTGCTGTGTAGCTGATTTGTACCGAGACTGCGTCGCCATTCGCGTCCGAGACGGTGATGCCCGCGAACGGTGCAATCGTGGCGTTGTCGTTGACTGCTCCGTTTGTCATGAAGCCGCCACTCAGGCTGGGGCGGGTATTGGTGGTGACGTTGGCACTGCTGGAATAGGCGCTATAGCCGTTCGCATTTCCGGCGGATACACGGTAGTAGTAGGTGGTGGCTTGAGCAAGGCCCGAAACGAGGGCTGGCGAGTCGCCGACGCTGGCCGGGTTGTAGCCCGCGATGCAAGAAGTAAACCCTGCGTCTGTACATACCTGCAAGCGGTACGCATCTGCGCCGGTGGCGCCATTCCAGTTGGCTGTGAAGCGATCGGCGCGCACATTGGTGCCCGCCTGTAGGGTGGGCGCTGCGGGTACTGTGGTGGTGCTCACCGTGGCCGATGGGACGCTGTCACCGCCGCCGTTGTACGAGCGCACACGGAAATAGTAGGTCGTGCCAGCGTTGCTGAGACCCGTGACCGTGGCGCTGGTCGGAGGCGTGGGCGACGCTGTGATCACCAGCCCGTTATAGCCTGGGTGGAAGGTTGTGAACGCGGCATCGGTCGCTACATCGAGTTTGTAGCCCACCACGCCGGCCACCCCGGACCAATATACGGTAGTGCTCCCACCGGAGATGTAGGGCTGTACACCAGAATTCAGCGGGCCGATCGTAGGCGCATCAGGTGCTGGCACCGTCACGCCCTGCTGTACGTTGATCTTGCCGCAGGCCGAGTTGGTGCTGTTGTAGCCCGTGCCGGTGACAGGCGTGCTGGCCGAGGAAAGCGCGTAGAAAGCAATGGTGCTGTTGTTGAGGTCCGTACTGCCGAGCGAATTGCTGACGACCCAGTTGTCCTGTCCGAAGACGGATGCACGGTACAGGTACCAGCCGTTTCCGTCATAGCGGGGCGCTCCGTTGAGCGTACCGTTTTCGTTGTAGTTACCGACGATAGCGGGTGGCCAGGCATTCTGGCAGCCGTTTGCTGCGCCACCATCCTGTACGGCGTAATTGACAGCGTGCGACGTTCCAGCCAAGAGCAGGCCCAAGGCTGCGCCCAGAATCCATTTCATTGTTTCCTCCCGAAGACCCGCGTTCGGCATCGCCGAGGTCGTTGCGTCGGGCGAAATGCATCCAAGGCGTGACTGGATATTGATTAAACCGGTGATGTTAACAATTGATCAAGGTTATAGGGGTAGCTGTAGCAAGCCGGGATGGAGGGCGCAGCGCTTCGTCATAAGAGTGAGGCTCCGGCTCAGAGACTCTCGCCTATCATGGTGGGTTTTCCCGCACCGAGCCCGCCCGTGACCCCTCCCCCCGTTGCCGACGACCGATCCGCCGATGGTGTCTACCTCGCCCGCGCCCTGCGCGAGCAGCGCATCAGCATCCGTGGCGCGCGCACGCACAACCTCAAGAACATCGACCTGGACATTCCGCGCAACCAGCTGGTGGTGATTACGGGGTTGTCGGGTTCGGGCAAGTCGAGCCTGGCGTTTGACACGCTGTATGCCGAAGGCCAGCGGCGCTATGTGGAGAGCCTGTCGGCTTATGCGCGGCAATTTCTCGGGAGGCTGGACAAGCCCGATGTGGACCTGATCGAGGGACTGTCGCCCGCCATCAGCATCGAGCAGAAGGCCACCAGCCACAACCCGCGCTCCACCGTGGGCACGGTGACCGAGATCCACGACTACCTGCGCCTGCTGTACGCCCGCGCGGGCACCCCGTTCTGCCCGGACCACGGCCTGCCGCTGGCGGCGCAGACGGTGAGCCAGATGGTGGACGCCGTGCTGGCGCTGCCCGAGGACACCAAGCTCATGATCCTCGCCCCTGTGGCGCGCGAGAAGAAGGGCGAGTTCACCGAGCTGTTTGCGCAGATGCAGGCGCTGGGCTATATCCGCTTCCGCGTGGATGGCCAGATCTACGAACACGAGAACCTGCCCGCACTCAAGAAAACCGAGAAGCACGACATTGACGTGGTGATCGACCGCATCAAGGTGCGGGCCGACCTGCAGCAGCGCCTGGCAGAGAGCATCGAGGCCGCCCTGCGCGTGGGCGGCCATGACGGCAATGGTCGCGTGTTGGCGCTGGAGATGGACACGGGGCAGGAGCACCTGTTCAGCAGCAAGTTCGCGTGCCCGGTGTGCAGCTATTCGCTGGCCGAGCTGGAGCCGCGCCTGTTCTCTTTCAACTCGCCCATGGGCGCCTGCCCCGCCTGCGACGGCATTGGCCAGCGTGAGGTGTTCGACCCGGCGCGTGTGGTCGCCTTCCCCACGCTGAGCCTGGCCAGCGGCGCCATCAAGGGCTGGGACCGGCGCAACGGCTACTACTTTGCGATGCTGGAGAGCCTGGCCCGGCACTATGTGTTCGACATCGAGGCGCCGTTTGAATCGCTGCCTGCGCCGGTGCAGCACGCCATCCTGCACGGCTCAGGCGACGAAGAAATCGCCTTCAGCTACATCATGGACAGCGGCGCCTCCAAGGGCAAGGTGCACACCAAAAAGCACCCGTTCGAGGGCATCCTGCCCAACATGGCGCGCCGCTACCGCGAGACGGATTCGGTGGTGGTGCGCGAAGACCTGGCACGCTTTCGCAGCACCCAGCCCTGTCCCGAATGCCACGGCGTGCGCCTGCGCCGCGAGGCCCGCCATGTGAAGGTGGGTGAGGGCGAACAGGCCCACGCCATCTACGAAGTGAGCCACGCCACGCTGAGCGATGCCCACGCGTGGTTCCGCGCCCTGCAGCTCACCGGCGCCAAGGCCGAGATTGCCGACAAGGTGGTGCGTGAGATCGCCACGCGCCTGCAGTTTTTGAACGACGTGGGCCTGAGCTATCTGAGCCTGGACCGCAGCGCCGAGACGCTCTCCGGCGGCGAGGCGCAGCGCATCCGCCTGGCGTCGCAAATCGGCTCGGGCCTGACGGGCGTGATGTATGTGCTCGACGAGCCCAGCATCGGCCTGCACCAGCGCGACAACGACCGTCTGATCGCCACGCTGCAGCACCTGCGCGACATTGGCAACAGCGTGATCGTGGTGGAGCACGACGAGGACATGATGCGCGCCGCCGACTATGTGATCGACATGGGGCCCGGCGCGGGCGTGCATGGCGGGCGGGTGATGGCGCAGGGCACGTATGACGAAGTGCGCGCCAATGCCCAGTCGCTCACCGGCCAGTACCTGTCGGGCGCGCGCACCATTGCCGTGCCCCAGCGCCGCACGCCGTGGCTGCCCGTGCTGGACCAGCCCGCGCCCGTGGTCGAGGCCAAGGCCAAATCGCGCTTTCCGCAAACCGAAGCCAGCAAGCGCCGTGCCGAGCGCATGGCCGAGCACCATGCGCGCCAAGGTGCCGTGCAGGCGCTGCGCGTGGTGGGCGCCTCGGGCAACAACCTCAAGGGCGTGACGGTGGACTTCCCAGTGGGCCTGCTCACCTGCGTGACGGGGGTCTCGGGCTCGGGCAAGAGCACGCTGGTCAACGACACGCTGTACGCCGCCGTGGCGCGGCAGGTGCACCGTGCGCACGAAGAACCCGCCGCACACGAAGAGATCGTTGGCATCGAGTACTTCGACAAGGTCATCAACGTGGACCAGAGCCCTATTGGCCGCACGCCGCGCAGCAACCCCGCCACCTACACGGGCCTGTTCACCCCCATCCGCGAACTCATGGCCGAGACCAACACTGCCAAAGAACGTGGCTATGGTCCGGGGCGCTTCAGTTTCAACGTGTCGCAGTCGTCCGGCGGCGGCCGTTGCGAGGCCTGCCAGGGCGACGGCGTGGTGAAGGTGGAGATGCACTTTCTGCCCGACGTGTACGTGCCCTGCGACATCTGCCACGGCCAACGCTACAACCGCGAAACGCTGGAAGTGCAGTGGAAGGGCAAGAACATTGCGCAGATCCTGGAGCTGACGGTGGAAGACGCGGCGGCGTACTTCAAGGACGTGCCCACCATCGCGCGCAAGCTGCAGACGCTGCTGGACGTGGGCCTGTCGTACATCCGTCTGGGCCAGGCGGCGACCACGCTCTCGGGCGGCGAGGCGCAGCGCGTGAAGCTGGCGCAAGAGCTGAGCAAGCGCGACACGGGCCGCACGCTCTACATCCTGGACGAGCCCACCACCGGCCTGCACTTTGCCGACATCGACCTGCTGCTGAAGGTGCTGCACCAGCTGCGCGACGCGGGCAACACCATCGTCATCATCGAGCACAACCTCGATGTGATCAAAACCGCCGACTGGCTCATCGACATGGGTCCCGAGGGCGGTGCGGGCGGCGGCACCGTGGTGGGCGTGGGCACGCCCGAGGAACTGGCGGCCAACCCGGCCAGCCACACGGGGCGGTATCTGGCGCCGTATCTGAAAAAAGCGTCGGCCTGAGCGCAGGGGGCCTAGCGTCTGTACTCAGGGCGCCTTGGTCACAAACGCCACGGTCAGCCCCTTGGCCGTCACGGTGATGGGCCCTGGCTGCAGGCCCAGGCCGTCGAACACCGCCGTGTCTTGCGGGCGCAGCTGGTGCAGCGTGACCTCGCGCAGGGACTGCTCGGCCAGCTGCGGGCCGTAGGCATTGAGCAGCTCGGTCACCGCCGGGCGCAGGCTGGGAAACTCCATGCGACCGAGCTGGATCTGGTGGGCGCGCAGCGTACGGTCGCTGGCCTCGTAGCGCAGCGCAAATTCCACATCCAGACTGCCGGGGTAGCTGCGCCGCAAAGCCGGGCCGGCCACGTCGAGCGCCATGGCCGCGCCGAGGCGGTTCACCTCGGGCAGCAGGCGCAGGTGCGGCGTCTGCACGGTCAGGTTGAACAGGCCTTGCACTGGCACGCTGCGGGGAAATTTGGGGTCCACCATGGCCTGCAGCTGGGCCAGGGGCACGGTGTAGCTGGGCTGGGCCTGTGCGCCCCGCGCCGCCAGCAGCGCCACGCCGCCCAGGGCGAGGCCACGGGTCGTTGCGGTCAGGAATCGTCTGCGATGCAGCATGGGCGCTCTCCGTCAAAACCGGTGTGACACCGGGGGCGCAAAAAGGTGCCCGTGCGCTGGTTATGGCCCTCGCGCAGGTGAATATGCGATCTACAGGGCGGTAGCGCTAGTGCCATATACCTGTGTAGCTATCAAAACAGGTGCATTGGCTGGCAGGGAGATGGCGCGCTGGCAACCAGGTGGTCTGCCCGCGTGGCGGCTTTGGCACCGGGGCATGGGTTGTGCTCAGCGCCCCACCACCGACCAGCCTGCCCGCTGGTTGTTCTTGTCGTTCTCGTACTCCCACGCGGTGCCGCAGCGGTCGCACACGTAGCGGGTGATGGTGACGGTGCCGTCTTCGCGGTCTTCCTTGCGGTTGCCGCGTTGCACCAGTTCGGCGTGGCCAGGGGCCTTGCGCCAGTTGCGCTGGATGCCCTGGCAGGGCTCGCACAGCACCATGGGCTGGAGTTCACGCTGGCGGGCCAAGTCTTTGGTCATGGGAGCTCTTTCGTTTCGGGTGATCAAGGGAATAGCGCGCCTTCAGCCCCAGGGCCTTGGTGCGCGAGGAACGACTGTAGTGCGAACCGGGGCGCCCGGGCGCGCAAGGGGTGGGGGTGGGTCGGCCGGGGCGTGGAACCCAAAGGCGTTGTGCGGGGCGCGATTGTGCCGCATGCCGCGCGTGGACTAGCATCCGGGCATGTCCCCGTTCCATCCCTCGCTGCCCGAGCCGTCGCTCGTGCCGGCGCTCATCGACTTCAGTGCCCCCGCCCCCACGGTGGCGCAGCGCCTGATCGGCGTGACGCTGTGGGTGGACGGCGTGGGCGGCCGCATCGTGGAGACCGAGGCCTACGACCAGGCCGATGCCGCATCGCACACCTACAGCGGCCCCACGGCGCGCAATGCCGCGATGTTCGGCCCGCCCGGCCGGGCATACGTGTACCGCTCGTATGGGCTGCACTGGTGCATCAACACCGTGTGCCGCGAGGCGGGGCACGGCGCGGGCGTGCTGCTGCGGGCCCTGGAACCCACCCACGGGCTGGACGTGATGCGCGCACGGCGTGGTGGCATGCAAGACGCCAGGCTGCTGTGCGCCGGGCCCGGCCGGCTGGCGCAGGCACTGGGCATTGACGCCAGCTTCAACCACCTGCCGCTGAACGCGCCGCCCTTTGCGCTGCTGGAGCCCGCGCCCGAGCACCGCCGCGCGCAGCCGGTGGTGGCTGGGCCCCGCATCGGCATCAGCAAGGCGGTGAACATGCCCTGGCGGTTCGGGTTGCAGGGTTCGCGTTACCTCAGCCGGGGCTTTGCACCGGCGGATGCGGCGCAATCGCAGCGCGGGGGCTGACCGCGGGCGTGGTGAGCAGGCTGGCCCGCACGGGCAACGGCCACCGGTGCGAACCGGCTCAGGGGGGCGTGGCCAGGGCGCGCAGCCGCAGGTGCGTGGCATCGTCCGCAGCCACTGGCAACTGGTGCTTGGCCTGCAGGTAGTGGTGGGTGAACACGTCCAGATATGCCTCCAGCGCCTGCGCGGCTTGCAGCTCGCCCGCCAGTTCCAGGCACAGCGCGCCGACCTCGGAGGTGCAGAAGTGGTCCATGCGCGTGGACCGGCGCAGGTGGTAGCGCGAGATCTGCTCGGGCTGCAGGCTCAGCACGGGGAGGTGGTTGAGGTAGGGGCTCTTGCGGAACATCTTGCGCGCCTCGGGCCAGGTGGCGTCGAGCAGCACGAACAGCGGGCGTTTGCCCTCGGCCGTGGTCACCTGCGTGACCACGCGCTCGGGTGCCACGAACTCGCCGGGGAACACCACATACGGCTGCCACTGCGGGTCGGCCAGCAGCGCCAGCAGCTCGGGGTGCACCTCGGTGCGCGCCCAGCCAAAGGCATAGGTGTCGGCCACCACATCGGCAATCAGCCAGCCGGTGTTGCTGGGCTTGAGGGGCTCGATGTCGGCCATCAGTAGGCACATGCCCGCGCGCGTGGGCAGCGCAGGCCGCAGCGCGCAGATGCAGTGGCTGGGCACCAGGCGGCAGCCCGCGCAGCGCTCACCCTTGGGGCCGCCACGGGCCAAAAAGGGTTTGGCGCTGCGGGCCAGGCGCTCGGCGCGCAGGCGGGCTACCGCATGGGGGGCCGGGGGCGTGGAGTCGTTCACTGGCCGCCCGCCTGCTCCAGCGCAAACAGCGGCACCTCCGCCTTGCGGCTGAGCCACACGCCGCCGCCCAGCTCGATGGCGCCCTCTTGCAGCCCGCGCCGGTAGAGATCGGCACGGTGGCGGAACACGCGGTTGTCGGTGATGTCCTCGTCGATGATGTCGCGCTCGAAATCCTCGCGCGAGACCGCTTCGACATACAGCGCGCCCCGGCTCAGGCGGCCCAGGTTGTGCAGGGCGGCCTTCAGGTCGGGCGGGCTCAGGTAGGGCAACACCCCCTGGCAGATCACAAAGTCGAACGGCTCGCTCGCCGCATAGTCCACCACCGATCCCTGCTGCCAGCCGAAGCGCTCGCACAGGTAGGGGCTGAACTCCACGCCCTGATAAATGGCGGCGGGAAAGTGCTGCGCCATGATGTCCCTCCACAGCCCGATGCCGCAGCCCACGTCGAGCACGCGGCGCACCGGTACACGCAGGTACTTGAGGTAGCTGCACACGAAGGTGCCCAGGCGCTCCAAGTGCTGCGGGTCCACCACGCTGGTTTTCTTGTCGAAATAGAAGCGCTGGTAGTAGGCCTCGTCGAAGGTGGTGGCACTGGCGGATTTCAATGGGCGGTCCTTGTGGCGGTGAAAGCAGCAAAGCGCCAGAGTATCCCGCACCCGGCCGGGTGCCTGGCGTGGGCGTGACGGCGGCTGCGGCGGGCGTGTAGTCTGTGGCCCATGGATTCGCTGATCTCCGCATCTGCCCGCGCACTGGCTGCCGGGGACCCGCTGGGCGCCCTCAAGCGCGTGGCCCTGCGCGACGACCCGCCCGCCCTGGCCTTGCGCGGCATTGCCATGGCGCAGCTGGGCGAGCACCCCCGTGCGCGCGACCTGCTGCGGCAGGCGGCGCGCGCCTTTGGCTCCCACGAAGCCCAGGCGCGTGCCCGCTGCGTGGTGGCCGAGGCCGAGGTGGCGCTGGCCATGCGCGACCTGGGCGGGTCACCCCGCCCGCTGCTCGAGGCCGCCGACACGCTGCAAGCCCATGGCGACACTGCCAACGCCACACAGGCCTGGCTGATTGCGGCGCGGCGGCTGCTGCGCATCGGCCGGCTGGACGAAGCCGCTGCCGCCATGGCCTCCGTGGCTCCCGCCCCCTCAGCGGACGGCCTGCCCCCCGCCCTGCGGGCCATGACCGACCTGACCAGCGCCGAGCTGGCACTGCGCTCGCTGCACATGGCCGCCGCCCGCGCGGCCCTGGACCGCGCGCAGGAGGCCGCCCAGCAAGCCCGCGTACCGGCCCTGCTGGCCGAGGTGGCGCAGGCGCGCGCGCTGCTGGACCAGCCCGCTGCGCGCCGCGTGGGGGCAGGGGTGGACCAGCCGCTGCGCCTGTCAGAGGTGGCCGACCTGCTGGCGTCTGGCGCGCTGGTGGTGGACGCGTGCCGGCGCTGCGTGGGGGTGGGCGTTGACTTGTCCGCCGCAGACGCCACCGCCGTCTGGCAACCACTGGCACGCCGACCCATTCTGTTTGCCCTCGCCCGCGCGCTGGCGCAAGCCTGGCCCGGCGACGCAGACCGCGAGGCGCTGATCGCCGAGGCCTTTCGCACCCGCCACCCTGACGACACCCACCGCGCGCGGCTGCGGGTGGAAGTGGGGCGCCTGCGCGCGCTCCTGCGGCCGCGCGCGTGCGCAGCGCTGGCTGGCGCCGCCGCTGTCCGGATTCACGACGATCTTGTTACTCCCCGCTGCGCTGCCAATTGCATAAAGTGGACGCCAAGCCCCCACCGGGCCACCCTACAGGAGCCAACGATGACCGCATGCACCCACGACGACCCGACACCTGCCGCCACCCGCCACCAGCCCTCACAGCCTGCCGAGATCGTGCGCGAATACGGCCCCTTTGCGGGCGCGGACAGCGTGAGCGGCGTGACCCACGACGGCCAGCATGTCTGGGCCGCCACGGGGGCGCACCTGGTGGCCTTTGATGCCGCCACCGGAGAAACCCGGCGCACGCTGGCCGTGGCCAGCGATGCAGGCACCGCGTTTGACGGCAGGCACCTGTACCAGATCACCGAGGCGCGCATCGACAAGATCGACCCCGCTACCGGCGAGGTGGTGGCCTCCATTCCCGCGCCCGGCAAAGGCAACGACTCGGGCCTCACCTGGGCCGAGGGCAGCCTGTGGGTGGGCCAGTACCGCGACCGCAAGATCCACCAGATCGACCCGGCCACCGGCGCCATCCGGCGCACCATCGAAACCGACCGCTTCGTGACCGGCGTGACCTGGGCGGACGGCGAGCTGTGGCATGGCACCTGGGAGGGCGACGAAAGCACGCTGCGCCACATCGACCCCGCCACCGGCGCCGTGCTGCAGCAGCTCGATATGCCGCAGGGCATGGGCATGGGCGTGAGCGGCCTCGAATCCGACGGCGCCGACCTCTTCTACTGCGGGGGCGGCGGCAGCGGCAAGGTCCGCGCCGTGCGCCGGCCCAAGGCGGCCCGGCTCTGACCCCCTGAGTGACGCGGCGCCCCGCCGCACCCACCACCACCTTTGCCACCACAGGCCCTGCGCGCATCAGGCGATGCCGCAGGCCGGGGAGCGGTGCGCCTGTCGGCGCCGCCCTCCCCGTGCACTCCTCCATCCCATCCCGCAACGTCATCCACTACCTACCAGGAGCACCCCGATGAACGCACCCACCCCCCACCCCGTGGTTTCTGCCGACCAATGGCTGGCCCAGCGCCACGCGCTGCTGGACCGCGAGAAGGCGCTGACCCGTCTGCATGACGAGGTCGCCGCGCAGCGCCGCGCACTGCCCTGGACCCGCGTGGACAAGCGCTACACGCTGGACACGCTGCAGGGCCCGCGCGCCTTGGCCGACCTGTTCGACGGCCGTAGCCAGTTGCTGGTGCAGCACTTCATGTTTGGCCCGGGGTGGGAGCAGGGCTGCCCCAGCTGCTCGTTCATGGCCGACCACATGGGCGGCATGGAGCTGCACCTGCAACACCGTGACGTATCGGTGCTCGCCGTGTCGCGCGCGCCGCTGGCCGAGATCGAGCGCTTTCGCCAGCGCATGGGCTGGCAGTTCCGCTGGGCGTCGTCGCACGGCAGCGACTTCAACCACGACTTTGCCGTGAGCTTCACGCCCGAGCAGCGCGCACACGGCAATGGCGAGGTGCTCTACAACTACGGCATGCGGCCGTTCCCCGCCGACGAGGCCCCGGGCCTCAGCGTGTTTGTGCGCAGCGATGCGGGCGAGGTGTTCCACGCCTACTCCACCTTCGGGCGCGGCGTGGAGGCCATGATGGGTACCTACCAGTTGCTGGACCTCACGCCCCAAGGCCGCCACGAGACCAACCCGGCCTACCCCATGGACTGGGTGCGCCACCACGACCGGTACGCGCCCGCCCAGGCACCGGCTGGCTCCGCGGCTTCGTCCACTGCGCAGGCACCTCAGGCCGCCCCGTCCCACCCCGCGCCGGGTGGGTGCTGTTCCGCACGGGGCTGAGCAACACACGACCAAGACCACGATCATGGACACCACCCTCTGGCCCTGGCTCGCCATCGCCGCCATGGGCGCACTGCATGGGCTCAACCCCCTCACGGGCTGGGGGCTGGCCACTGCCTGGAGCCTGCACGCCAACGACCGCAGCGTGCCGCTGCGCGCGCTGCTGCCCATGGCCGCCGGGCACCTGGCATCGGTGGCACTGACGGCTGCTGCGGTGGTGGGGGGCCTGTCGCTGTCCCGGCCTGTGCTGTGGGCCGTGGCGGGCGGGTTGTGTGGAAGGGTGGCGCTGGCGCTGGCTGTCGCGCATCGGCCGGGTCGCACTCTGCATCGCCCGCGCAAGCCCGCCGGGCCGGTGGGCATGGCCCTGTGGTCGCTGGGGGCCGCCACCGCGCACGGCGCGGGGCTGGCGCTGGTGCCCGCGCTGGCACCGCTGTGCCTGGGCAATGGCGCGGCAGGTGCAGGTGCATCCTCCACCCCCTTGCTGCTGGCGCTGGCCGCGCTGGGCGTGCACACCGTGGCCATGCTGGCGGCCACTGCCGTCACGGCCAGCGCAGCGTGCCACGGCGCACGGGGCGCCACACGCTGGCTGCAGCGCCACAGGGGCAGCACGGGCTACCCCGCCCGTTGACTACGCCTGGGGTGGGCGGTGCAGTGCACAGATCTTGTTGCCGTCCGGGTCGCGCAGATACGCCAGGTACAGCTTGCCGCCGGGGCCTTCGCGCCAGCCCGGTGGGTCTTCGCAGGTGGTGCCGCCGTGGGCCACGCCGGCTGCATGAAAGGCATCGGCTTGCTCGGGCGACTGCATCACAAACCCGATCGTGCCGCCATTGGCAAAGGTGGCGGCCTCGCCGTTGATGGGCGTGGTGATGCCAAAGGTACCGGTGGGGCCGCGATAGAAATAGCGGTTCTTGTTGGCCAGGCCGGGCGGCACGCCCAGCGTGCCCAGCAGCGCGTCATAAAACGTCTTGGACCGCTCCAGGTCGTTCACACCGACCATCACATGACTGAACATTCATCGTCTCCTGTAGGCCCCTTGGGGGCGGGTTGTAGCCAACGGACTGGCCGGGCGATGTTAGGGCAACGCGGAACCAGTCCGTCATGCACGCCGGGCGCCAAAGGGCCCTGCACGGCCGCCACGGCTGCGCGCGCCGCCCTGGCTCCACAGCAGCCCCATAGCCGGTACGGAGGCCGGTTTGCGGTCAAAATGCGCTGTAGTGCTAGTGCAATATGTCTGAGTAGCTATGTAATTTGTAGCGAACGTCGTCAACACCCACTGGCTCTGCGCCCCGCCCCCACCGCTTGGTATCGCCCTCTGAACAGGCCTTGACACCCCATGCTGCCCACTGCCTCCCACCCCCACGTCACCCCCGTGCCTCTCGACAAGGCCTACCGCCTGCTCAACCACGGCCCCACCGTGCTGGTGTCGACCGCGCACGCGGGCCAGCACAACGTGATGGCCGCCGCCTGGGCCTGCGCGCTGGACTTTGCGCCGCCCAAGGTCACGGTGGTGCTCGACAAGGCCACCCGCACGCGCGAGCTGGTGGAGGCCAGCGGGTTGTTTGCGCTGCAGCTGCCCACCGTGCCCCTGGCGGCGCTCACCGTCGCGCTGGGCACCGACAGCGCCAAGACCATGCCCGACAAGCTGCAGCGCCATGGCGTGGAGTTGTTTGAAGCACCGGGCCAGCCCGTGCAGACCACGCCCCCACTGGTGCAAGGCTGCGCCGCCTGGCTGCTGTGCCGCGTGGTCCCCGAGCCGCACAACCAGCAGGCCTACGACCTCTTCATTGGCGAAGTGGTGGCCGCCTGGGCCGACGACCGCGTGTTCCGCAACGGGCACTGGGAGTTCGACACCGGGCCTGAAGACCTGCGCACGCTGCACTACGTGGCGGGCGGGCAGTTTTATGCGACGGGGACTTCCATCAAGGTGTGAGCCCGGGCGCATGTGCGCACCGTGGCTGCGTCAGGCCGAGCGGGGCCCTGGTCACCGCTTGCGGTGACAGTTTGCAATGCACAGCCGCACGCCGTTCACCGTGCCGCCCTGTCTCACTCCCCGTCCAACATCCCCACCTGCTTCAGCTCCGCAAATTTGGCCGCCATCGTCGGGTTGCCGCGGGTCAGCTTCTTGATCGTCAGGTCTTCAGCCTTGTCGTTGGCCAGGCGCAGGTTGTTGGCCGACTTGTGCAGCGCTTCCTTGGTCTTCTCCAGGTCCTTGATGGCTTCGTCAATGCGCTTGACGGCCTCCTCGAACCCATCCGACGCCAGCCGCCAGTTGCGCCCAAACGCGCCCTTGAACTCCTCCAGCTGCGATTCGAACTTGGTGATGTCCAGGTTCTGTGCCTTCACCAGCGCCAGCTCTGATTTGTATTGCAGCGACTTCATCGCCGCATTGCGCAGCAGCGTGATGATGGGGATGAAGAACTGCGGCCGCACCACGTACATCTTGGGGTAGCGGTAGAACATGTCCACGATGCCGGTGTTGTACAGCTCGCTCTCGGGCTCCAGCAGTGACACCAGCACCGCGTACTCGCAGCCCTTTTCGCTGCGGTCCTTGTCCAGCTCTTTCAAGAAGTCTTCGTTGCGCTTCTTGGTGGCCGTCTCGTCGCTCTCGTTCTTCATCTCGAACATGATCGAGACGATCTCATTGCCCGCCTCGTCCACATCGCGAAAGATGTAGTCGCCCTTGCTGCCGCTGCGCGCGTCGTTGTCCTTCTCAAAGTACGCACGCGGAAACGCCGTGGCGCGGATGCGGTTGAACTCCGTCTCGCAGTGCTGCTCCAGCGTCTCGCCCACCATCTTGGTCGACAGGCGCGCCTTCATGTCCCGCAACCGCGCAATCTCGCCGTCGCGGTCGCGCAGCTGCAAGGCGTACTGCTCCTTGATGGCGGTCTCTTCGAGCTGCTTTTTCACCACCACCAGGTTCAGGTTGTTTTGGAGTTCATCACGCTCCCGGGCCACCACCGTCACTGCCTCGGTCACCGCCAGCCTGCGCGCCACCTCGGCAGCCTCCAGCTGCGATCTGAGTTGCTGGATTTCGGTGTCCTTTCTGGCCGCCACGCCCTGCAGCTCCTGCGCCAGCCGCGCTTGTGCCAACTGGTCCGCCGCCTGCTGCGCCTGCCGCGCACGCTCCAGCTCACTCACCAGCTTGTTTTCCAGCGCATCGCGCTGCTTCTCCACCGCGCTCAGGGCCTGCGCCACGGCCAGGTCACGCTCCACCGCGCCTGCATCCAGCTGCGCCTTCAGCGCTTGGATCTCGGCGTCTCTGGCCGCTGCCGCCTTCTGCAGCTCATTGGCCACCTGGGCCTGCGCCAGTGCGACGGCATTGCGCTTGTCCTGCTCGGCCAACTCCAGCCGCTCGTGCAACTGCGCGCTGAAATCCGCGTCACGCACCTGTTTGAGGATGTCGGCATACCCGGTTTCGTCCACCTTGAACGCCTTGTTGCAGTGGGGGCAGATGATTTCGTGCATGGCGGCTACCGTGGGTCTTGTTGGGTTGGATGGGGAGCATAGCGGGTGGGGAAGGCGCTTTGGGGTGCAAACGAGCGGCATGCGTCCTTTGCACGCGTCGTGCGGCAAGTGTGTGCCGCAGACGGCACGAGTCTGCAGATGCACACGGCGCGATGGTGGTGGGCTGCACCCCGTGCAGCACTTCCGCTGCTTCAGTTAAATTGCCCCGCATGCCCAACATCCCCGCCTCCCCCTCTGCCGCCGCCCCGGCATCCCTCATCGACTCCCGCCAAGCCGCCTGGCGCCTGCTGACCACGCTGGGCCTGGTGGTGTTGGGCAACAGCAGCATGTATGTGGTGTCGGTGGTGCTGCCCGCCGTGCAAGCCGAGTTTGGCGTGGGCCGTGCGGATGCGTCGCTGCCCTACACGCTGATGATGGTGTGCCTGGGGCTGGGCGGGATCTGGACGGGGCGCATGGCCGACCGGCATGGGCTGATGCCGGTGCTGTGCGTGGGCGCGGTGGCCGTGTGTGGCGGGTTTGTGTGGGCGGGGCTGTCGGGCAGCATCTGGGGGTTTGGGCTGGCCCATGGGTTGATGGGGCTGATTGGTGCGTCGGCCACGTTTGCGCCGCTGATGGCCGACACCGCGCTGTGGTGGAACAAGCGGCGCGGCATTGCGGTGGCGATCTGCGCCAGCGGCAACTACATTGCGGGCGCGCTGTGGCCGCCCATCGTGCAGCACGGCATCGAGCTGATCGGCTGGCGCCACACCTATGTGCTGCTGGGTCTGGTGTGTGGCGTGGGCATGCTGCTGCTGGCACTGCGCATGCGCCAGCGCGCACCCATGGTGCAGATGGACGCAGCCTCTGCGCCGGCCGCAGCGGTGCAGGGTGCGGCAGCCGGTGTGGTGCCTGCAGCGCTGTCGCTCGACCGCAGCCGCCCGTTTGGCCTGCGCCCGCTGCATGCGCAGCTGTTGCTGTGTGTGGCGGGCGTGGCCTGCTGTGTGGCCATGGCGATGCCGCAGGTGCACATCGTGGCCTATTGCACCGACCTGGGTTTTGGCGCGGCGCGCGGGGCCGAGATGCTGTCGCTGATGCTGGCGTGTGGCATCGTCAGCCGCCTGGTGTCGGGCGTGATCTGCGACCGCATTGGCGGCGTGCGCACGCTGCTGCTGGGCTCGGCGTTGCAGGGCGTGGGGCTGGCGCTGTTTCTGCCGTTTGACGGGCTGGTGCCGCTGTACGTCATCTCGGCGATGTTCGGGCTGTTTCAGGGCGGCATCGTGCCCGCCTACGCCATCATCATCCGCGAGTATTTTGCCCTGCAGGAGGCCGGTGCCCGCGTGGGCGCAGTGATCATGGCCACGTTGATCGGCATGGCGCTGGGGGGATGGATGTCGGGCTGGATCTTCGACCTGACGGGCAGCTACCGTGCGGCGTTCTTGAACGGCATGGGATGGAACCTGCTGAACCTGTCCATCGTGGGCTGGCTGTTCTGGCGGGTGCGCCAACAGCGCGCTGTGACAATACGGCCGCAGCACAGCCCGGGGTAAGCCGGGCAGGCGCCGCCAGCGGGCACCATCGGCGGCTCAGGCCGCCTGCAGGTACCGGCCCGCCAATTCTTTCTGCGCGGCAGCGTCAACACCCAGCACGTCCACCAGATACGCCTGCAGCCCGCCAAAGTCGTTGTCCACCATGTGCAGGGCGGCCTCCAGAAACTCCTCTTGCACGCGCCACAGCACGCGCAGCACTTCCTCTGGTGCGTGGCTGCCCATGCCGGGTGGGCGCTGATACAGCGCGTTGGTGAGCAGGTAGTCGTGCATGACCACATCGCGCGGCACGCCCAGCGTCAGCAGGATGAGGGCGGCGGCGAAGCCGGTGCGGTCCTTGCCTGCGGTGCAGTGAAACACCGTGGGCGTATCGCTGGCCAGCAGCAGGCGGAACAGTTCGGCAAAACGCGGGGCGTTGTCGTGCACAAAGCCCCGGTAGGTGTCCTGCATGAGGCCCACGGCATCTTGGGCGGTGAGCTGGCGGCCGGTGCGTTGCAGCTCCAGCGCGCGCTGTACCACCGTAGGTTCGATGTGCAGCGGGTGGTAGGCCACGCCGGGCAGCGCGTAGGCATACGCGGCGCTTTCGGCCTGGCCCCGAAAGTCCACTGCGCGGGCCACACCCAAGTCGGCGAGCAGGGCCTGGTCTTCGGGCGTCAGGCCTGCCAGGTGGTCGGAGCGGAAGATGCGGCGCCACTTCACGGGGCGGCCGCCGTGGCCGGTGTAGCCGCCCAGGTCGCGAAAGTTGGTGGCGCCGCGTAGGGGCAGGGATCGAGAAGGGGCAGAAGAGGACATGGTCGAAAGGCTCAAGCACAGGGCGTTGCCGCAAGACTAGCCCAGATGCGTCCGCCCGGTTGTCGCATGGGGGCTATCCAGCGCACTGGCCCGCTGTGTGCGGGGACCGCCCCCTTCGGTGCGCTGTGGTTACTTGCCCTGCACGTAGGCGTTGCGGGCGGTCACCGCCAGGTCGGGGTAGTTGGCAAACATGCCGTCCATGCCCATGTCCAGGTACTTGCGGAACTCTGCGGCTGCAGGAGCGGCATCGGCCTGTGCAAAGGTCCAGCCGTGCACCTTCAGGCCTGCGGCATGGGCCTGGTCGATGAAGGACTTCGTGACCGGGTAGGTGGTGTTGTTGATGAGCACGCCCACCCCCTCGGTGAAGGCAGCCACATCCTTGAGCGCGAGCGCCTGCACGCCGGTGGCGCCCGTGACCCCCATGCGCGCGGTGCCGTCCGCCGCAGTGGTGGCCACCCCCAGCAGGATCAGCGGCATCTTGCTGTTCTGCGCGACTTGCTTGGTGCGCAGGCTGCGCAGCGTGGCATCGCTGAACGACTGGATGAAGACCTTGCTCGTGGCGTTGTAGCCGTTGGCGGCCAAGGTCTTGAGGATGCCGTCTTCCATCACCGGGTCGGCCTGCTTGGCCTCGGGGTAGATGCCCACTTCGCGGCCTGCGGTGCTGCTTTGTTTTTTGGCCAGGTCCACCACTTCCTGGAAGGTGGGCACGGCGAACGCGTTGGCCGAGCTGGGCGTGAAGCCCGGATAGCTTGCCTTGCCGGTGCCAGTGGGCACCACGGTCAGCGTCTTGATTTCGCCGAGGGTGAAGTCCGACACCTTGTAGCCGCCGTTGCGCTGCGCGAACAGCGTGGCCACGTTGGTGGTGCGGGTCAGGGTGTCGTCGTGGATGGCGACCAGCGCGCCGTCCTTGGTGATCTGCAGGTCGGGCTCGATGAAGTCCGCCCCCATGCGGATGGCCAGCTCGTAGCCGCCCAGGGTGTGTTCGGGCAGATAGCCGCTGGCGCCACGGTGCGCGATGACCTGGGGTTGTGCAGGTGCATTGTCACTACCGCCACACCCGGCAAGCACCAGGGCAGACAAGCAGACGGCGGCGAAGGAGGACAAGGCTTTCATGGCAGCGGTTCCGTTTCTGAAAAGAGGCCGACTCTAGGGCGGCGCCATTGCAGCGGCGTGACATGGTGGCGCGGATGTCCGCAGGGCAGAAACGCAGGAGACACCGGGGCGACAGTGAATGCTGCGATGCAAGAACCCATGCCGCACGCGAGCGCGGGCTCAGGCGCCTGGGCACGTCTTTGTCCGATGGGCAGCGAACCGTCAGGGCGGGAGCGAAGTCACCGCGCCATCCACCGGCAGCTCTTGCGTGCCCTTGGGACAGGGCTGGTCGGTGTAGGTAGTGCGGCCGTCTTTCACACACTTGCGCGGTTGCGGTGCAGCGGGGGTTGAGGCTCCGTTGCGCGCGGGCTGCGCCTGGGCGGGCCGCTTGTCAGGCGGCAGGGTGTCGGGGCCCGGGCGGGTGATCTTTTTCCACATCTGTTCGGACCACGGCCCTGCGTGCGGCAGCCAGGCATCGCGCGTCCACCACGCAGCGGCGGCCGCCGCCACCAGCACCACCGCGATGGCGGTGAGGACGGTGCGTTCAGTGCGGCTGCGCATGCGGATGCGGTGAGAGTGCCTGCTAAGTCCGTCAGCGTGTGCGCTCGCGCGTCACGTTCACGTCGATGTCGCCAAACACGGTCACGCCGCTCGCACCCTGGGGCTGCTGCTGGCTGGCCGGGTCACTAGAGCGCGCGGAGCCTGTGGTGGTGCACCCACCCAGCGCAGCAGCCACCATCAGGGCCACCAGCGCGGTGCGCCAGAAGCCCTGCGCGACCGCTGCGGACGACGGGGTGGATGCCGTGCCGGGCGTTTGCATCATTCGCCGCCCAGGTGGTTGCCCAGAATGCCCGCCAGCTCGAACATGCCCGCGCTGTCCTTGCCGAACACGGCGCGCAGCTTGTCGTCGGCGACGATGGTGCGCTTGTCCTTGGGGTCTTGCAGGTTGTGGGCCTTGATGTATTCCCACATTTTCTTCACGGCCTCGGGGCGGGCCACCGGCTCGGCGCCGATCACGGCGGCCAGGGCGGCGCTGGGCGCCTTGCCTGCGGCGGCCTTGCGCGGCGCTTTGGCGGCCGTGGTTTTGGTTGCGGCCTTCTTTGTCGGGGCTTTTTTGGCAGTAGCGCTAGTGGCTTTTGCCTTGGTTGCTATTGTTTTTGCAGCGGCCCCTGGGCGTGGCGGGAACTTGGATGGCGCAAATTCAAAGTTGACCTTGCCCGCCTCCTTGTCCCACGCCAGGTGGGCCTTGAAGTTGCGGCGCGTGCGCATGCTCACAAACTTGTCGAGCAGGTCGGTCTTGCCGGTCTCCAGCAACTTGGTCATCTGCTCGCGCTCCACCGGCTGCTGCAGGATGATCTTGCCGCTCTTGAAGGTGCAGCTGGGCGTGGGCTGCGCGGCAGTGGGCACGGCCTTGCTGCACACGTAGTTGCTGCCGTGCTCATGCACTTCCGATCCGCAGATCGGGCAGGCGCCCAGCGCGGCGTCTTCAAACTCCACGATCTCGCCGGACTCTTCGCCCTTCTTGTCGTCGCCGAAGTCGAATTCGAGCTTGTAGTTATGCGCCTCGTCGTCGTACTTGATGACGATCTCGGACGTGAAGGGCCAGCCTGCCTTGGAGCGGAAGCCTTCCAGCGGGCCGATCTTCTTGTCGCGCAGCAGGGCGTTGGCCTCGGCGGTTTCAAAGGTGCGGCCTGCGGGCGATTTGCCAAAGCTGAAGCCGCACGGTTCTGCGCCCGGCTTGCCCACGCAGGCAAAGCGGCGGTAGTTCTCTTTGACCACGCCGCCGCAGTTGGGGCAGGGCGATTCGAGCGTGGCGTAGTCACCCGGAATGGTGTCGCGGTCGTATTCCTTGGCCTTCTTGACCATGCGCTCGGTCATGGCAGCGATCTCGGCCATGAAGGCTTCGCGGCTGAGCTGGCCTTTTTCCATCTGCGAGAGCTTGTACTCCCACTCGCCGGTCAGGTCGGCGCGGCAGAGCTCTTCCACCTCCAGCCCGCGCAGCAGCGTCATGAGCTGGAAGGCCTTGGCGGTGGGGATGATTTCGCGGCCTTCGCGCAGCATGTACTTTTCGGTCAGCAAACCTTCGATGATGGCCGCGCG
Organism: Acidovorax sp. 107; assembly: GCF_003058055.1. Taxonomy (NCBI): domain Bacteria; kingdom Pseudomonadati; phylum Pseudomonadota; class Betaproteobacteria; order Burkholderiales; family Comamonadaceae; genus Acidovorax; species Acidovorax sp. 107. The sequence goes on along the minus strand of NZ_QBTZ01000001.1, from coordinate 3,064,881 downwards.
CGTGGCTGGGGTGCCCAGACCTTTTTCCTGCATGGCCTCGCGCAGCTCGTCGTCGTCGATCTGCTTGCCCGCGCTTTCCATGGCGCCGAGCAGCGTGGCTTCGGAGTAGCGAGCGGGCGGCTTGGTCTTGAGGCCCTTGGGGTCTACCTGCAGGGTGTTGACCATTTCGCCGGGTTGGACCGGCACCAGGTTCTGGCCCTTGTCGCCGTCCTTGCCGCCTTCCACTTCGTCGGCCGCTTCCTTGCCGTAGATGGCCAGCCAGCCCGGCTTGACCAGCACCTTGCCTTCGGTCTTGAAGCTGTGGGGTGCCACGGTGCTGATGCGGGTGGTCACGGTGTATTCAGCGCTGGGGAAGAACACGGCCATGAAGCGGCGCACTACCAGGTCGTACAGCTTCTGTTCGGCTTCAGACAGGCCGCTCGGCGCCTGCAGCGTGGGGATGATGGCAAAGTGATCACTCACCTTGCTGTTATCGAAGATGCGCTTGGACGGGCGCACGTAGTTGTTGTTCAGCGCGGTGAGCGCGTGGGGCGCCAGGTGGCGCATGCCGCTGTCGGCCAGCATTTCAAACGTTTGCTTGGCCACGGGCAAATAGTCTTCGGGCAGCGCGCGCGAGTCGGTACGCGGGTAGGTCAGGGCCTTGTGGCGTTCGTACAGGCTTTGCGCCAGGGCCAGCGTGGTCTTGGCGCTGAACCCGAACTTGCCGTTGGCCTCGCGCTGCAGGCTGGTCAGGTCGAACAGCAGGGGAGATGCCTGGGTGGTGGGCTTGCTCTCTTCGGTGACCGTGGCCTGCTTGCCGCGCACGGCGTTGGCGATCGCCTGGGCTTCGGCAGCGGACCACACGCGGTCGGCGCGGGCTTCCACGTCCTCGCCTTTTTTCCACTTGGGGTCGAACCACTTGGCGGGGTATTCACCGGCCTGGGCGCCAAAGGTGGCGTGGATTTCCCAGTAGTCGCGGCTGATGAACTTGCGGATCTTTTCTTCGCGCTCCACCACCAGCGACAGCGTGGGGGTCTGCACCCGGCCCACGGTGGTCAAGAAGAAGCCTCCATCGCGCGAGTTGAACGCCGTCATGGCGCGGGTGCCGTTGATGCCCACCAGCCAGTCGGCTTCAGAACGGCTGCGGGCCGCACTGGCCAGGCCCGCCATCTGCTGCTCGCTGCGCAGCGCGTCAAAGCCATCGCGGATGGCCTGGGGTGTCATGGACTGCAGCCACAGGCGCTTGACGGGTTTTCCCAGCGGTTTGCTGCCACCGGCGTACTGCTCGATGAGGCGGAAGATCAGCTCACCCTCGCGGCCCGCGTCACAGGCGTTGATGAGGTCGGTCACGTCCTTGCGCTTGGCCTGCTTGACCACCGCATTCAGGCGGCTCTTGGTCTTGTCCACGGGCTTGAGGTCAAAAAACGGCGGGATCACGGGCAGGTGCGCAAAGCTCCACTTGCCGCGTTTCACGTCGAACTGCTCGGGCGCCTGGATCTCCACCAGGTGGCCCACGGCGCTGGTGACTACATAGCGGTCGTTCTCGAAGTGGTCTTCGTGCTTCTCGAACTTGCCCGCTACGGGCGTCAGTGCGCGCACGATGTCTTGCGCCACCGAGGGTTTTTCTGCAATTACCAGGGTCTTGGTCATTTTTTGGTTTCTCGCCAATCTGGCTGTCCGGCATCCGGCCGGTCGCTTCTACAATCCGTTGCCTCACGCGTACACGCGCACGCGCATGTGTGCATATTCAAGTTAACAGAGTTTTTGCCATGCCCCGCACAGCACCGCCTGCAACCCCGACCGCCGCCCAGGGCCGCCGCATCCAGACCCGGCGCTCGGGTGTGCACGGCAAGGGCGTTTTTGCCGTGCAGGATATTGCAGAGGGCGAAGTCCTTGTCGAATACACGGGCGAAGTGATCGGCTGGCAGGAGGCGCAGGACCGGCACCCGCACGACCCCCTGCAGCCCAACCACACGTTCTACTTCCATGTGGATGAAGACCACGTGATCGACGCAAAGTTCGGCGGCAACTCCTCGCGCTGGATCAACCACAGTTGCAACCCCAACTGCTACGCCGACGAGCAAGGCAAGCGCATCTTCATCACGGCGCTGCGCAACATCAAGGCCGGCGAAGAGCTGAACTACGACTACGGCCTGATCATCGAAGAGCGCTACACCCCGAAGCTCAAGGCCGAATACCCCTGCTGGTGCGGCAGCCCCAACTGCCGGGGCACGCTGCTGGCGCCCAAGCGTGGCTGGGCACCGCCGGTGCCGCTGCCCCCGTCCAAGCCGTCTTCCACCAAGGCCAAGAAGGCCGCCAAGGCTCCCCAGAAGGCCAAGCCGCGAGGCCGCAGCCAGTGAGCGCCACATCCCCGATCCGCTGGCCCGCCGAGGCCATCTGGGAGGCGGTGTCACCGCTGCTGCCGGGCTTCACCGTCGAGGTGCTGCCCACCATCGACTCCACCAATACCGAGCTGATGCGCCGTGCGCGCAACGGGCAGTGCGAGCCCACCCTGCTGGTGGCCGAGCAGCAGACCGCCGGACGCGGGCGGCTGGGGCGGGTATGGCAAAGCGATGTGGGGTCTTCTCTGATGATGTCGCTGGGTCTGCCGCTGGCGCCCCAGGATTGGTCCGGCCTGTCGCTGGCGGTGGGGGTGAGCGTGGCCGAAAGCCTGCAGCCCACGCTGCCGCCGCTGGGTGCCAACCAGCCTGCGCGTGTGGGGCTCAAGTGGCCCAATGACCTCTGGCTGGGCGGCGCTGCGGGCGACCGCAAGTTGGGCGGCATCCTGGTGGAGACCGCCAGTTTTGTCGCGCCCCAGGCGGCAACTGCACACGCCCAGGCCAGCACTGCGCGCTATGTGGTGGTGGGCATCGGTATCAACGTGCTGCCCCGCAGCCCCGAGGGCATGAGCATGCCGCCCGGCAGCCTGCAGGATGTGGAGCCGGGCCTGGACGCGCCCACCGCGCTGCTGCGCATCGTGCCGCCGCTGGTGGCCATGCTGCAGTCGTTTGCGGGCTATGGGTTTGCGCCCATGCAGCCCCGCTTTGCAGCCCGCGACGTACTGCAGGGCCGCGCCGTGACGCTGAGCGACGGCCACACGGGCACCGCGCATGGCGTGGGCGACGATGGGGCGCTGCTGGTGCACACGGCGGGCGGTATGCAGGCCATCACCAGTTCCGAGATCAGCGTCCGGCCGGCGGCAGTGCCACCGGTGTGAGACAGCTTCCCTTCCCGATGCGACAAGTGTCCTTGAAAGGCTGCACCCCATGCTCCGTCTTGCCGTGATCGCGCTGCTGCTGGCCAACGCGGGGTACTACGCGTGGTCGCAAGGGCTGCTGAGGCCGTTGGGCTACGCGCCGCAAGAGCAGTCCGAGCCCCAGCGCATGAACCAGCAGATCAAGCCCGAGACGCTGCAGATCCTGAAGGTCAACCCCAGCAAGACCTCCTCCGCGGGGCCCTCCACGACCCCCACCCCCCCATCCCTGGCCACCGCCGCCAACGACTCCCCCCCCTCTTCTCCCTCCCCCTCTGCCCCGGCAGACGCTGCCGAGTGTCTGCAGGCCGGGGTGTTTGACGACCGCCAGGCCGAGGCGCTGCGTACGGCCGCCGCCGGCTTGCCCCAGGGCAGCTGGGTGCTGGAGCCCACGCCCGTGCCGGGCCGCTGGATGGTCTACATGGGGCGGTTTGACGATGCCGAAACGCTGGACCGCAAGCGCGCCGAGCTGCGCGCCCGCAAGGTGGACCACGACCGTGCCGGCGGCACGCTGGAGCTGGGCCTGTCGCTCGGCCGCTTTGCCTCGAAGGAGGCGGCCGAGCGCGAGCTGACCAACCTGGGCAACAAGGGCGTGCGCACGGCCCGCGTGATCCAGGAGCGCGCCGAATCCTCCGGCTTTACGCTGCGCCTGCCCGCCGTGAACGACGCGCTGCGCGCGCAACTGGATGTGCTGCGCACGGCCATGGCGGGCAAGACGCTGCGTACCTGCGCCTGAAGCGCCTGGCTGTGGGTATGCAGGTCTGTGGTGCGCCGGCCTTGCGGTCTGCCCTGTCAGCTGCCAGCCACCACGTCCCGCGCTGCAAAACGCACGCTGAAGCGCGCGCCCGGCGGGTTCTGGCCGGGGCGCGCGTCCTCGAGCATGACTTCGGCATCGTGCTTGCTGGCAATCTCCAGCACGATGGGCAGGCCCAGGCCGGAGCCATCGGCCTCGCTGCCCAGGGCGCGGTAGAACGGCTGGAACACCAGCTCGCGCTCGGCCTCGGGCACGCCGGGGCCGGAGTCTTCGACCTGCAGCAGCAGCACATGGCCGAAGGTGTCGGCCAGCACGCGGGCGGTGACCACGCCGGGCTTGTCGGGCGTGGAGGGGGTGTAGTTGATGGCGTTGTCCACCAGGTTGCGCACCAGCTCCTTGAGCAGCGTGGGGTTGCCGTCGATCAGCACGCCCGGAGATCCCGGCTCGGCGCCGTCGTAGCCCAGGTCGATGTGCTTGTCGAGCGCGCGGGGCACCGAGTCGCGCACCACCTCGATCACCAGGCGTGCCAGGTCGCAGGGCTGGCGGGCAATGCCCACGCCGCTGCCCTCTGCCCGGGCCAGCGCCAGCAGCTGGTTGACGGTGTGCGTGGCGCGGATGCTGGAGCGGCCGATCTGCTGCAGCGAGCGCTTGAGCTCTTCGGTGCTGGTGCCTTCGCGCTGGGCCAGGTCGGCCTGCATGCGCAGGCCCGCCAGCGGGGTCTTGAGCTGGTGGGCGGCATCGGCCAGAAAGCGCTTTTGGGTGGCCAGTGAATCGTTCAGGCGCGTGAGCAAGTCGTTCACGGACGACACCAGCGGCGCGACTTCGAGTGGCACGGTGCGGTCGTCCAGGGGCGAGAGGTCGTCGGGGTTGCGCGCGCGGATGCGCTGCTCCAGCTGGTTGAGCGGCTGGATGCCCCGCGCGAGCGCCAGCCAGACCAGCAGCACCGCCAGCGGCAGGATGACGAACTGCGGCAGCATCACGCCCTTGATGATTTCGGTCGCCAGCACGCTGCGCTTTTCGCGCGTTTCGGCCACCTGGACCAGCGCCACCGGCGTGTCTTTCAGCGGCAGGCGCACCCAGATGTAGGCCACACGGATGTCAATGCCGCGCATCTCCGCATCGCGCAGCCGCACCTCGCCGGACATGGGCACCTCGTCGCTGGGGGGCTCGGGCAGTTCGCGCTCGCCCGAGAGGAACTCGCCGCCCGGGCCGATGACCTGGTAGTACACGATGTCGGAGTCGTCGGCGCGCAGGATCTCGCTGGCGGGCTGGGGCAGGTTGAACTGGGCCTTGTCGCCCACCACGCTCACGAGCTGGGCGAGGGCGTGGGCGTTGTATTCCAGCGCGCGGTCAAACGGCTTGTTGGCCAGGCCCTGCGCCACCAGCCAGGTCAGTGCCAGGCTCACCGGCCACAGCAGCAGCAGCGGCGTGAGCATCCAGTCGAGGATTTCGCCGAACAGGGAGCGCTGCTCGCGCTGGAAGATCTTCACAGCACCCGCCGTGGCAGTTTAGAAGCCAAAACACCCGATAGCGCTGGATTCATATACACGAGCAGCTATCGTTTTGATAGTTAACTGGGGATCTTCTCAAGGCAGTAGCCCAGGCCGCGCACGGTGGCGATGCGGATGGGCCCGCCCTCGATTTTTTTGCGCAGGCGGTGGATGTAGACCTCGATGGCGTTGTTGCTCACCTCTTCGCCCCATTCGCACAGGCGCTCCACCAGCTGCTCCTTGCTCACCAGGCGGCCGGCGCGTTGCAGCAGCACCTCCAGCAGGCCCAGCTCGCGGGCCGACAGCTCGATCATCTTGCCGTCGATGGTGGCCACGCGGCCGGCCTGGTCGTACACCAGCGGGCCGTGCTTGATGGCGCTGCTGGTGCCGCCCATGCCCCGGCGCGTGAGGGCGCGCACGCGGGCTTCCAGCTCCTGCAGGCTGAAGGGCTTGGCCATGTAGTCGTCGGCGCCAAAGTCCAGGCCCTTCACGCGCTCTTCCACGCTGTCGGCGGCGGTGAGGATGAGCACTGGCAGGGCGGAGCCCCGGCCGCGCAGTTTTTTGAGCACTTCCAGCCCATGCATCTTGGGCAGGCCCAGGTCCAGGATGAGCAGATCGAACTCGTTGTTGGTCATCAGCGCCGCGTCGGCCTCGCTGCCGCTGGCGACATGGTCCACCACGGCGCCCGAGGCCCGCAGCGTGCGCAGCAGGCCATCGGCCAGCACCTGGTCGTCTTCGGCAATGAGGATGCGCATGCGGGTGTCTCCTGGTGGGTGGCAGCGGTCTGGCGCCGCGCCTGTGCGCCGATTTTAGGCGGCGCCGCGCGTCGCTGCGCCGAGAAAACGGCGCCCGTTGCGCGCGCAGCGCCCAGGTCCGGGGCTGTCAGCGCGGGTCGTGCGCCAGCAGCTTGTGCACCAGGGCTTGCAGGTCGGCCTGTAGGCGGGCCATGCCCTCGGGGTGCTGGGCGAGTGTGGTCTCGTCCATGTAGAGCTTGCGGTTGATCTCGACCTGGATGCTGTGGCGGTGCTGCGCGGGGTTGCCGTACCGGCGCACCAGCTCCACGCCCTTGTAGGGGTGGTTGTATTCGACGCTGTAGCCGCACGCGCGCAGGTGCTCGCAGATCAACGCCGACAGCGCCGGGCTGGCCGTGGTGCCGTCGCGGTCGCCGATCACAAAGTCGGCATGCTCCAGCCCCGGAAACTCGGTGGCAAAGCGCCCGGCCACGGCGGGCATGGAGTGGCAGTTGAGGTGGATGCTGTAGCCATGGCGCGCATGGGCGGCGTCAATGGCCTGGGCCACGGCGGCGTGGTAGGGGCGCCAGCAGCGGTCGATGCGCGCGCGCACCTCGGCCACCGTGAGCGGGCGCTGGTAGATGGGCTCGCCCTGGTCGGTGAACTTCCAGATCAGCCCCTTGCCCAGGCGCACCTTGCTGAGCACCTTGGAGTCAGTGGAGATGGGATCGGGCCAGTCCCCGTTGAGCAAGCTGGTGTCCAGCTCGGTGGTATCGCGGTTGGCGTCCAGGTAGATGCGGGGGAAGTGGGCCTCGACCCAGGCCACGCCGAGCGCGGGGGCAAAGGCGTAGATCTTCTCGACGTGCGTGTCTTCGGCCCGGCGCAGCGTAGCCAGGTCGAGGGCGGAGCCAAAGTCGTCGGGGTACCGGGTGCCGCTGTGGGGAGAGTCGAGCACCAGCGGGGTGCTGCCGGGCACCGCAGTGACAGTGGCGGTGGAGGGTTGAGTGGCAAGCCCCGGGGAGCCGGTGACGCCGGGCTGGGCTTGCTGGAAGCGGTGGTGGATCAGTTTCAAGGCTGCATGCATAGGCAGAGTGTGCGCAAAGGAGGGCGGCTGGCCTAGCCGCCCAGACCGGGATGTGACTATGGTTATCCCTGAGACCTTGAGCAGGCCCGGGAAGCAGGCTGGCCTGCGTCGTCTCACCATCCCAGCTGTGGCCGTCCCCGGGCCCAGGGCCCGGGGGGAATCAGGTCAGTCGAGCACCACCTTGGCGTAGGCCGCCACGCGCTTCATCTTGTCGATCTCGCTGGCGATCTGGGCCGTGAAATCCTTGGGTGTGGTGCCCGAGGGGTAGAGGCCCTGGCCTGCCAGTCGCTCGCGCACAGCGGGCTCCTTCAGGGCCTGGGCGACGGCCTGCTGGATGCGGTCTGCGGCCGCAGCAGGCGTGCCCGCCGGGGCCACCAGGCCAAACCATGAAGGCTCGTTGGCTTGCTTGTAGCCCAGCTCTGCGTAGGTGGGCACATCGGGCAGCACGTCCAGGCGTTCGGGCCACGACACCGCCAGCGCCTTGAGCTTGCCCGATTTGACGTGCGGGAGCGACGAAGCCACCTGGTCGAAGTACACCGCCACCTGGCCCGCGAGCACGTCGTTGATGGCCGGGCCTGCACCACGGTAGGGGATGTGCACCATGGAGGTGCCCGTGCTGCTCTTGAACAACTCGCCCCACATGTGGCCGATGGTGCCGTTGCCGGGGGTGGCGTAGGACACCTTGCCGGGGTTGGCCTTGAGGTATTTCACCAGCTCCGCAAAGTCCTTGACGGGCACCACGGCCGGGTTGATCACGATGACGCCCGGGGCCTTGACGATCTCGGTCACGCCAATGAAGTCCTTGGTCGGGTGGTAGGGCAGCTTGGTGTACACGGCGGGGTTCACGCCATGGGTGGACAGCGTGGCCACGCCCAGGGTGAGGCCGTCTGCCGGCGCGCGGGCGACTTCGGCCATGCCGATGGAGCCGCCTGCGCCGCCCCGGTTTTCCAGCACCACGGGCTGCTTGAGGATGCGCGCCAGCGACTCTTGCAGGCTGCGGGCCGTGATGTCCGTGGCGCCCCCGGGTGGGAACGGAACGATGATGCGCAGGGGCTTGCCCTCTTGCGCCAAAGACATTCCGGGAGCGAAAGATACGGCGGCCAGCGCTGAGAGCAGATGACGGCGTTGCATGGGCATTTCTCCTGTGAGTTGCATTGAGATTAAAGGATTCAATGCGCTCTACCAAGCAATGGATATGCCTGATAACATTCCTATTTGGAATGATTTGATTACTTACTATGTCATCCCTTCGCCGCCTTTCTCCACCCCTTCACCTGCTGCGGGCGTTTTCCACGGTGACGCGGTTCGGCGGGGTGTCCCGCGCGGCAGAGGCCTTGCACCTCACCCAAAGTGCGGTCAGCAAGCAGATCAAGGAGCTGGAGACCTGGGTGGGCGTGCCGCTGTTCGAGCGCAGCCGCAAGCGCCTGGCGCTGACCCCGGCCGGCGAGCGCTACGAAAAGGCGGTGCGTGGCGTGCTGGCGCAGCTGGAGGCGGCCACGCTGGAGCTGATCACCAGCGATGACGGCGGCGGTGCGCTGCACCTGTCCAGCCTGCCCACGTTTGCGGCCAAGTGGCTCATCCCGCGCCTGCCCCAGTTCCAGCAGCAGCACCCGCAAATCACGCTGCACTTTGTGCCCTATGTGCACAGCTATGACTTCACCCGGCCCGAGCTGGACTGCGCCATCCTGTTCGGCGACGGCCACTGGCCCGGCGCGCACGCCCACCACATCACGGGCAACGAGGTGGCGCTGATCGCCCCCCGCACCAAGGTGGCCGACTGGCCCATCCACACCCCACGCGATGTGGCCCGCTACATCCTGCTGCGCCATGTGACCGTGCCGGAAGGCTGGCTGCGCTGGAGTGAGACGCACGGGGTGGAAGGGCTCATCGATCCGCTGGCAGGACCGCAGTTCGACCAGTTCCAGACCATGATCCGCGCCGTGATGGCGGGCATGGGCCTGGCGCTGGTGCCGCGCTGCTTGGTGCAGGACGAAATCACGGCGGGTCTGGTGCGCGAGCCCCTGCCCGATGCCGACCTGCGCGGCGGCTACCGGAGCGATGTGGGCTACTGGTTCTGTTACCCCGAAGGCCGCACGCAGCTGCACGCGCTGCAGTGCTTCAAGGAATGGTTGCTGGCGTGCGCCGAGCCGATGGGGGCTCAGACACCCGTATCTCCGCCCGCATAGGCTTCCAGCCCGATCGCCACCACGGTGGCCACGTCATGGCCCACCTCGGCGCGGAACTCCGCCTCGGCCTGCGCCACTGCATCCTGGAACGCTTGCAGCCACGCCAGGCCAGTGGGCGTGAAGCACACGCGCCGCGCCCGCGCATCCAGCGGGTCTGGCTGACGTGTGACCAGGCCCCAGGCCTCGCACTGGTCCACCAGGTTGGCCATGGCCTGCTTGGTCATGCCCGCGCGCTGGGCCAGGTCGGTCAGCCGGTCGCCCTGCAAGGCCAGGTGCCGCGTGATGTGCACATGGGCGGCCGTCACCTGGTCGCGCGCTGCCAAGTTGGACAGCGCCAGCGGCACCTCCACATTGCGCGCCATGAGCTGCAGCACCCGCGCGTCGAAGCGGCGCAGGGCGCTGCCCATCAGGCGGCCCAGGTGGGTTTGGCGCCAGCGGTCATCCGCTCCCGGGACGGATGTGGCGGCAGGAGAAAAATCGGCCATGCGATATTGTCAGACAAACTGACTAAAAATCGCTTTATTTGGATTTCATTGCTCGCATAAACTACTGTTCAAGCATCCAGCCTGTGATTAACCGCAGAGCGATGCAAGCATCCAACCTGTTGTTTTTCAAGGAGTTTCTCATGGACGTCGCAGTCAAAGGCACCAACCCCGCATTGCCCGTGAACACCGAAAAGGCCAAAGCCCTGGCCGCCGCGCTCGCCCAGATCGAGAAGCAGTTTGGCAAGGGCACGATCATGCGCCTGGGTGAAGGCGAGGTGATCGAGGACATCCAGGTGGTCTCCACTGGCTCCCTGGGCCTGGACATTGCCCTGGGCGTGGGCGGCCTGCCGCGCGGCCGCGTGGTCGAGATCTACGGACCGGAGTCGTCGGGCAAGACCACGCTCACGCTGCAGGTGGTGGCCGAGATGCAAAAGCAGGGCGGCACCTGCGCGTTTGTCGATGCCGAGCACGCCCTCGACGTGCAATATGCCCAGAAGCTGGGCGTGCAGCTGTCCGACCTGCTCATCAGCCAGCCCGACACGGGTGAGCAAGCGCTCGAAATCGTGGACAGCCTGGTGCGCTCAGGCGCCGTGGACCTGATCATCGTGGACTCGGTGGCAGCCCTCACACCCAAGGCCGAAATCGAAGGCGAGATGGGCGATGCCCTGCCCGGCCTGCAGGCCCGCCTGATGAGCCAGGCGCTGCGCAAGCTGACCGCCACGATCAAGAAGACCAACTGCATGGTCATCTTCATCAACCAGATCCGCATGAAGATCGGCGTGATGTTCGGCTCGCCCGAAACGACGACTGGCGGCAATGCGCTCAAGTTCTACGCTTCCGTGCGCCTGGATATCCGCCGCACCGGCACCATCAAGAAGGGCGACGAAGCCATCGGCAACGAAACCAAGGTCAAGGTGGTCAAAAACAAGGTGAGCCCGCCTTTCAAGACGGCCGAGTTCGACATCCTGTTCGGCGAAGGCATCAGCCGCGAAGGCGAGATCATCGACATGGGCGTGACGGCCAAGATCGTGGAAAAGAGCGGTGCCTGGTACGCCTACAACGGCGAGAAGATTGGCCAGGGCCGTGACAACGCCCGCGAGTTTTTGCGTGAAAACCCCGACCTGGCCCGCGAGATCGAGAACAAGGTGCGCGAAGGGCTGGGCATTGCGCTGTTGCCTGGCGCACTGCAGGCTCCAGCAGCGGCTACCGACGAGTGATTTCCGGTTTTTGAAGCCAAATAGCCTGCAGGCGCACATTCCATATGCGCCTGTAGCTATTGAAAATATAGCGTTTGGTCAGCCATGGGATTCACTGCGCTCTCGCTCAAAGGCCGTGCACTGCGGCTGCTGAGCCAGCGCGAACATTCGCGGGCTGAGCTGCGGCGCAAGCTCAGCCCCCATGTGCAAGAGGGCGAAGACCTGGACGCCGTGCTGGACGACCTGCAGGCCCGGGACTTCATCAGCGAGGCGCGGGTCGTGGAGTCGGTGCTGAACCGGCGCGCCGGCCGCCTGGGTGCATCGCGCATCCGGCAGGAGTTGCAATCCAAGGGGTTGGGCGCCGAGGCCGTGCAGCAGGCCGTGGCCCAACTGCAGGGCAGCGAACTGGAGCGTGCCCGCGAGGTGTGGCGCCGCAAGTTTGGCGAGCCCGCAAGCGACCCCCAAACCCGCGCCAAGCAGATGCGGTTTCTGCTGGTGCGGGGGTTCTCAGGCGACGTGGCGCGGCGCGCCGTACAGGGCGCCGGTGATTCCGACGAGGGGTGAGCGCACTGCTGACCTGCGGGGCCTTTTCCTCATCTTCTCAAGGGCTCGGGTGTGCTTACACACCCAGCATCAATTGCAGGTTCTGCACGGCGGCGCCGCTGGCGCCTTTGCCCAGGTTGTCCAGGCGCGCAATGACCACGGCTTGCCGGTACTGCTCGTTGGCAAACACGCGCAGCTCCAGCTTGTTGGTGTCGGTCAGCGTGTCGGCCGCCAGCTTCAAATCATCGGTGGGCGGCAGCACACTCACCCACTGCTCGGGCGTGTTGGTGCGGCTGTAGTGGCTGGCCAGCACGTCGTGCAGGTCGCTGGCCTTGGGGGCGCCGGGCAGCAGGTCCAGGTGCAGCGGCAATTGCACCAGCATGCCCTGGCGGAAGTTGCCCACGGCAGGGATGAACACCGGGCGGCGTGTGAGCCCGGTGTAGCGCAGGATCTCGGGAATGTGCTTGTGCGACAGGCCCAGTGCGTAGGCCTCATACGGCGCGGCGGTGCCTGCCTCGTAGGCTTCGATCATGGTGCGTCCGCCGCCGGAGTAGCCCGACACCGAGGGCAGGCTCAAAGGGTAGTCCGCAGGGACCATGCCCGCATCGACCAGCGGGCGCAGCATGGCAATGGCACCGGTGGCATAGCAGCCGGGGTTGGACACACGGCTGGCGTCGCGCACCGCCTGTGTCTGCGCTGCCGCGAGTTCTGGAAACCCGTACACCCAGCCATCGGCCGTGCGGTGAGCCGTGCTGGCATCGATTACCTTGACCTTGCGGCCCGAGGTGCGCTCGATCTCGTCCACCATCGCCACGGTGTCGCGTGCGGCATCGTCGTGCAGGCAGAGGATGACAAGGTCCACGCCTGCGATCAGGTCGCGCTTGGCGGCTGGGTCTTTGCGCAACCCGGGCGCAATGCTGACCAGCTCGATCTGCGGCATGGCCTGCAGGCGCTCGCGGATCTGCAGGCCCGTGGTACCGGCTTCGCCATCAATAAAGACTTTGGACATGGAGGTGCTCCTGCAAAAAGGCGGCAGCGTCTGCCGGGTGAAAATGGGGGTGGGAAGGCCGTGAGGCCAGCCCGGGGTGTCAGTCAGGCACAAGGATGGTGCGTTGCAGCATGATACAGTCGCGGGTTGCCATGTCCCAAGCCCGCGGCCAGACATCTGTTCATGGTAAACGGGTAACTACCACCCTTCCCTGAGAGAGACCTCATGAAGATTCACGAATACCAAGGCAAGGAAATCTTGCGCAATTTTGGTGTGCCCGTTCCGCGCGGCATCCCTGCATTCACGGTGCAAGAAGCCGTGGAAGCTGCTCAAAAACTCGGCGGCCCCGTGTGGGTGGTCAAGGCCCAGATCCACGCCGGTGGCCGTGGCAAGGGTGGCGGCGTGAAGGTTGCCAAGACCATTGACGACGTGAAGGCACGCGCCAGCGACATCCTGGGCATGCAGCTGGTCACGCACCAGACCGGCCCAGAAGGCCAGAAGGTCCGCCGCCTGTACATCGAAGACGGCGCCGACATCAAGAACGAACTGTATGTGTCGCTGGTGACCGACCGCGCTACCCAGAAGGTGGCCCTGATCGCTTCGAGCGAAGGCGGCATGGACATCGAGGAAGTGGCCCACTCCACGCCCGAGAAGATCATCACCGAGATGATCGACCCCATCGCTGGCATCACCGAAGCACAGTCCCGCAAGGTGGCCGCTGCCATCGGCCTGACTGGCGCTTCCATCGACCAAGCCGTAGACATCTTCGCCAAGATCTACAAGTGCTACATGGAAACCGACGCGTCGCTGGTGGAAATCAACCCGCTGAACTGCGACTCCAAGGGCAACCTGATGGCTCTGGACGCGAAGTTCAACTTTGACGCCAACGCGCTGTTCCGCCACCCCGAAATCGTGGCCTTCCGCGATCTGGACGAAGAAGACCCTGCCGAAGTCGAAGCCTCCAAGTTCGACCTGGCCTACATCAGCCTCGATGGCAACATCGGCTGCCTGGTGAACGGCGCTGGCCTAGCCATGGCCACCATGGACACGATCAAGCTGTTCGGCGGCGAGCCGGCCAATTTCCTGGACGTGGGCGGCGGTGCCACCCCCGAGAAGGTCACCGAAGCCTTCAAGATCATGCTGAAGAACCCCAAGGTCGAAGGCATTCTGGTCAACATCTTCGGCGGCATCATGAAGTGCGACACCATCGCCACCGGCGTGATCACCGCTTGCAAGGCTGTGAACCTGAACGTGCCGCTGGTCGTGCGCATGAAGGGCACGAACGAAGAGCTGGGCAAGAAGATGCTGGCCGAGTCCGGCCTGCCCATCATCGCTGCAGACACCATGGCCGAAGCTGCGACCAAGATCGTTGCTGCCGTCAAGTAAGCCCGGAGAACACACATGTCGATCTACATCAACAAAGACACCAAGGTCATCACCCAGGGCATCACGGGCAAGACGGGCCAGTTCCACACTGAAAAGTGCCAGGAATACGCGAACGGCAAGAACTGCTTTGTCGCAGGCGTGAACCCCAAGAAGGCCGGCGAGTCGATCTTCAACATCCCGATTTACGCCTCCGTCAAGGAAGCAGCACAGCAGACCGGCGCCACCGTGTCGGTGATCTACGTGCCGCCCGCAGGCGCTGCGGATGCGATCTGGGAAGCTGTCGAAGCCGACCTGGACATGGCCATCTGCATTACCGAAGGCATTCCCGTCAAGGACATGCTGATGGTGCGCAACAAGATGAAGGCTAAGGAAGCGGCTGGCGGCAAGAAGACCCTGCTGCTGGGCCCCAACTGCCCCGGCCTGATCACGCCTGACGAAATCAAGATCGGCATCATGCCCGGTCACATCCACCGCAAGGGCCGCATCGGCGTGGTGTCCCGCTCGGGCACGCTGACGTACGAAGCTGTGGCCATGCTGACCGAAGTGGGTCTGGGCCAGTCGAGCGCCGTGGGCATTGGTGGCGACCCCATCAATGGCTTGAAGCACATCGACGTGATGAAGGCTTTCAACGACGATCCAGATACCGACGCCGTGATCATGATCGGTGAAATCGGTGGTCCTGACGAAGCCGAAGCAGCCCAATGGTGCAAGGCCAACATGAAGAAGCCTATCGTGGGCTTCATCGCTGGCGTGACGGCCCCTCCCGGCAAGCGCATGGGCCATGCTGGCGCGCTGATCTCTGGCGGCGCCGATACGGCCGATGCCAAGTTGGCCATCATGGAAGAGTCGGGCTTCATCATCACCCGCAACCCTTCGGAACTGGGCAAGCTGCTCAAGGCCCAGCTGAAGTAAGTGGGCTGGCGCCGTCCCGTTCGTAAGCACAATTACGGACGCGGCGCACGGCGCAGACCGCTAGACTGGCGGCTCCTACAAAAGAGAAGCGCTCGGAACCCCGGTTCCGGGCGCTTCTTGCATTCATAACAGTGGAGTCAGTCATGGAGTTTCTGCAAAGCGCCGATTTTTGGATCGGCTTGGTGAAGATCGTCTGGATCAACATCATCCTGTCGGGTGACAACGCGGTGGTGATCGCGCTGGCCGCCCGGTCCCTTCCTCCCCATCAGCAAAAGAAAGCCGTCTTCTGGGGCTCGGGCGCTGCCGTGGTCTTGCGGATCTTGCTGACCGTTGTGGCGGCCAAGCTGCTGGAGCTGTCGTTCCTGCAGATCGTGGGGGGATGCCTGCTCCTGTGGATCGGCTTTCAGCTGCTCAGCGACGACGAGGAAGATGAGGGCGAATCCAAGACCTATGGCAGCCTGATGGCCGCCGTGCGCACCATCCTGATTGCCGATCTGGTGATGAGCTTGGACAACGTGATCGCGGTGGCCGCTGCTGCGCAAGGCAATGTGATCTTGTTGGTGCTGGGCCTGGCTATCAGTATTCCCTTGGTGATCTTTGGCAGCACGCTCATGATCAAGCTCATGGAGCGGTTCCCTGTCATCGTGGTGTTGGGTGCCGCACTGATTGGCTGGGTGGGTGGCGAAACCATCGCCAGCGATGCCATCTTGCACGACTACGCCGTGGCGCATCCCGCGCTGCACTATGTGGCTGCTGCGCTCGGCGCTGCGCTGGTGGTGGGTGTGGGCAAGTTCTGGCGCAAGGGATCGCGCAGCGCGTCGACCAATTGATGGTCGCGGCGGGAGGCTCGTACGAAGGTCGGATCCTTCTTGCGGGTCCACGGGTGACAAAAATGACATTGCGGTGGCGCCCTGTCTCGCATCGCATGACAAGAACGACACGCCGCTCCACCGCAATCGCCCATTCGCTGCCAATCACCGCCATTCTGCGGCCCCGAAGTGCTTGGCCAGCATGGGCGCAGATATTGCTTTGAACCATTCAATACTGAGTGGAACAACAGCAAGTGGGACGAAAAACCTCGGCGCGGCGGATGGATGGATGGCGTACCGACGGCTTTTGGGGCGGATTGGTGGCACTGGTCGTCGCAGGCCTGTGTACGGTCACGGGCGCATCGCTGGCGCTCGAGCACAGGCTTTACGACGCGGCTGTCCGCATTTCCTCCCCCGCCCCGCTGGCCGACGTGGTGATTGTGGGCATCGACGACGCCAGCCTTGCCGCGGTCGGTCCTTGGCCCTGGCCGCGTGACGTTCACGCGCAGCTCATTGATCGACTGTCAGCGGCTGGCGCCCAGGCCATCGTCTATACCCCCGCATTCACACAACCCCAGAGCGACAGAGGGTTGGGCTACCTGCGAAAAATCCGCGAAACCCTCGCTGCGGCGGGCGAGGGAACCGCATTGACGGCCGAGCTGGGCCGTGTGGTGGGAGAGGCAGAAGCTGCGCTCGACGGCGATGCGCGCCTGGCTGCAGCCATCCAGCGGGCGGGCAATGTGTTCCTTGCTTCGCGCTATGAAAGCACCGGGGCTTCGGCGCCGTTGCCCTCTTACGTGCGCCGCAGCACGGTGCCTGATCCAGGTGTTGCCGCGACCCCCGTGCAATTGGCTCGGCACCCTATCGCTTCGCTGGGCGCTGTGGCTGCGGGGGTGGGGCACGTTTATGCAGAGCCCGACCAGGATGGCCGCATGCGCCAGGTTCCACTGCTTCTTCGCTACGACAGTGTCGGGGTGCCGTCCCTGGCGTTGCTGGCGGCGCAACACAGCCTGCATCTGGGTTTGGGTGATCTCCGCGTGACCGACGCGCCTGGCGGGCTGCGGTTGGGGGCGCTGAACATTCCCACGAATGCAGCTACCGTAATGCGCCCCCGCTGGCAGATGGCCGCCGACGGTGCGGGCTCTTTCCCTGTGTGGTCTGCCTCCAGTGTGCTTGGCGGAGCCACCCCGGCCAGCGGCCTTCGGGGCAAGATCGTGCTGGTGGGTGAAATGGCGGATACGCTGCCTGGTCCGGCAGCGCAATCGGGGGAGCCGGCCGTCTATCCGGTGGAAGTGTTGGCACAAACCCTGTCGTCGATCCGCCTCGGGTTGGGTGTGTTGGAGCCAGGTTGGGCCGCCCCCGTGGGTTGGCTGGTGTTGGCGCTGGTGGTTTTGTATGTGGGGGCGATGGCGCCGCGCATCGCGCGTCCAGTGGGGGTAGGTGCGGGCGCTGCGCTCGCGCTCACCCTGGTCATCTCTGAATGGACCCTGCTGCGGTATGGAGGCCTGTGGGTCCCGTTGTTGCTTCCGGTGCTGGCGCTGCTGGCAGGAGCGGCCATGGCGGCGATTCTGTACCGCGGACGGCAGGGCGAAGTCTCTGGGCGTTCTGCCGAAGCCGCTGAGGCCGACCGCATGATGGGCCTGGCGCTGCAGGGCCAGGGTCAGCTGGACATGGCCTTTGAGCGCCTGCGCAAGGTGCCCCCCAGCAACGCGCTTCTGGACAACCTGTACCACCTGGCAGAGGATTTCGAGCGCAAGCGCCACTTCGCCAAGGCCCAGGCGGTGTACGAACACATCCTTCGCCATGACCGCCAGTACAAGGACGTGCGCAGCCGCTACAAGCGTGCGCGCGCTCAGGCACAGACCGGTGCGCAAGCCCCGCTGGGCGTGAAGGATTCCGTGCCGCAGGCAGACCCTGCTTTACCCCGGCTGCCAGGCGACGCCACGGGGGGCGTGCCAATGTTGGGCCGCTACCAGATCGACCGCGAGATTGGCAAAGGTGCCATGGGGGTTGTCTATTTGGGGCGAGATCCCAAGATCGGCCGCGTCGTGGCGATCAAGACGCTGGCCCTGGGGCAGGAGTTTGAAGGCGATGCCTTGATTGATGCGCGCGCCCGTTTCTTCCGCGAAGCCGAGACCGCGGGTCGATTGCAGCATCCGAATATCGTTACCATTTTTGATGCCGGCGAGGAGCACGACCTCGCCTACATCGCCATGGAGTTCCTCAAGGGCGAAGACCTGACCCATGCCTGCGGCCAAGACCGGTTGCTGCCTGTGCCCACAGTGCTGTCCATTGCGGCCCGGGTCGCGGATGCGCTGGACTACGCCCATGCCCACAATGTGGTGCACCGCGACATCAAGCCTGCCAACATCATGTTTGACAGCGCGACGGACGCAGTCAAGGTGACCGACTTTGGCATCGCGCGCATCACGGATTCGAGCAAGACCCGCACGGGGCTGGTTCTGGGTACACCCAGCTTCATGTCGCCCGAGCAGTTGGCGGGGAAGAAGGTCGATGGGCGCTCGGACCTCTATTCGTTGGGCATCACCCTGTTCCAGTTACTCACGGGGTCGCTGCCGCTCCGTGGTGCGTCCATGACCGAGCTGATGCACAAGATCGCCAACGTGGAGGCGCCCGATGTGCGCCAGCTACGCCCTGAACTCCCGCCCGCTGTGGCCAAGGTCGTGGCGATGGCGTTACAGAAGCGCCCGGAGGCCCGCTATCAGACTGGGCGGCAGTTCGCGATGGATCTACGGCAGGCAATGGCGGGCGATGCCAGTTTTACCCCTGAACCAGTCGTCTATGATGCGGACCGCGATGCATCAGGGCAAGAAATGGCGGATTTTCAGGAAACCGTGATGGAGCCCCCCGCCGTGCGGGGTGCGGCAGCCTCGCCGATTTCGGGCGCCCCATGACGCACACCTCCACATCCATGACCTATGAATTCACTGCGCGGACCGACAAGGGCCGCGTGCGTTCCAACAATGAAGACGCGGTAGCTGTTGACCGCGATGCGCAGGTTGCGATATTGGCCGATGGCATGGGCGGCTACAACGCGGGTGAGGTGGCCAGCGGCATGGCCACCACCTTCATCCGTACTGAAATGGCGCGCTGGCTGGCCCAGGCGGGCACGAGTCCCCAGTCCACCGATGTGCGCCGAGCGCTGGAAATTTGCGTGGAGAACGCGAATCACGCTATCCTGGGTGCGTCCCTCTCCAATCCGCAGTACGCGGGCATGGGCACCACGCTGGTGGTGGCGGTGTTCCACAGCAGTCGCCTGATCTTGGGTCACATCGGCGATTCGCGCTGCTATCGGCTGCGAGGTGGAGTTCTGCAGCAAATCACGCGCGACCATTCCTGGCTGCAAGAGCAGGTGGATGCGGGGCTGCTGACAGCGCAGCAGGCGGCGTTGTCCTCCAACCGGAACCTGGTCACCCGGGCTCTGGGCGTGGAGCCCAATGTGTTGATGGAAGTCAACGAGTTCCAGGTGGCGCCCCATGATCTGTTTCTTCTGTGTTCCGATGGGCTCACCGACATGGTGTCCGATCCGGACCTGGCAGAGTTGGTGCGTGCGCCCCTGCCATTGGAGGAAAAAGCGACATTGCTCGTTGACACAGCCAACGCCAACGGGGGGCGTGATAACGTGAGCGTGCTGCTGGTGCAGGCTGCCGCAGGAAGCAAAAAACGTGGCCTCATGTCTCGATTGCTAGGGGCCTCTTGAACGGCCCGAAACACAACAATTCATCACATCAGGAGTAGATCATGCCGAGAATGATCGTTTCAATCGACGGCGTCGTCATCAAGGAAGTGCAGCTGACCAAGGAGCGGACCACGCTGGGTCGGCGTCCTTACAACGACATCGTGATCGACAACCTTGCGGTGAGTGGAGAGCATGCCGTGCTCCATATGGAGGGTCAGGATGTGGAGATTGAGGACCTTGGCAGCACCAACGGCACCTATGTGAATGCCAAGGCCGTCAAGCGCCAGGAGCTGCGAAATGGCGATACGGTGGAGGTGGGCAAGTACAAGATCCGCTTCCTGCAAGATGCCGAAGGCCAGAACTTCGAGAAGACCATGATCTTCAAGCCTGGCATGGTGCCGCCTGCCGTGGCAGCTGCCAGGCCCGCCCAGGCGGCGCCTGCGCCGGCCCCGGTTTCAGCGGTGATCCGGGTCATGTCCGGCGCTGCTGCAGGTCGCGAGGTATCGCTCCAGAAGGTAGTGACCACCATCGGAAAGCCCGGTGTGGCGGTGGCCTCCATCACCAAGCGGCATCAGGGTTTTGTGTTGGCCCATGTCGAGGGGCCTGACATGCCTTTGCTGAATGGCGCAGCCATTGGTGCGTCGCCGGTTCCCCTCAAGCACGGTGATCGCCTGGAGCTGGCGGGCACCGAGATGCAGTTCGAGCAAAGCTGACATCTGGCAAAGGGCCTACGCCGTATCTGCGAGCCATTGTTGGCCTGACCTGAACCCATTTTCTCGCGCGCGGACACATGCTGCAGTCCCTGTTGCATCTGTTTCGCCGGCGCTGGCAGCGCATTGCGGTCACACTGATACCGCTGGTGTTTGCGCTGCTGCACGTGGCAGACTTACTTCACCTGCAGGTGCTGGAACGGCTGGACCACATCATCTACGACACCCGCTTGCGGGTGACCATGCCGCGCACGCTGGACGAGCGGATTGTCATTGTCGATATCGATGAAAAGAGCCTGGGGCGTGTAGGCCAATGGCCCTGGCGCAGGGACAAGATGGCCACGCTGATGCGCGAACTGTTTGAGCGCCAGCAGGTGTCGGTGGTGGGGTTTGACGTGCTGTTTGCCGAGGCCGATGAAAGCTCGGGGCTTTCTACGCTGCAGCAACTGGCGCGGGGTCCTTTGCGCAGCCAGCCAGCCTTCAAGGAGCAACTGGAGCGCCTGGCACCATCGCTGGACTATGACGCGCTTTTTGCGCAGGCTCTGCAAGGGCAGCCGGTGGTGTTGGGTTACTACCTGTCTGGCGAAGACCGCGACGGCATCACCAAGGGCATGTTGCCAGACCCCGCGCTTCCGCTGGAGCGCTTGCGGGGCTTGCCTCTGGGGGCCACCACCTGGCGTGGGTATAGCAGCAACATCGAGGCACTTACCCGCGCGGCCCCCGCGGCGGGGTTCTTCAATTCGATCACGGACGAAGATGGGGTCGTTCGATCCTTGCCTTTGTTGGGCGAGTACCAGGGGCAGTATTACGAATCGCTGGCGCTGGCCATGTTCCGTACCGCCATTGGCCTGCCGGAGATCCATCCAGGCTTTGTCAGCCCCACGCCCTCTGGAACGCACGACCTGCTCCAGAGCGTCGTGCTACGGCAGGACGGCCGTGCGCTGGTGCTACCCGTAGACCAGCAGCTGGCCACACTCATTCCCTACCGGGGCCCGGGCGACGCCAAAGGAGGTTCCTTCCGGTACATCTCGGCGTCTGACGTTCTGGATGGCCTGCTGCCGTCTGGCCAGCTCAAGGACCAATTGGTGCTGGTCGGCTCTACGGCCCCTGGCTTGCTGGATTTGCGCGTGACCCCGGTGGGCAGAACGTACCCCGGAGTGGAAACCCACGCCAACGTGCTATCGGCATTCCTGGATGGAAAGAGCATAGTCCGCCCCGACTACGCCGCAGGGTTTGATGTGCTGCAGCTGTTATGCGCGGGTGTGCTGCTGGCGGTGGCACTACCCCTCTTGTC
This sequence comes from Acidovorax sp. 107, assembly GCF_003058055.1. Lineage (NCBI taxonomy): Bacteria > Pseudomonadati > Pseudomonadota > Betaproteobacteria > Burkholderiales > Comamonadaceae > Acidovorax > Acidovorax sp. 107. Next base: position 3,043,381 of record NZ_QBTZ01000001.1, on the reverse strand, counting down.
CGCATCGTCTGCGGTCTTGCTCAGCGGGGGGGTGGTGTGCGCGCTGGTGGGGCTCAATCTGTGGATGTACATCGCTCAGGGGCTGGCGCTACCGTTGGCGACAGCGGTGGTGATGTCGATGCTGGCCTTTGCACTCAACATGGCATACGGCTATTTTGTGGAGAGCCGCTCCAAGCGTGAGTTGGCCGCACTGTTCAGTGCCTACGTGCCCCCTGAGCTGGTGGCGGAGATGGTCAAGCAGCCCGAGCACTACAGCATGCAGGCCACCAACCGGGAGCTGACGGTGATGTTCTGCGACATGCGGGGCTTCACTGCCATGTCTGAACGCATGGAGCCATTGCAGTTGCAGGGGTTGTTGAATGAGGTATTCAGCAAACTCACCCACATCATCCGCAGCCACCGAGGCACGATTGACAAATACATGGGCGACTGCGTCATGGCCTTTTGGGGTGCGCCCGTGGCCACCCCTGACCACGCGCAACTGGCGGTAACTGCCGCCCTGGAAATGTCGCAGGCGATTGGGCAAATCAATGCCGACCACCGCCAGCGCGGGCTGCCTGAGATTGGCGTAGGCATTGGACTCAATACTGGCGTCATGTGCGTGGGCGACATGGGCTCGGACATTCGGCGTAGCTACACGGTCATTGGCGATGCGGTCAACCTCGGCTCCCGCCTGGAAGGGCTTTCCAAGCACTACGGTACCTCGATCGTGGTGAGCGAGTCCGCCATGCAGCTCGCTCCTCAGTTCGTATGGCAGGCTATGGACCGCGTGCGCGTCAAGGGCAAGGCGCAGGCCGTACCGATTTACCAGCCGCTTGCACTCCAGGGAGAGCTGTCGAGCGACCTTGCCGAAGAATTGGTGGTGTGGGAGGGTTTTCTGCGTGCCTATGCAGCGCAGGAATGGGCACAATGCGACAGACTAATGGCGCAATTGCAAGAGCGCAGGCCTCAATGCATGCTGTACGGGTTGTATGCCGCCCGGGTTGAGGCGCTGCGTGGGCAGGCTTTTGACCCCAACTGGGACAGTGCCACCAATTTCGACACCAAGTAGAAGGCTTCACATGAAGGTTCGCGTGCTGGGATGCTCCGGCGCCATCGCCAAAGACTGTCGCACGACATCGTTCTTGATCGGCGACAGCGTCTTGCTCGATGCTGGCACCGGGGTAGGTGACCTCACGCTGGATGAAATGGGCAAGATCGACCACGTACTGCTGACCCATTCCCATCTGGACCACATCGCCGCCCTGCCCCTGATGCTGGACGCGGTGTCGTCCCAGCGCCGTCGTCCCGTGCAAGTGCACGCCCTTGCCGACACCATCGGGGCGCTTCAGGCCCATGTCTTCAACAACGTCATCTGGCCAGATTTCAGCACCATACCTTCTGCGGCATCCCCCTTCCTGCAGTACCGGACCTTTGTGTCCGGTGAGGTGTTGAGCATCGCAGGCACGCAGATTGAGGTGCTACCCGCTCACCACACTGTCGCCGCCGTAGGGTTTGCGGTCCAAGGCGACACTGGTTGGTGGGTGTTCAGCGGCGATACCGAGCGCAACCCTTCATTCTGGAACCGTGTCAACGCAATGCCGGTGGCTTGCCTGGTGATCGAAACAGCCTTCAGCAACCGCGAGCGCGACCTCGCTCGCCGCAGCCTGCACCTCTCGCCCGAGACCCTCGCGCAGGAATTGGCGCATATCCCCGCCGCGGATCGCTACCCCATCTACATCACGCACACCAAGCCATCGGAGACTTCGCTCATCATGGATGAGATTCGACAGTTCGACAGCACGGCCCGTACCCACCACAGTCCGCATGACATTCGGTGGCTGAGTGCCGGGCAGACGATGGAGGTCTAGCGAAAGTGCCCATGGGCGTGACAATACTGGGCGACAAAAATGTAATTTCGAGAATGAATTGAGGTCGTCTGCCGAGCAAACATGAATGTAGATCGGGGGCCGTGTCGGGTGGATTCGTCGGCTCATGCTGGATGCGGCGCTCTCTTTGAGAGCTTTGCTAAAAAACGCCGAACTTCTGAAAGCTTGCAGTGTGCTGGCAGGCGGTTTTGTCTTTACTACCTGCGGGGCTTCTTGTGGGCTTGATGCAATCGTCGTCTGTTTCAACGGGCAGGCACAGCAATTGCATAACCACAGCGCATTTGCAACTTTTTCTAGGAGTTCTTCATGAAGCGTTCTATCCAAAAGGGTTTCACCCTGATCGAATTGATGATCGTGGTTGCGATCATCGGTATCTTGGCTGCCGTGGCGCTGCCTGCGTACAAGGACTACACCATCAAGGCGCGTATGTCTGAAGTGGTGCTGGCCGCTTCGCAGTGCCGCACCACCATCAGCGAAACCATCCAGAGCATGAATCCGACCGCCACTTTGTCGGGTACCAATGCCTTCGGTTGCGATGCGACCAACCCCACCAAGATGGTGGCTTCCATCGCCGCCAACGAAGTCACTGGCCAGATCGTAGTGGTGCCACACCAGACCAATCTGGGCGTTGACCTCACTGCCACTCCGGGCTCCATCACCCTGACACCCTACAAAGATAGCGCTAGCGGTGTTTACGCATTGGGCACGGCTACTACTGGTGGCCAAGGTACCCAAGTGTACGAATGGGTGTGCAAGGCAACCGGTAACACCACCAAGTACGCACCAGGTTCTTGCCGCTAAGTTTTTCGCGAACTGCGTTCGCGATTTATAGGAAGGGGGCTTTGGCTCCCTTTTTTGTTTTTCTAGACTGCCGTCACTTCGCATGACCACTGACTCAACATCCAAAGCAACAGGCTGGGCCGTTCTTGCCAGTTTGGCCTATGCGCTGTGCTGGCTGTTACCTAATCACCACGTGCCTTGGGTTGATTTTTATTCCGATGCGTGGGCAGCCTGTGTGTTGTGGGTGCTGGCCGTTGTGGTGCTCTGGCGCAGCCGAAAAATGGCGTTGCAGGAGTGGCACGCACTGCCCTTGCTGGGTCTGGCTTGTGTTGGGGTCGTTTGGCTGCAATATGCCTCAGGCCTTATCGAGACGTTAGGCGTCGCCTTTATCAGCAGCTTGTTCTTGGCTGGGCTCATGTTGGCACTGTTGGTGGGGGCTGCCTGGGAACGTTGGAAACCCGGTCAATGCGCGGACTTTTTGTTCATAGCGGTACTGATCGGCGCGTCGGGATCATTGTTGATCCAGTTCCAGCAATGGTGGAGCATCGATCCGGGATCAGCATTCTGGCTTTTCATCCCCGCGCCCCCGGCGCGCTTCCATGGCAATCTTGGCCAACCGAATCAACTGGCAAGCCTTTTGTGCCTGGGCGTTCTGGCCTGCGCTTGGCTACACGAGCAACGGCGTCTGCCAGGTTTGGCTGCATGGGGCTGGGCGGTACTGTTAGCCATTGGCCTCGCGCTGACCGAGTCACGCACGAGCTGGGCGGTTGTGATTGTTTCGCTGGCTGCGCTGATCATGTTGCGAAAACGCTTGGCGATATCACGCCGGTTGATGGCGGGCGCACTTGGCTGGACGGTAGTGTTTGCCCTTTTTGTGGTGACCCTCCCTTTCGTCAATGTGTGGCTGGGGCGAGCCACAGAGCTACAGCCGTTGCGGGGGACTTCATCTTTCAAGCTGCGCCTTGAGTTTTGGGCCAAATTGTCGGATGCATTGTTGCAGCACCCCTGGTCTGGATACGGATGGATGCAAACGAGTTTCGCTCAGTTCCCCTCTGATCCGTACGCCATGGTGACCGGTGGAACGCTCCGGCATGCTCATAACCTGTTCATGGACCTAGTGGTCGAGCTCGGCCTTCCCTTAGGTCTGGCGGTGTGTTTGTTGCTGGGTGTGTGGATGGTCAGTGCGCTGAGGCGTGTTGCCAAGGTGGAGCAGCTGTGGATGTTGTTATTTGTGGTGGCTTTGGGCGTGCATGCCATGCTTGAATTTCCGCTGCACTACGCGTACTTCCTGCTGCCGTTCGGCCTCATGCTGGGAGCGTTGAACGTAGCGTTGAAATTCAAGCCCGTGTTGAGTACCCGCCTCTGGCCGACTGTTGTCGCGTTGGTACTGGGGGGTGTTGGACTGTCGATCACTGTATACGACTATGCCCGTATCGAACGCGACTTTTTCACGCTGCGCTTTGAGCATCAGAAGCTCGACAAAGCGGGGGAACGGGTTGCCCCTGACGTGGTGGCACTGACCCAATTGCAGGACATGATTTGGCTGGCGAGAATTGATCCTTCAAAAACATACGCGGAAAAGGATCTGGAGCGAGCCCTCAAGACCATGAAGTTACTGCCCAGCATAATGGCCAACTACAAGCTGGCGGCTATGTATGCATTTGCAGGACAGCCCCGACAAGCTGAGTATTGGATTGTTGTGCTGACGCGAATGAACCGCTTGGGAGAACGGGAGGTGCGAGACATCCGCAGACAGTGGGACGAACAGTCAGCTGTTTTCCCCCCCATGGCGGAAGTGGCCTGGCCTGAGTGATCCGTTATGTCTGGGAGCGGATCAAACGATCTGCCTTCAAAGCGGAAAGCGCAAATTTTCTGGCCGTTTCGCTCGACTCTAAAAAAAGGCTCACAAAGCTACCTTGCCCGGTAGCGCCCCGACTTTCCGCCCTGTTTTTCCACAACGTGCACATCATGGATGGACATGCCCCGATCCACAGCTTTGCACATGTCGTAAATGGTAAGCAGCGCGACCTGCACGGCGGTAAGCGCTTCCATCTCCACACCAGTGGGACCGACGGTTTCCACAGTTGCGGTACAAAATATGCCTGTAGTGCCTAATTTTTGAACACTGGATGCTTCGAATTCAATAGCAACTCGGGTCAATGCCAGTGGGTGGCACAGCGGGATCAGGTCGCTGGTTTTCTTGGCGGCCATGATGCCGGCGATCCGGGCAATGCCGAGCACGTCACCCTTTTTGGCGTTGCCAGCTTCGATGAGTGCCAGCGTGGCGGGCAGCATTTCGATGCGGCCGCTGGCGATTGCAATGCGATGTGTAGCCGCTTTGGCGGCCACGTCAACCATGTGGGCTTGGCCCTGGGCATCAAAATGGGTGAGTGCGGACATGGGGTCGTAACCAGGTGAATAGGTGGGAAACATTTGGGGGGGCAGGGCATCATACGTGCATGTGGATCCGCAAATGCCCCCCCGCAAAGCCTTCGGCCAATGATGCCGTTCTGCATCACCATGTCGAGCAAAATACTTTCCAAACGCATAGCAGAATTGCTTGCACAGCTGCACTATTGATAGCGACTGGCATTGCTATTGCGTTGCCGGCTGCTGCCCAGCCCTCCCTCCCTACCCTCGGCGACGCCAGCGACCTCACCACCAGCGCCGAGCGCCGCCTGGGCGATCGCATCATCCGGGAGCTGTACCGCGACCCGGACTATGTGGATGACCCGGTCGTGGCTGACTATGTGCAGGGGATCTGGCAGCCGCTCCTGGCAGCCGCCAAAGCTCGGGGGGAGCTGAGTGCCGAGTTGGATGAGCGCTTTGCGTGGGAGATTCTGCTGGGCCGCGACCGCACGGTGAACGCTTTTGCCTTGCCTGGAGGGTATCTGGGTGTGCATCTGGGGCTGATTGGTGTGGTGGCCACACGCGACGAGCTGGCCTCCGTGTTGGCCCATGAGTTGAGCCATGTGACCCAGCGCCACATCTCGCGCCTGATCACGCAGCAGAGCAAGCAGACGCCTTTGCTGTTGGGGGCGATGGTGCTCGGCGCCCTCGCCGCCAGCAAGAACCCGGGTGCCACGCAGGCATTGGTGGTGGGGGGGCAGGCGCTGGCCATGCAGAACCAGCTCAATTTCTCCCGGGATATGGAGCGCGAAGCGGACCGCATAGGCTATGGGCTCATGGCCCCTGCGGGCTTTGCGCCCCAAGGCTTTGTGAGCATGTTTGAAAAGCTGCAGCAGGCCAACCGGTTGAACGACAACGGGTCGTGGCCCTACTTGCGCAGCCACCCACTGACGACGGAGCGCATGGCAGACATGCAGTCGCGCATCCCTCCAGGCGGGGCGACTGCGCCTGGGCCCGCTCCGCAGCCTTCCAGTGAACATGCCATGGTGGCAGCACGGGCGCGCGTATTGTCCAACCCGGGGGTGGATACCTTGCGCCAATGGATCGCCGAACCGCGTGGCTCGGGTTTTCAGGCACTGACCTTGCCACGCCGTGCCGCGGTGCTGTATGCAGCGGCGCTGGCCAGCAGCCAGCTGCGTGACACGGTGGGCGCGCGCACGGTGGTCCGCCAACTGGATGATCTGGTGCGGCCAGACCCTGCGGCCCACCGGCTCGCGCGCTTGTTGATGGCGGAGATTGAACTGTCGGCGGGTGATGCTGCTACGGCCTTGGCATCCGTTGCGGATGACAGCAGCACTCGCCGGCCCGAACTGGTGTTGCGCACGCAGGCGCTTTTGCGAGCCAATCGGCCGGGTGAGGCCACGCAGGCATTGCAGGCCTGGGCGGCTACCCACCCCAAGGATGCCACCGTATGGCAACTGCTGGCGTCCACCTGGCAGGCGCAGGGGCAGGCCTTAAGGGCAGTCCGCGCGGAGGCGGAGGCGCATGCAGCACGTTATGACTATGCTGCTGCCGTGGACCGGTTCAAGGCGGGCCAGGACATGGCCCGGCGCGGCGGAGCAACGGTGGACCACATTGAGGCGTCGATCATCGACACGCGCCTGCGCGCGATGGAATCACTTCTTCGTGAACAGGCCGCCGAGCGCTGATTCGATCACGAGCCCCAGTACCGAGTAGATCAGCGAGCCCAGCAGCGCGGCCCCGAAGCCTGCGACATGGAAGCCGTCCAGCACGCTGGCCGCCGCCCAGAACATGAGCGCGTTGATGACGAAGAGAAACAGCCCCATCGTGACGATGGTGACGGGCAGGGTGAGCACGACCAGCACGGGCCGCAGCACCACATTGAACAGGCCGATCACGAAGGCCGCGATCAGCGCCGAGGTGAAGCTCTTCACCTCCACACCGCTGTAGATATAAGCCACGAACAGCAGCGATGCAGCGCTGAGCAGCCATTTCAGAAGGAGTCGCATGGCCGGAGAATAGCACTGGCCCGCGGGTGGGCGGTCAGTGAATGCGGCTAGCGTGACCAAGCCGCTCCTGCACTCATTCGAGCGCAAGCACCCACAGCACGCCAAAGCCGGTGAGCACGCTGCCCAGCGTGCCCGAAAGCGACGACCAGCGTCCGTCGGCGCGGCCAGCAGGCTGCACGGGCTCAGACTTGGGCCGACGGGCATCCAGTACGGGCGCGGCCACCATGCCGCCCCCATCGGCCTGAATCTGCGCAGTCAGCTCGGCCAACGGACCCTTCGCGATCACGGTGGTCACCGCGCCCGAGGGCGCATGCAAGGTGGGCACAATCTGGGCGAACAGCTTGTCCGCCCACTTGGTGCGCCAGTTCTCGCGTGTGCTGTGGCTCACCCACTTGCTGACGCGGTGCGTCATGCGCGGCGCGCAGGCAACCAGTACCCAATGGGTGTCTGCGCTGGCCGGTCGTCCGCAGAGGGGCTCCAACACCTGCTGCGCGTACGCCGCGTCGTCCACATACACGATGACTCTGTCCATACCCACCTCCAGGTGTGTGGCACGCCACAGGGGAGCGGTATGGCCTCCCTGCGCTGCCTCAGATGCAATGCAATCCGTGTGAATCGGTCAGTGTCCGGCCGGTGCCGAGCCAGCACTGGCACGCCGGGCCAGAATGATTTTGCCTGCCAACAGGACGAGCAGTGCGCCCGCCACGCTGGCCCCGTACTTGACCACATCGGTCACCTCACCACTCGCGCCGTCCAGGGGCATCTTGAGCATCCATTGCCACTTGTCCGGGTTGGCCAGGGCGGGATCGGTGACCAGCATGCCGCCAGCGATCCAGCCCAGCAGCATGCCACCGAGCGTGATGATGAAGGGAAAGCGTTCCATGAGCTTGATGACCAGCTGACTGCCCCAGACGATGATCGGGATAGAAATCAGCAGGCCCAGCACGACCAGCAGGAAAGAGTGGTCGCCCGCGTTTTGCGCAGCGCCTGCGATGGCGATCACGTTGTCCACGCTCATGACCAGATCGGCCACGATGATGGTCTTGATGGCGGCCAGCAGTTTGTCACTGCCTTGCACGTCGCCATGGCCCTCTTCATCGGGTGCCAGCAGCTTCACGCCGATCCATACCAGCAGCAGTGCGCCCACGAACTTGAGGAAAGGCAGCGCCAGCAAGGTCATCGCAAAGGCGATCAGGACCACGCGCAGCACGATGGCACCTGCAGTGCCCCAGATGATCCCTTTGGTGCGCTGCGCCGGAGGCAGTTTGCGGCAGGCCAGCGCAATGACCACCGCGTTGTCGCCACCCAGCAAGATGTCGATGATGATGATCTGGCCTAGTGCGAGCCAGAATTCGGGCGAAGCCAGAAAGTCCATAAATTCCTCAATGTCAGTGGCGAAACGAGGATCCTGGCGCCACTGTAGCGCCGAGCCCCTCGCAGGGATAGGGGGCTCACGGTGACCTGGTCAAGGAAGGCTTGCCCCTGAGCGGGGAGGAATGACAAGCGAAGGGATGTCCTTGATCAGCCCACGGTGGGCCCATCAAAGGTCTTGCTCAGTTCCACACAGGCTGCTTGTGTGTGAACCCGGATTGCCGGAAGCAAGGCTTCGTATTGACGACAAATCCGATGCCTTGCGCTGGTCCAGCCCGAGCGATGGCGGGCCGGCTGGCAAGGCGGGAGCTACTCCCCTTCGAGACAGCGATTGGAACATTCCTGGCGAGGCAGCGCAAGGGCCGGGGCGTTGTGGTTACTGCGTACATCCAAAAGTGCGTGCGCTGAGCAGGAGATTCAGCCTGGGGAGCGCATCGGATAACACCACGGCCAGCATCCATCGCGGCGGGCCGCTATGATCCAGCCCCCTTCCAGTGCCATCGCGCTTTCGCGTCCCTCGCTCGTTTTCATGGCTGCCATCCACATTACCGACATCGAAGCCGCCATCAACCACTGGCGCCACCGTGCGCCCGCATCGCCCGATGGGCTAAGCCTCGCGCCCGAGGTCCAGGCCCTGGGTGAGGTCTATGCGCTGATGGTCTATGGGCGTGCGACCGAGATCGACGATAGCAGCCTGACCCCGGCCGCGATGGCCGCGTGGCAGGCCTGGTACGACACGACGCCCGACACCCCTTGCATCGCAATTTGCTCCACCAGCCAGGGCGACGACCTGTGCAAGGGCTGTGGTCGCACGTTCGATGAGGTGCAGTTCTGGCCTTCGTTTACCCCTGCAGAAAAGCGGATGGTGTGGCGCCGCATCACGCTGGAGCATTCGGCCTGGCGTTTCAACCGGTACGCCGAGCGAGCGGCAGAAGGTGTGACGATACCGGGGGTGGCCAACGGTACGCTGGGTTAAGCAGCGGTGGGATGTACGCAGGCGCGGCAAACCGCTATGGTGCTGCCATGCTGCGCCTGACCCAAGCCCCGAACATCGCGATTGCCACCCTATGGGTGGACCTCCTGTGCGAGGCAGGCATGACGGCTTCCGTGCAGCGCCAGTACCTGGGCGCTGCCGCCGGGCACTTGCCGCCCGACCAGTGCCTGCCTGAAATCTGGCTGGACCACGATGAACATGCCACGCGCGCGCAGACCCTGCTGCAGGCGTTGCAGGACTTGCCCCAGCGTCGCTGGGCCTGCCGCTGCGGTGAATTGGTGGAAGGTGGTTTCGAGCAGTGCTGGCACTGCGGAGCCCTCATGCCGCGCGACTGACGGGACTCGATTGTTTGCTATCTATTTAATAGCTAATGAGGCATATTGCACTAGCGCTACCAAGCATTTTGCCGAGAAATGCGTCACTTCCAGCGCACAGGCTCCACATGCACGCTGCCCTGCGTGCTGCTCAGGGTGATGGCCCCTTCCTGCACAGTTGCCTGTAGCTGCATGCTGCGCTCGGCCAGTTGCGCCAGCGCCTGCGAGGCTTCTGTCGGGATGCGCCAGACCTGCAGCTTGTCCAGCCGCGAGAGCTTGGTTTCTATGCCCTTCCACCAGATCTCGGCCGCGTGGTTGAAGCAGTACACGATCACCGAATCAGCCTTGCTGCAGGCCTTGGTCAGCGGCTTATCTTCCGGCTGTCCTACTTCGATCCACACCCGTTTGCGCCCGGTGAAGTCGGTCAGCGACGCGTCCGGGTCATCGGGGTCAGACAGGCCAGCGCCGAACGCCAGCGTGGCGTCGCCATTGCACAGGTCGTTGAGCTGGTGCGCCTGAATGGCCAGCGCCGCCAGCCGCACCATCATCCGCTCGTCCGTCTCGCTGGGGTGACGGGCCAGGGTAAGGGAGTGGTCGGCGTAGTAGCCGTGGTCGATGTCTGCGATCTGAAGGTTCGCTTTGAAGATGGTGGATTTGATGGCCATAAGAGGGGGATATGTTTGCGCAAAGCAATAAGCCCGCATCACGGGTCTCGGTTCGCAGCTGTTCCGCGAAGGGGCTAGGACACAGTGGGCATGCGTGGCTTCCACCGGAGGGCCGGTTTTTCGACCCAGTGCCACGATACAACGGCCAGTGCGAGCGCCCCTAGAACACTCAGCGCGAAAGCGGCAGGGAAGCTGAGCTGATTGGCGAAGCTCCAGATAACTAGCTGTTGCACGGGGAAACCGTAAATATAGAGCCCGTAGGAAAAATCGCCAAAGCGCCCAGCGCTCGCGAAGCCGGGCGTACGGCAGCTGCCCCAGATGACAGCGAGCCCGCCCAACGCCCACAACGGCGCCTGTCCGCTCAGAATCGGCGGCCCCCACTGCAGCAGCATGCCGCAAGCCGCTAGGAAAATCAAAGCCGTGGCCCAGGGGCTGGGTCTCCAAAAGCGTTGCCATTGCGCAAACGTCGCGCCCAGTGAAAAAATGATGGCGTATTGCAGCGCAAATGACCACTGGGGAAACTCTGGCCCACGGTAACGCCACTGCAGCCAGGTTGTAAGCAACAAGAAACCGCCCACAGATGCCCACCGCCAGCGCAGCACGCCCACGGCTCCCAGAACGGCGAGTCCCACATAGCAGCCCACCTCCAGAGGAATGGTCCACAGCGGCCCGTTGACAGAGGAGGGATGAGGATTGCTTGTAAAAACACCCGGTAAGCTGGTGTAGGTGTTGAGAACTAGATTACCCAGGTGCTGGCGTGTTTCCGGGTGGCGGAAATAGGCGGCCAGCGGCAACTCTGTGAGCAATGGGCCTAGCACTAGCACTGCGAGGAGTACTGCCACCGCCAGGCCAGGCCAGATTCGCAGAGCACGGCGCAGTGCGAAGCGCCGTACATCGGGATCACTCATCCACGACTGGCTGACCAAATATCCGCTGATCGCGAAGAACATCACCACGCCCACGGCGCCAGGCTCGTTGCCGAAAAATAGTGGAGTGGTTAGTCCCATGAGCGCAAACTGGTGGCTCCAAATGACCAGCAGCGCAGCCATCATTCGCAGAGCGTCGAAGTTGTTGATGCGATGCTGCGCCCGATAGGACCGCATTTGCTCCAGGGACTGCGAAGCGTTCGAGCCTACGGGCTGCACAACGCGGTCAAACCCGGCGTGCCAGCTCGGCTGCCTTGCCCACATAGCTCCCGGGCGTCATGGCCAGCAGGCGGTCTTTTTCAGCCTGGGGGATTTCCAGCGACTGGATCAGCCCGTGCAGCGCCTCGGCCGTCACGGTCTTGCCGCGCGTCACTTCCTTGAGCTTTTCGTAGGCGCCCTGAACGCCAAAACGGCGCATCACGGTCTGGATGGGCTCGGCCAGCACTTCCCACGAGGCGTCCAGGTCTTCGGCCAGGGCTTCTTCGTTGATTTCGAGCTTGTTCAGGCCCGTCAGCAGCGATGCGTAGGCCAGCGTGGCGTAGCCCAGGGCCACGCCCATGTTGCGCAGCACGGTGCTGTCGGTCAGGTCGCGCTGCCAGCGGCTGATGGGTAGCTTTTCGGACAGGTGTTTGAGCAGTGCGTTGGCCAGTCCCAAGTTGCCTTCGGCGTTCTCGAAGTCGATGGGGTTGACCTTGTGCGGCATGGTGGACGAGCCAATTTCGCCCGCCTTGAGGCGTTGCTTGAAGTAGCCCAGGCTCACATAACCCCAGATGTCGCGCGAGAGGTCGATCAGGATGGTGTTGGCACGGGCCACGGCGTCGAACAGCTCGGCCATGTAGTCGTGCGGCTCAATCTGGATCGAGTAGGGCTGGAAGGTCAGGCCCAGGCCCAGCGGCTCGGGTGTTTCGATGACCTTCTTGCTGAAGGCTTCCCAGTCAAAGTCGGGCCAGGCGGACAGGTGGGCGTTGTAGTTGCCCACGGCGCCGTTCATCTTGCCCATGATCTTGACGGCGGCGATCTTCTCGCAGGCCGTTTGCAGGCGCATTAGGACGTTGGCCATTTCCTTGCCCACGGTGGTGGGGCTGGCGGTCTGGCCGTGCGTGCGGCTGAGCATGGGCACGTCGGCAAAGGCGTGGGCCATTTCGCGCAGCTTGAGCATGATGCGGTCCAGGCCCGGCAGGATGACCTGGTCGCGGCCCGAGCGCAGTTGCAGTGCGTGGCTGGTGTTGTTGATGTCTTCGCTGGTGCAGGCAAAGTGCACGAATTCGGAGGCCTTTTCCAGCTCAGGACGGGCTTCGAACTTGCTCTTAATCCAGTATTCCACGGCCTTCACGTCGTGGTTGGTGGTCTTCTCGATCTCCTTGATGGCGGCAGCGTCGGCCTCGGAAAAGTTTTTGACCAGGCCCAGCAAGTAAGCACGTGCTCCGGTGGTGAGGGGCTTGAATTCCGCAAAACCCGCATCCGACAGCGCAATGAACCAGGCCACTTCCACCTGCACGCGGCGGTGCATGTAGCCGTGTTCGCTCATGATCGGGCGCAGGGCGGCAAGTTTGGGGGCGTAACGGCCGTCAAGCGGCGACAGGGCGGTGATGGTGGACAGGCTCATGGCGCGCCATTGTAGGCGGGGTGGGTTGGCGGGGTTTGTGGGGGCGGCGCATCAGTCAGCCTCACGCCGGGTCGCTGTCGATAGAATCAAACCCGAATTGTTCAGCATCCCCGCGCACTGGAAGACACACCATGAAATTGATCGGAGCCACCACCAGCCCCTACGTGCGCAAGGTACGTATCGTGATGGCTGAGAAAAAGCTCGACTACCAGTTCGTGCAAGAAAACGTCTGGGCAGACGACACCCACATCTCCGCATCCAACCCCTTGGGCAAGGTGCCCTGCCTGGTGATGGAAGGCGGCGAGGCCGTGTTTGATTCGCGCGTCATCGTGGAATACCTCGACACCCTGTCGCCCGTGGGCAAGCTCATCCCCACCCAGGGCCGCGAGCGCGCGGAAGTCAAGACTTGGGAGGCCTTGGCCGACGGCGTGATGGACGCCGGCATCCTGGCCCGCCTGGAAGCCACCTGGGTTCACCGCAAGGACAGCGAACGCAGCCAGGCCTGGATCGACCGCCAGTTGCTCAAGGTGAACGATGGCCTCAAGTCCATGAGCCAGGGCCTGGGCGACAAGCCCTATTGCAGCGGTATCCACCTGAGCCTGTCCGACATTGCGGTGGGCTGTGCGTTGGGCTGGCTGGAGTTCCGCTTTCCCGAGATCGCCTGGCGCAACGAATACCCCAACCTGGGCAAGCTGCTCGACAAGCTGATGCAGCGCCCCAGCTTCGCGGACACCAAGCCTGCCTGACCTGTCCTGCGGCCGCTGAAAGGCTCCGGCCAGCCCGTCCTGCCGCAGAGTGCGGTAGGTCTTTGTGCCGTTCGACCCTCCGCTTGCCGTATGCTCCCGGACGTATGAACGAAATGGTTCAAAACCCACCCCCAGTCTCTGGTGCGAGGGCGACCCGCCAGCGCGCTGCGCGTGAGGCCGCTGCCACGCCGGGCGCCGACCGGGTGCGCGTGAACGACCCAGACCGCACCATGGCCAACATCCTGCAGGTGGCCACGGCGGAGTTTGCCGACAAGGGCCTGGCCGGGGCCCGCATCGACGAGATCGCGGCGCTGACCAGCACCAGCAAGCGCATGATCTACTACTACTTCGGTAGCAAGGAAGGTCTGTACGTGGCGGTGCTGGAGGATGCCTACCGGCGCATCCGGCGCATCGAGTCCGAGCTGCACCTCGAAGACCTCGCTCCCGAGCAGGCCCTGCGTACCCTGGTCGGTTTCACGGTGGACTACCAGCTCGCCAACCCCGACTTCATCCGCCTAGTGATGAACGAGAACATGCACCGGGGCGAGTACATCACCCAATCCGCCACGATCCAGGAACTGAACATCCCGGTCATCCACGCCGTGCGCGATGTGTACCAGCGCGGCGTGGCGGCGGGGGTTTTTCGCCCGGATGTGGACCCGGTCGATCTGCACATGTCGATCTCGGCGCTGTGCTTTTTCAACGTGGCCAACCGCCACACCTTTGGCGCGATCTTCAAGCGCTCGCTGGACACGCCTGCCGCCACGGCGCAACGCCGTGAATCGATCATTGAAATGATCGTGCGCTTTCTGCGGCCCTGACTCGAATCCCTGCGGCGCATTGCGCGCCTCGACCGTGCGGTGCTCCCGGGCGCGGAGGACGCTCTGCGTCTGGCGCCGTGCGTCCCCGCATTGCGGCCATTCCCGCACGGCCCGACCGCCGCCCACGAGCAGGGTTTGCACCTAGATCAAATACTAACCAGTTCGTACAAAATTTAAAAACAGCAACCGATAACGACTGGAGACACCATGCTTGCACTGGCCGACCGCTGGCTCGGGCGATACACCCGCGCACTCGACATGCTTTCCGGCCTGTGTCTGGCCATCATGGTGGTGCTGGTGTTTGGCAACGTGGTGTTGCGCTACACCGTGAACTCGGGCATCACGGTGTCCGAAGAGCTGTCGCGATGGCTGTTTGTGTGGCTGACCTTCATGGGGGCCGTGGTGGCCTTGCGGGAGCACGGACACCTGGGCACCGACGTGCTGGTGTCCCGCCTGCCTGCGCCGGGCAAAAAAGTCTGCCTGGTGCTCGCACAGGTCGCCATGCTGTATGTCTCCTGGCTGCTGCTCAAGGGCAGCTGGGCGCAGATGGTGATCAATGCCGACACTGAGGCCCCGGTCACCGGGGCATCGGTGGGCATCTTCTACGCCAGCGGTGTGCTCATGGGTGGGTCCGCCATTGCCATCTTGCTGCGTGACCTGCTGCGCACGCTCTTTGTGCCGCTGAGCGACAACGAACTGGTCATGGTGCAGGAAAGCGAGGAACTCGCAGCCCTGCAACACCGCACGGAAGACGCCAGTGCCCCCCCTCCGTCCGCAGGCCCGCGCCGCTGATCCCCCTTTTGCACTGGAACGCGCACCATGACCGTCACCATCTTCCTGGGCTCCCTGCTGCTTGCCATGGCGATCGGCGTCCCCATCGCTTACGCGCTGCTGATCTGCGGCGTGGCGCTGATGTGGCATCTGGACCTGTTCGACGCGCAGATCCTGGCGCAGAACGTCATCAACGGCGCGGACAGCTTCCCGCTGCTGGCCGTGCCCTTCTTCATGTTGGCGGGCGAGATCATGAATGTGGGGGGGTTGTCCAAGCGCATCGTGAAGCTGGCGCTCACCGTGGTGGGCCATGTTCCCGGTGGCCTGGGCTATGTGGCCATCATGGCGGCCGTGATCTTGGCGGCTGTGTCCGGCTCGGCCGTGGCGGATGCGGCGGCCTTGGCGTCGCTGCTGCTTCCGATGATGGTGGCGGCTGGGCACAACAAGGAGCGTTCGGCAGGCCTGATTGCCTCTGCCGGGATCATCGCGCCAGTCATCCCGCCGTCCATCGGTTTTGTAATCTTCGGCGTGGCCGCCAACGTGTCCATCAGCAAGCTGTTCCTGGCGGGCATTGTTCCGGGCGTGCTGCTGGGGCTCTCGCTGGCCGTGACGTGGTGGTGGCTGGTGCGGCGCGAGAACGTGGCGCCGCCCAAGCGCGCAACACGCGCCGAGCTGCTGCTGGCGCTGCGCGAGGCCGTGTGGGCCCTGGGTCTGCCCATCATCATCCTGGTGGGGCTGCGCATGGGGGTGTTTACCCCCACCGAGGCCGCTGTGGTGGCTGCCGTCTACTCGTTGTTTGTCGCGATGGTCGTGTACCGCGAGCTGACCCTGCGCCAGCTGGTGGATATCTTCCAGACCTCCGCACGCACCAGTGCCGTGGTCATGTTCCTGGTCGCTGCGGCCATGGTGTCGGCCTGGCTCATCACCGTGGCCGATCTTCCGTCCGCTGTCATCGGCATGCTGGAGCCCTTCATGGGCAACCAGACGCTCTTGCTGATTGCGATCATGGTGCTGGTCATGGTGGTGGGCACCGCCATGGACATGACGCCCACCATCCTCATCCTCACGCCCGTGCTGATGCCGGTGGTCAAGGCGGCGGGCATCGACCCGGTGTATTTCGGCGTGCTGTTCATCATCAACAACGCCATTGGCCTCATCACGCCGCCCGTGGGCACCGTGCTCAACGTGGTGGCCGGGGTCGGCCGCATTTCCATGTCGCAGGTCACCCGGGGCGTCATGCCGTTCATGGTGGCGCAGTTCATCGTCATGTTCCTGCTGGTGCTGTTCCCGTCCATCGTGACTGTGCCCTTGCGCCTGCTGGGGGGCTGACACGCCCTCCCGCACCTACCGTTTTTGCCCGCCCAAAACCCAAGGAGACCATCCCATGAAGCTGCTCAAAACCCTGCTCGCCACGGCCCTCGTCGCCGCATCGCTGCTGCCCGCCGCGCAGGCACAGGAACGCACCATCAAGTTCGCCTTCCAGAACCAGAAGGACCACCCCCAGGCCCAGGGCGCGCAAAAGTTTGCCGACCTGGTGGCGGCCAAGACCAACGGCCGCATTGCCGTGAAGCTCTTCCCTGGAGGCACCCTGGGCGGCGACCTGCAGACCGTGTCGGCGCTGCAAGGTGGCACGGTGGAGATGACCGTGCTCAACGCCGGCATCCTGTCTGCCCAGGCCAAGGAATTCGGCATCTACGACTTCCCGTTCCTGTTCGCCACGCCGCAAGAAGCCGACGCCGTGACGGATGGCCCCTTCGGCAAGAAGCTGCTCGACAAGCTGCAGGCCAAGAACCTGGTGGGCCTCGGTTATTGGGAGCTGGGCTTTCGCAATCTCACCAACAGCAAGCGTCCCATCACCAAGGCCGAGGACATTGCGGGCCTCAAGATCCGCGTGATCCAGTCGCCCATCTACATCGACATGTTCAACGCGCTGGGTGCCAACGCCGTGCCCATGCCGTTCCCCGAGCTGTACACCGCCATGGAGCAAAAGGCCGTGGACGGCCAGGAGAACCCGTTTTCCACCATCCTGTCGTCCAAGTTCTCCGAGGTGCAAAAGTACCTCACCGTCACGCGCCACATGTACAACCCCCAGGCCGTGCTCGTGAGCAAGAAGTTCTGGGACAGCCTCAACCCTGCCGACCAGAAGGCAGTGACCGACGCCATGGCTGAGGCCACCACCTTCCAGCGCGGTGTGTCGCGCGTGCAGGCCAACGTGGCGCTGGAAGACCTCAAGAAGGCCGGCATGCAGGTGTCCGAGTTCTCGCCCGCCGAGCTGGACAAGCTGCGCGCCAAGGTCAAGCCCGTGGTCGAAAAGCACAGCGAAAAAGTGGGTGCCGAGACGGTGAAAGAGGTTTACGCCACGCTGGCCAAGCTGCGCGGCGGCAAGTAAGCCCCACGCTGACCACCCCGCACGGCCGCCAGTGGCCCCGCCACGCCCGGCCGTGCATTCACCCCGTATCCCGCCTGCCCCATGAGCACCCAGCTGCTTGAACCCCCGGTCACTACACCCACGTCCACCATGCCATCCACAAGCCCTCGCAAGGTGCTGATCGGGCTGATCGGTGCCGGCATCCAGAAGTCGCTGTCGCCTGCGCTGCACGAAGAAGAAGCACGCCACCACGGCATGCGCCTGCACTACCAGCTCATCGACCTGGACCGCTCGGCCTCCTCGGTGGAGCATCTGCCCACGTTGTTGTCAGCGGCGCGCATCATGGGTTACGCCGGCTGCAACGTGACCTACCCCTGCAAGCAGGCAGTGATCCCGCACCTCGACAGCCTGTCCGAAGAAGCGCGAGCCATGGGCGCCGTGAATACCGTGGTTATCCGTGACGGACAACTGGTGGGGCACAACACCGATGGATCGGGCTGGGCCTGGGGCTTTACCCGCGCGCTGCCCGGCGCCGACCTGCGCCGCGTGGTGCTGCTGGGCGCAGGCGGTGCGGGCGCTGCGATTGCCCATGCCGTGCTGCGCCTGGGCGCCGAGCACCTGAGCATCGTCGATGCACAGCCCGAGCGCGCAGCGCAACTGGCGGCCGACGTGAACGCACTCTACGGCGCCCGGGCCGAAGCGGCTGACATCCAAACGGCCATGGCACAAGCCACCGGCCTGATCCACGCCACGCCCACGGGCATGGACAAACTGCCCGGCCTGCCGCTGGACGTGGCGCTGCTGCGGCCCGCCATGTGGGTGTCCGAGGTGGTGTATTTCCCGCTCGACACCGCGCTGGTGCAGGCCGCGCGCGCGCTGGGCTGCCGGGTGTCGGACGGCGGCGGCATGGCCGTGGGTCAGGCCGTGGGCGCGTTTGAGCTGTTCACTGGCGAGGCGCCCGATGCCGCGCGCATGGACGCGCATTTCCGCCGCCTGGTCAGTACCCGCTGATGCCATCGCCCGCAGCAAACCACAAGGAGCCAACCCCATGAGCACCCCGATGATGGCCGCCCGCGAAGCGCTGGGCGAACTGCCCAACCCCCTCGGCCTGCAGGGCGTGGAGTTCATC
This sequence comes from Acidovorax sp. 107, assembly GCF_003058055.1. Lineage (NCBI taxonomy): Bacteria > Pseudomonadati > Pseudomonadota > Betaproteobacteria > Burkholderiales > Comamonadaceae > Acidovorax > Acidovorax sp. 107. The sequence continues at coordinate 3,024,643 of NZ_QBTZ01000001.1, read as the reverse complement.
GAATACGCCACCAGCCGCCCACAGGCGCTGGGCCAGGCGCTGGAGCGCATGGGCTTTCAGCCCGTGGCGCGCCACCGCTCGCGCGAGGTGCTGCTGTACCGCCAGGGCGACATGAACATCATCGTCAACGCCCACCAGGATGCCGAGCGCACCGGGCTGCACGCGCCAGCCGCGCTCAGCGAGACGCCCGTGCTCACCGCAGTCGCCTTCCGCGTGAACAACACGGCCGCCGCCTACCGCCGCGTGCTGGAGCTGGGCGCCTGGGCCGTGCACACCGAGGTCGAGGTGATGGAGCTGAACATCCCCGCCATCCACGGCGTGGGCGCCAGCCGCATCTACTTTGTGGACCGCTGGAAAGAGTTCTCCATCTACGATGTGGACTTTGTGACCATCCCCACCGTCAACCCCCGCCCGCCCGCACTGCAAGACCTGCACCTGTTCGGCGTGGTGCAGTACATCGGCCTGGGGCGCGCGGCGGACTGGATCCACTTCTACAGCGAGCTGTTCGGCTTCGCCGAGCTGGCGCCCAACCAGTCGTTTGGCGTGCTCACCCACGGCCGTATTCTGTCCAGCCCGTGCGGCACATTGCACTGGCAACTGATTGAGCCGCAGGTCGATGCGCTGGATGCCGACCCCGAGGAGCTGCTGCAGCGCGTGGCCTTTGGCACGCCCGACGTGCTGGCCACCGTTCAGGCGCTGCGTGCGCGGGGAGTGGAGTTTGTGGAGTCGCCCACGGGCGTGCACACCGGCACGCGCGGCGCCCTCACGCGCGCCGATGCCGCATCGCCCAGCTTCGAGCTGGTGCTCGACGCGCGCTGAGCCTGGAGACCGCCCATGCGCCGATCCACCATGCAACGCAACGTCGCCGATTTCGGCATGGACACCATCAGCCTGGCCGGGCCGCTGGAGGCCAAGCTCGCTGCGGTCAAGGCCGCAGGCTTTGGCCAGATCATGCTGGCCGCGCGCGACATCGTGGGCCACCCTGAGGGCATCGAGGCCGCCGTGCACGCGGTGCGCAGCAGTGGCCTGCGCGTGACGGGCTTTCAGGTGCTGCGCGATTTCGAGGGCCTGTCGGGCCACCTGCACAGCTACAAGGTGGACATTGCCAAGCAGATGATCCTGATGGCGCGCGACCTGGGCGCGCCCGTGCTGCTGGCCTGCAGCTCCACGTCATCGCACGCCACGGCCGATGCCGACGCCATTGCGCGCGACCTGCGCAAGCTGGCCCTGCTGGCGCTGCCCCACGGCATCCGTGTGGCCTTTGAAGGCCTCTCGTGGGGCCGCCACATCAACGAGGTGCACCAGGCCTGGGCCGCTGTGGAGCAGGCCGATTGCCCCAACCTGGGCCTCGCCATCGACTCGTACCACCAGTTCGCCACCAGCACGCCACTCTCGGCCCTGGAGGATGTGGACCCGGCCAAGATCTACCTCGTGCAGCTGTCGGACTTCATGTGGCAGGAGACGCGCACGGTGCAGGAGCGCATCGAGACTGCGCGGCACTTTCGCGTGTTTCCCGGCGAGGGCGTACACAGCCAGGCGCTGGCCGAGCTGGTGCGCACGTTGGACGGCATGGGCTACCAGGGCGACTACAGCTTTGAAGTCTTCAACGACGACTACCAGCAGCTGCCGCTGCCCTATGTGGCGCAGCGCGCATGGAACAGCGCGCTGTGGCTGGCCGAAGGCGTGCTGCAGCGCGCCGTGCCGCTGCCGGGGCACCCGCGCATCCGCGCCGTGGGTTGAAGGCCCGAACCGTCAGCTATTGGCGCGCTTTTTGAGCCAGCGCATCAATGCACCGACCACGGGCAGCTTTTCGTACAGCTCCTCGGCTGCGTCCCAGTAGTCGCGGTGCAAGGTCACCTGGCCCTGGGCGTCCAGCACCAGGTGTGAGGCGCCACGCACCGTCTGCGTCACGCCCTTGTGGAAGTCTTTGAACGCGAATAAAAAGTCCCAGGTCAAAAAGCACTGCTGCCCCTGCACCACGCGGCCCGTGACCACAAAACGCGGCTGCTCCAGTGCCTCGAACATGTGGGCAAAGATGCCCTGGATGGCGGGCACGCCCACCACCTCGTTGAACGGGTCCTTGAAGCGCGCCTGGGGCGCGTAGAACTGGCCGATGCTCGCCACATCGGCGGGCGATAGGTTTTCAAAAAACGCAATGACGCGCGTGACGGCTTCTTCGGTGGCGGGTGCGGTGTAAGGGGGCTGCATGGAAACTCAGAGTCCCGTGAACTTGCGGACGGCTGGAAAGTACCACCGGTAGGGCAGCAGCCGCAGCAGCTTCATCACGCGCGTAAAGCGCTTGGGGAAGTGGATGTCGAACTGCCCCTGCGCCCAGCCCTGCAGGATGGCGTCGGCTGCCGCTTCGGGCGAGATGAGCGCAGGCATGGTGAAGTCGTTGCCCGCCGTGAGCGGCGTGGCCACAAAGCCGGGGTTGATCACGCTCACACCGAGGCCCAGGTCGTGCAGGTCCAGGTACAGCGCCTCGGCCAGGTTGATGAGCGCGGCCTTGGTGGGCCCGTAGGCCAGGCTCTTGGGCAGGCCCCGGAACCCCGCCACGCTGCTGATCAGGCTCACATGCCCAGGGTGCCCCGTCTGGGCCGCAGTGAGCATGGCGGGCAGCACAGCGGCCAGCACATGCAGTGCGCCGTTGTAGTTGATCTGCTCGTGGCGCAGCATCACGGTCAGGTCGAAGTCGGTCGCGCGCATGTCGCGGTAGTAGCCCGCGCAGTAGCACACCAGGTCGGGCGCACCGTCCGCCAGCACCTGCGCGGCGGCGGCTTGTACCTGCGCCGGTTCGGCCGTGTCAAAGGCCAGCGCCGTGCTGCCAGGGTGCTGCACCACAAAGGCGTTCAGCGCATCGCTGCTCCGGGCCGAGACAATGACATGCGCGCCGCGCGCATGCAGTGCTGCCGCCGTGGCCCGACCAATGCCGCTGCTGGCCCCGATGAGCCAGGCCCGGCGGCCCTTCCAGTCGCGCAAGGGAGGGTTGAGTTTCATGGTGCGCGCTTGGTGAAGGACAGGGTGATCTCTCCGAGCCGCACGCCGAACTTGCTCATGGTGGCGCGGTTGAGCATCACGCGGTCATCGATGAGGTACATCCAGTCGTCCAGGTCCACGTTGTAGACCTTGCCGTCCACGGGCAGGGCCAGCGTGTAGTTCCAGCGGAAGGCGTTGCCGCGCGTCTGGCCGTTGGCCGTGCCCACCACATCGTCGGCCGTGCCGGTGTAGCGGCCGTCAGCATGCTTCGTTAGACGCCAGATGCGGCGCTGCGTGGTGCCGTCGGAATGGGTGAAGGCTTCGTCCAGCACACCCTCGTTGCCCTTCCAGCTGCAGTCCATCACCACGGTGAAGCGTTTGACGATCTGGCCGCTACGGTCCTGGAAGATGCCGTAGGCGTCGATCTTGCCGTTGAAATACTGGGCCAGGTCCAGCGCCGGTTTTTCGCTGGCGTAGCCATCGAGGTTCTGGCTGGCGCAGCCGGACAGCACCACGGGTGCAGCCACTGCGGCGGAGAGGAGAAGGCGTCGTTGCATCATGGGGTGTGCCTTGTGTATGGGGAGTCAGGTTCCGGCCAGCGCTGCACCGCGTGGGTGCCGCAATAAAAGTGCGTACAGCGCTGCAGCCGCCGCCAGCTTGAGCGCGCAGGGCAGCACGGCGTAGGCCAGCCCCAGGGTGTGCAGGCCGTCGTCGCTGCGTGTGCCTGGCGTGTAGCCCCACCAGCCCAGCAGCGGCAGCGCCAGGCCTGCGGCCAGCGCCAGGTTGAGCTTGGTGGCAAAGTTCCACCAGCCAAAGTAAGCGCCCTCGTGCTGGCCGCTGTCGCCCTCGGCGGCAATCACGCCGGCCAGCAAGGCGCTGGGCAGGGCCAGGTCGGTGCCAAGGGCCACGCCCGACAGCGCACAGACGATGAGGAATGGCACCACATCGCCCGCACCCAGGAACGCCGTCCACACGAACACGCCAATCGCCAGCAGCATGCCGGCCAGCCAGGTGCGCGCCAGGCCCCAGCGCGCCACGGCACGCAGCCACAGCGGGATGGACAGCGCCGCACAGACGAAATAAGCGGCCAGGAACATCGGCTCCTGCGCGGGCGGGGCCTGCAGGCGGTCTTGGATGAAGAAGAGCACCAGCGTGGCCGGGATGGCGCTGGCAATGCCGTTGAGCATGAACACCGCCAGCAGGCGGCGGAAGGCGGGCCGCCCCCAGGGCCGCCACAGGCTCGCACGTTGGGGCGGGCGGTAAACGCCGGCCACGGCGCCCGCGTGACTTGTGGGGCGCGGCGCGCGCGTCCACGCCCACCAGCCCAGCAGCAAGGTGAGCGCAAACACGCTGAGCATGACCGGCAGGCCCAGCAGCGCGGGCAACACCGACGCCGTCACTACGCCCACCAGCGCAGCGCCCTCGCGCCAGGCCACGATGCGGCCGCGCTGCAGCTCGTCGCCGCCCAGCCGCGCGCCCCAGGACTGGTGCGCAATGCCCAGCTGGCTGTAGGCGGTGTAGGTGATGAGCAGTGCCACCAGCGCCCAGGCGATGAGCGCATCGGCCCCTGCTACCTGCGGGAAGAACAGGCTGGTCAGCCCCAATGCCAGTACCACTGCCGACACCGAGCCCACTGCCAGCACAGCGCGCACCGAGCGGTAAAAAAGGTAGTCCGACAGGCGGCCCAGCAGCGGGTCCGACACCGCGTCGAACAGCCGCGCCGCCAGCAGCACCGACCCCAGCGTGGCCAGCGGCATGCCGAACTCGCGGGCGTAGTGGTTGGGCAGCAGCACGTAAAGAGGCAGTGCGACGAACGCCAGCGGCAGGCCCAGCAGCCCATAGGCCAGGCCTTGGCCGGCGCGAATGGGCGTGTGGGTGGTCATTGCTGCCCTTGGCCCGCCGTGCGGGTGGCGGCGATCAGCTCTTGCCGCAGTCCGGGCTCGGAGGTCTGTGGCGACAGCCAGATGCCGAAGAACAGGCGCGAGAACTCGGCGTCGGGCACCTCGCCCACCACACGCCCGCCCATCTTGAACACGGCGCCTGCGCCGGGCTGGTACAGGCCCAGCAGCCGGTCGCCGGCCTTCACATCCGGCAAGGCGGCGGCCAGTGCCTGCTGCCAGCGCGTGGCCTGCTGGGGCGTGAAGCTGCCCACGCGGCGCATCTCCTCGATGGAGCGCTTGGCGATGGCGTCCGCCGAAAAATCGCGGTGGTAGGTCAGCTCCAGCGCCAAAGGGTGGGCAGCGTAGTTGTCGGCGTCAAAGCCGGGTTGCACCCACAGCCGCGCGCGGTAGATCTCAAACCCCAGAAAGCGCAGCACGCCCTGCCCCGCCAACCGCGCGCCCGACAGCGGGGCTGCAGTGGCGGCGCTGGCTTCTGCCACCTGCGCCAGCGCAGTTTGAGGGCCAAAAGCCATCAATGCGCTAGTGAATATTGCGGTAATAGCTATGTTTTTCATAGCGACTCTCGGCCCTTGATCAGTCCTTGACCAGCGTGTACTGCACCAGGTCGATGTTGCTCATCGCAAACGCCGCTTCGCAGTACGCGAGGTAGAACTCCCAGATGTGCATGAAGCGCTGGTCAAAGCCCAGCTGCAGGATCTGCGTGCGCTGCGCCAGAAAACGCTCGCGCCAGCGCTTGAGGGTTTCGGCGTAGTCCTGGCCAAACGCGAACTCGTCCACCACGCGCAGGCCTGCGGCTTCGGCTTCGCGGCGGAACTCGCGCGGGCAGGGCAGGCAGCCGCCCGGGAAGATGTATTGCTGGATGAAGTCGGTGGAGCTGATGTAGCGGTCGAACAGGCTGTCGTCGATGACGATGCTCTGGATGCAGGCCTTGCCGCCGGGCTTGAGCAGGCGGTTCACCGACTGGAAGTACGTGGGCCAGTATTCGCGGCCCACGGCCTCGACCATCTCGATGGAGCAGATGGCGTCGTACGGGCCGTCCTGGATGTCGCGGTAGTCCTGCAGGCGCAGGTCGGCATGCGCGGCCACCCCCTGCTGCACCATGCGCTTTTGCGCGAATGCCAGCTGCTCGGTAGAGAGCGTCACCCCCGTCAGGCGGGCACCGAATTCGACGGTCGCCATCTCGGCCAGCGCGCCCCAGCCGCAGCCGATCTCCAGCACGCGGGAACCGGGCTCCACCCCCGCCATGCGCAAGGCGCGGCGCACCTTGGCGTGCTGTGCGGTGCGCATGTCACCGCCCGCATCGCCCTCGAACCAGGCGGACGAATAGTTCATCGTGTCGTCCAGCCAGAGTTCGTAGAACGCATTGCCCAGGTCGTAGTGGGCGTGGATGTTCTTCTGGCTGTTGGCGCGGGTGTTGCGGTTGAGCAGGTGCTTGATGCGGTACAGCAGCCGGCCCGCCCAGGTGCCGTAGATCACGCCTTCGACCTGCTGGCGGTTGGCGACGAAGAGCTTGAGCAGGTCGGTAAGGTGCGGCGTGGTCCAGTCGCCCGCGATGTAGCTCTCGGCAAAGCCGATGTCGCCCGACTTGAGTGCGGCGCTGCACACGTTCCAGTTCTTGAGCGTGATCGCGGCAGAGGGGCCGTTGCCGTGGCCGAAGTGCTGCAGGGTGCCGTCGGGCAACTGCACCGTGAGGTGACCGTGCTGCAGCTTGTGCAGCAGCTTGAGCGCCGTGCGGGCGGCAGCAGGGGTGCCGGCGGGCAGGGTCTGGGCAGAGCGGGGGGCGGTGGTGGAGTTCATGGCGGTCTCGTTCGTCATGGAAATCAACGGGTCACGGCGGCGGCGGGCGCCTCGGGCTTGCGGTGGAAACGAACACGCTTGAGCCAGAGCTGCAGCGCGTGCCAGTGGATGCGGGCGATGATGGCCAGCGTCATGGCGGGGTAGCCCCACAGCGCCTGCCGCAGCGTCTGGGGGGTGATGGCCTGCAGGGTGCCGCTCACGCTGGTCTGGATGAGGGGGCCGGTGTCGTCGTCGTGGTCGATGCGCACCACCGTGCGGCCTGCATCCTGTGCACCGGCCTGGGTGCGCATGAAGCGAAAGCGGTAGCCGCCGCTCACCTCGCAAAAGGGCGACACATGGAACACCTTGCGCGCCTGCTGCTCCACGCCGTACTGCGGCGCATCCAGCAGGTAGCAATGGCGCTCGCCAAAGGTGTTGTTGACCTCCACCACAATGGCGCGCAGGTGGCCGTCCGCCCGGTGGCAGTACCAGAAGCTCACGGGCTTGAAGGTGTAGCCCAGCACGCGCGGGTAGCAGTGCAGCCAGACCTCGCCGGTGGCGTCGGTGATGCCTTCGGTGCGCAGCAGTTCGTCCAGCCAGGCCAGCGCACCGCCCTGCGCGGCACTGCGGCCGTCGCCGTGGTCCACGTCATGGAAGCTGATGGCGCCACTGCGGTTCACCGCCAGCGGCGTGTGTGTGCCAGTGCGTGTGCTGGTGTGTGTGCCGCTCAGGCTGCGCATCGGCAGCATCAGGAAAAACGTGGGGTAGGCAAACGCGTGCCGCCGGGGCCGCAGCCGCGTGTGGCGCACCTGGCCGAAGCCAATGAGGGGCGCTGCGGATGGGGCCGGGGCTTGGCTCACGCGGCCTCCGCCAAAGGGGCTGGCAGGGCTGCCCGCAATTGCTCAGCCACGGCCAGCCCGGATTTGAGGCCGTCCTCGTGGAAGCCGTAGCCCGTCCAGGCGCCACAGAACCAGGTGTGCTGCTGCCCTTGCAGCTTGCCCACCTGCTGCTGCGCGCGGATGGCGGCCATGTCGAACACCGGGTGGGCGTATTCGTAACTGCCGATCACGTGCTCGGGCGCAATGTCGCGCACCGGGTTCAGCGACACCACCACGGGCTGTGCAAAAGGCACGGGCTGCAACTGGTTGATGAGGTAGTGCAGGCACACGCGGGCCGACTCGCGGCTCTTCTGCGGGGCGCGCTCGTAGTTCCACGCGGCCCAGGCGGCGCGGCGCTGGGGCAACACAGACGTATCGGTGTGCAGCACGGCGCGGTTGGCCTGGTAGCGGATGGCGCCGAGCACGGTGCGCTCCTGCGTCGTGGGCTGGGCCAGCAGCGCGAGCGACTGGTCGGAGTGTGTGGCCAGCACCACCTTGTCAAAGTGTTCGGTGCGGTCTGCAGTCACCACGCGCACACCGGCGGCATCGCGCTCGATGCGGCGCACGGGGGTGTTCAGGCGCTTGTCGGCAATGCCCGCCACGATCTTGTCCACATAGTGGCGCGCGCCGCCGGACACCGTCCACCACTGCGGGCGGTTGCTCACCTGGATCAGGCCGTGGTTGTGGCAGAACCGGATCATGGTGGCCACGGGAAACTTCAGCATCTGGTCGGTGGGGCAGCTCCAGATGCAGCCCAGCATGGGCAAGAAGTACCAGTCGCGGAAGGCATCGCCAAAGCGGTGCTCTCGCAGGAAGTCGCCCAGGGGCTGCATCAGCGCCGCCTCCGCCTGCTTTTCGGCAATGCGCGTGCACAGCTGGTTGAAGCGCAGCAGGTCGCGCAGCATGCCGAGAAAGCGCGGGTTGACCAGGTTGGAGCGCTGGGCAAACACGGTGCTCAGGTTGGTGCCGCTCCATTCCAGCGCGCGCCCCCCGCTGAGGGCTGCGGGCACCTGCACCGAGAACGACATGTCGGATTTGGCCGTCTCCACGCCCAGCTCGGCCAGCAGGCGGATGAGATGAGGGTAGGTGCGCTCGTTGAACACCAGAAACCCGGTGTCCACACCGTGGGTGACAGGGGTGCCCGACGCATCGGGCAAGGTGACATCGACGGTGTGGGTGTGCCCCCCGAAGTAGTCGCCCGCTTCAAACAGGGAGATGTCCGCGTGGCCACGCAGCTGGCGCGCAACGGAGAGCCCGGAGATGCCGGAACCGATGATGGCGATTTTCATGGCCGGCCCCCTCTGGCCGGTGCACGGAATAAAAAGGTTGCGAAGCGTCCCGAAACGAATAAGAGAGGGAGGGAGGAGAAGCGCTCCAGGAGGTCAGTCGGAACCCGAGGGACCGAAAGGCTTCGCAACACTAAAACTGTACGCTGCGCAATCGTCTTGCGCAACGGATAGAGTGGGGCCGCTCCGGCGAAGTTCCAGAGGCCGCCTGTATTTTTTTTCAAGAAATGTAAAGAAATCATTGCGCTCACCGGGGTGTGGGCTGGGCCAGCTGCTGCTCGATGGCACGCACCAGCCCTTTGTTGTCCGGCCCGGTCAGGCTGGAGTAGTTGTCCACCAGCTTGCCGTCGCGGCCCAGCAGGTATTTGTGGAAGTTCCAGCGGGGCGCCGTGCCCGACAGCTGGGCCAGCTGCTGGTACAGCGGCGAGGCCTCAGGGCCCTTCACGCTGCTTTTGGCAAACATCGGAAATTTCACCCCGAAGGTGTTTTCGCAGAAGTCGGCGATTTCCTTGTTGCTGCCTTTTTCCTGGGCAAAGTCGTTGGACGGGAAGCCCAGCACCACCAGACCCTTGTCCTTGTAGCGGGCATACAGATCCTCCAAGCCCTTGTACTGGCCGGTAAAGCCACAGAAGCTGGCCGTGTTGACCACCAGAACCACCTTGCCGCTGTACTGGCACAGCGACTGGGGCTTTTCGTCCTGCAGGCGCGGGAAGGTGTGCTGCAGCGTGGCCGGGCATCCGGCGGGCGCGTCGGCCGCCTGGGCGGCGGGCGCCAGCAACAGCCAAGCCCCCAGGGCGGCGGCTGTAGAGAGGAGTCTTGTGAGGCGGTTCATAGGACTTTGGGCAGTTAGTGCAGGCAATTTAACCATTTCATCTTTTTTTGTCCACATAAGTTTTTATTTGTACTGAGCGGTATACGTGGCCCGAGTGCCGTTGGATTCAGATTTCTGACCGAAGGGCGTGGGAGCGTGAAAAAGCGCGCTGTGAAAGCGCGCATGGCGCGGTACCCCGCTGGCCCTCTCGGGGCAAGGGGTGTGCGGGCAGCTCAACCCGGCACCTTGTGCGAGGCGCCGTTCAGGGGAAATCAGCGCGGGGACGTCAGCGCAGTGCCCGCCGCGCGAGGGAGGCGGCAGCGGAAGCTATGGGGGGCTGTGGCGCCCCGGGGGTGTCAGACCAATTGCAGCAGGCGGTCCAGCGGCAGCTTGACCCGCACATCCTTGAACGCCACGACGCCGGTGATCTTCCAGGGCGGCATGCCCGTGTCGCGGGGGATGGGCTCCCCCGTGGGCATGCCGTCGCGGTTGGTCACCACGGCCACGCGGGGGGTGGTGGCGGTGGTGCCCCGGCGGATGACGACGCCCACTTCACGGCTGGCCAGGCGCACAAAGGCACCCGGGGGGTACACCCCCAGCGTCTTGACGAGGGCGGCGCCGGCCTCGTCCACCTGGTGCTCTTCATCGTAGTAGCTGGCCTGCATGGCGGCCGTGACGGGCATGGGCAGCCGTGCCGCGCGCGGGGCCAGGCGGGCGCCAAAAATGTCGGCACGCTGCAGCAGGCGCGCCATCTGCTGGGCTTCGGTCTTTTTTGCCATGGGCCCCGGCGTGCGGTGGTGGTGGCAGCGCACGGCCTCCAGCCATGCCGGGTCGGCCACGCCCAAGTGGCGCAGCAGCGCCTCGGACCGCGCAGCGTGGTCTTCCACGGCGGCGATCTGGGTGGCGGTGAGGGGCTGGGTCTGCAACACCAGTTGGTCCTGCAGCTCCGTCATGGCGATGTTCATGCTCAGCGCCGCATGGCCCAGTTGATGCACCCGGCCGCTGGGCCAGCGCAGCATCTCGCGCGCCACCACCATGCACACGCAGCTCACCAGCATGGAATGGGTGGCGCTGTACATGCGCGTTTCCTGGGCCGAGAGATAGATCAGCGCCAGCAGGGTGGCGTCGGGTGTCTGCTCGCAATGGCGCGCGAGCTCATCGTGCAGCGCCTGAAAGCGCCCGCCAAAGTCGCTGGGCGACGGGGAGCGCAGCAGCTGCGTGGCGCGCAACTGCAACTCTGGCCAGTCGGGCAGGGTTTTGCCGGCACGCGCGGCGGCGGCCTGTTCGCCCGCCGTCATCTTCATGGCCGCGATCTCGCCCAGGTTGGTGTCGGCGATCAGCATGCGCTGCAGCTGCGCCAGGTAGGCGCGGTGGCTGCCGCCGGATTCGTCGGTGTCCACGCACAGCTCGTGCCCGCGTTCCACCAGCTTGGCCAGCTCCTCGCGGGTGCGGATCACATAGCCCTTTTGCGCCAGCAACGCGCCGTCGGCCCCCCGCAGCACAAAAGGCAGGGGGTGGCCCAGCTGGATGGATTCGATGTTGAGGCTGACGAGGTTCATGGTGCGCGTTGCATTATCCGACGGCTACCCCCTCGCCAAAGCCCGGGCAACCCCCGTGATTGCCCTGCTTTTCGCAGCCATGCCGAGGGGCACGGCCGCGGGTGCATCACGGGGCGGGCGGCGGGGTGGACTGCGCCAGGGCCGGTGCCGCAGGTGCCGCCGGTGGCGTGGGCCCGTGCCGTCCCCAGCGCAGGCGGCGAGCCAGCCGCCCGAACCCTTGTCCCAGGTCATCCACTCCGGTGAACACCGCCGGAATCACCAGCAGGCTCAGCAGCGTGGAGGTAATGAGCCCGCCAATCACCGCCACCGCCATGGGCGAGCGGAAGCTCGCGTCCGCCGCGCCGACGCCGAGCGCGATGGGCATCATGCCCGCACCCATGGCCAGCGTGGTCATGATGATGGGGCGCGCCCGCTTGTGGCAGGCGTCGACCAGCGCTTCAAAGCGCGTCATGCCGTGCTCGCGCCGCGCCAGGATGGCGTATTCCACCAGCAGGATGGAGTTCTTGGTGGCAATGCCCATGAGCATGATCAGCCCGATGAGCGAGGGCATCGAGAAGCTCTTCTGCGCGATCAGCAGCCCCACAAACGCCCCGCCCAGCGACAGCGGCAGCGCCGCCAGGATGGTCACCGGGTGCAGGAAGTCCTTGAACAGCAGCACCAGCACGATGTAGATGCACAACACGCCGGTGAGCATGGCCAGGCCAAAGCTCGCAAACAGCTCGCCCATCATTTCAGCGTCGCCAATCGTGATCTGGCGCACGCCGGCTGGCAGGTTCTGGATGGAGGGCAGCGCCTCCACCGCCTTGGTCACATCGCCCAGCGGCTGGCCCGAGAGTTCGATCTCGAAGTTCACGTTGCGCGCGCGGTCGTAGCGGTCCACCACGGCCGGGCCACCGCTGAACTCCAGCGTGGCCACCTGGCCCAGCATCACCGGGCCCTTGGCGCCGGGCACCGGCAGGCGCTCCAGCAGCGACAGATCCTTGCGCGCGTCGTCCTGCAGCTTGACGACGATGGGCACCTGGCGCGCAGCCAGGTTGAGCTTGGGCAGCGACACGTCGTAGTCACCCACCGTGGCAATGCGCAGGGTTTCGGCGATGGCGCTGCTGGTCACGCCCAGGTCGGCGGCGCGGGCAAAGTCGGGGCGCACGGCGATCTCGGACCGCACCAGGCTGGCGGTGGACGAGATGCTGCCCAGGCCGGGGATGGTGCGCAGGTCTTTCTCGACCGCCAATGCGGCGGCGGTCAGCGCTTGCGGGTCGTCGCCGGTGAGCACCAGCACGTACTTTTCGCCTGAGCCGCCCAGGCCCACCTTGCTGCGCACGCCGGGCAGTGTCTCCAGCGCGGCGCGGATCTTGTTCTCGATGCCCTGCTTGCGCGGCCGGTCGCCGCGCGGGGACAGCAGGATGGTGAGTGTGGCCTTGCGCGTTTCGGTGCTGGCGCCGCCCATGAAGGGGTCAGTGCCGGCCGAGCCGCCGCCGATGGTGGTGTAAACGCTTTGCACGTGGTCTACCTGGGCGATGCGCTGGCGCGCGTCTTCGGCCACGGCGCGCGTCTGCGCCAGCGTGGCGCCGGGCGGCAGCTCCAGGTACACCTGCGTCTGCGAGTTGTCATCCGGCGGGATGAAGCCCGTGGGCAGCAGCGGGATCAGCGCGAGCGAACCGATGAAAAACGCCGCCGTGGCAATGAAAGTCATCCACCGGTGCTTGATGCACCATGCGGCCCAGCGCAGGTACACCGTCATCCAGCGTGGGTCCTTGTGGTCGCCCACGATGGGCTTGAGGATGTAGGCCGCCATCATGGGCGTGAGCAGACGCGCCACCACCAGGCTGGCAAACACCGCGAGCGACGCCGTCCAGCCAAACTGCTTGAAGAACTTGCCCGCAATGCCGCTCATGAACGCCGTGGGCAAAAACACAGCAATCAGCGTGAAGGTGGTGGCGATCACGGCCAGCCCGATCTCGTCGGCCGCCTCCATGGCGGCCTGGTAGGGCGTTTTGCCCATGCGCAGGTGGCGCACGATGTTCTCGACCTCCACGATGGCATCGTCCACCAAAATGCCCACCACCAGCGACAGCGCCAGCAGCGTGATCACGTTGATCGAGAAGCCCAGCCAGTACATGCCGATGAACGCCGGGATCACCGACAGCGGCAGCGCTACGGCCGATACAAACGTCGCGCGCCAGTCGCGCAGGAACAGCCACACCACCAGCACGGCCAGCAGCGCGCCTTCGTACAGCAGGTGCATGGAGCCGTCGTATTCCTCCTGCACCGGCTGCACGAAGTTGAAGGCCTCGGTGATTTCAAGGTCGGGGTGCTGCGCTCGCATCTCCTGCAGGGCCGCCTGCACGGCAGCGCCCACTTCGACTTCGCTGGCCCCCTTGCTGCGCGCCACTTCAAAGCCCACCACCGGCTTGCCGTTGAGCAGTGCCAGCGCGCGGGGCTCGGCGATGGTGTCCGTCACCGTGGCCACCTGGTCCAGCCGCACATGACGGCCGTCCGACAGTGCCAGCGTCAGGCCCGCCAGCTCCTGCGCCGACTGCACCGTGGCCAGCGTGCGCACCGGCTGCTCGCTGCCGCCCAGGTCGGTGCGGCCGCCGGCACTCTCGGTCTGCACCAGCCGCAGCTGGCGCGACACATCGGCCGCCGTGGCGCCCAGGGACTGCAGCTTGACCGGGTCGAGCGCCACATGCACCTCGCGCTGCACACCGCCCACGCGGTTGACGGCGCCCACGCCGCGCACGGTGAGCAGCTTCTTGGCCACGGCGTCGTCCACAAACCAGGACAGCGCCTCATCGTCCATGCGGGCCGACGCTATGGTGAAGGCCAGAACGGGCTGCGCGGCCAGGTCCATCTTGGTCACGATGGGATCGCGCACGTCGCCCGGCAGGTCGCCGCGCACACGGGCCACCGCGGAGCGCACATCGTCCAGCGCCTCCTGCGTGGGCTTCTCCAGCCGGAACTCGGCGGTGATGGTGGCGCCGCCGTCCTGCACCTTGGTGTAGATGTGCTTGAGGCCCTGCAGCGTGGCGATGCTGTTCTCGATCTTGCGCGCCACGTCGTTCTCCAGCTGCGCGGGCGAGGCGCCCGGCAGCGCCACCGTGACGGAGATCGTGGGCAAGTCGATGTCGGGAAAGTTCTGCACCTTCATGGCGTTGAAGGACAGCAGGCCGCCGAAGGTCAGCAGCACAAACAGCATCAGCGCCGGTATGGGGTTCTTGATGGACCAGGTGGATACATTCATCTCGAATGCTCCTCAATTGATAGCTGTTAGCGCATGATTCACTAGCGCTACAGGCACTTTTTGCATGAAATACTCGCTGGAGGACTGCTTGCCCGCCGCTGGCGCCGCCGCAGGGGCCGCCACGCGCACAAGGTCGCCATCGTTCAAAAAGCCCGCACCGCGCACGGCCACGGAGGCGCCCGCATCCAGCCCCGACAGCACCTCCACCCGGTCAGCCACGCGGCGGCCGGTCTGGACCTTGCGCATCTGCACGCGCTGGTCGCCGCCCACCACAAACACGTACGAGAACCCGTCGCGCACCACCAGCGCCTCCTGCGGCACGGTGAGCGCATCGCTGCTGCCCAGTGCGAAGTCGCCCCGCGCAAACATCCCGGCTCGGAAGTCGGTGTTGGCGGGCAGATCCACGTAGACCAGCGCATTGCGCGTCTGCGGGTCCACCGTGGGCGCGACCATGCGCACGGTGCCCTCGGCCACGGCGCCGCTGGCGGCGGTGACGCTGACCTTGGCGCCGGGCTGGATGCGCCGCAGCTCGGTGGACGTGACTTCGGCGCGCCACTCCAGGCGGCCCTTGCGCACCATGCGGAACAGCTCCGTGCCGGCACCCACCACCGCGCCCACGGTGGCGGTGCGGGCCGAGATCACGCCACTGTCAGGCGCCACCACCTGGGTGTATTTGAGGCGCAGCTGCTGCGCGTTCAGCGCGGCCTTGGATGCCTCCACGCGGGCCTGGGCGGTCTGCTCGGCCGTGGTGAACTGCTGGATCTGCTGCTGGCTGAGTGCGCCCGTGGCTTGCAACGAGCGGGCGCGGTCGGCATTGGCGGCGGCCTCGGCCGCATTGGCCTGGGCTTCGAGCAGGCTGGCGCGGCTCTGGGCCACATCGGCCAACACCGTGTCGGCCGAGAAGGTGGCCAGCACCTGCCCGGCCTTGACCACATCGCCCACGTTCACGCGCACCTCGGTCAGGCGCAGGCCGTTGCTCTCGGCCCCAATGCTCGCCTCTTGCCAGGCCGCGATGTTGCCGTTGGCGGCCAGGCGCAGCGGCACCTGCATGCGCTGCGGTTGCGCCGTGCTGACGGTGAGCGCAGGCCGGGGCTGGCCCGCCTTGGGTTCATCGGCGGCACGCGATGCGCCCGAGAAAACCAGCGCACCGCCCGTGGCCAGCACGCAGGCGGTAATCACGGCGAAGGCGGTGGGGGAAAACTTGAAGGAGAAGGAGGAGTGTTGCATGTGCATCTGTCCTGAAAAATTCATATCAGCTGTGCATGGTGTTGGGCGTCGTCCACTGCGCTTGAAACCGGCGATGCGCAGGCGAGGCGCAAAGCGCCTCAGGGGGGTGTCTCATAGCTTCCATCCACCACCGGCGGCGCGGTACAGCGCAATCCAGGCGGTCTGGCGCTCGTGCTGCAGCGCGATCAGCGCGTTCTCGGCGGCCAGCGCTGTGCGCCGGGCATCTTCCAGCTCCACCAGGCTGGCCAGGCCGCCGCGCCAGCGCGCTTCGGTCGCGTCGAACGACGCACGGTAGCCTTCGGCGGCAGTGCGCGCGCTGGCGCTGCGCTCGGCCGTGCTTTGCAGGCGCACCAGGGCTTGCTCGACCTCGCTCACGGCCTGGCGCACCTTGGCCCGGTACTGCGACGCGGCCTCGTCGTAGCGGGCCTGCGCAGCATCGGTCTGCGCAGCGCGGCGGCCACCGTCAAAGAGGGGCACGCTGAGCGCCAGCGGGCCGATGGTCCAGGTGTTCAGGTCGGTGGTCACGCCCCCGGTGCGCACCTGGGCTGCACCCACGGTGCCGCTGAGGGTCAGGCGTGGGTAGCGCTGGGCCTGGGCGCTGGCGACGTCGGCGCTGGCAGCCGCCACTTCGCGCTCGGCGTTGTACACGTCGGGGCGCTGGGCCAGCACCTGGGCGGGCAGTGCGTCGACGGTAAATAAAGTGTCCGGGGCCGCAGCCACCGGCTGGGCCAGCCGGGTGCGCAGGGTGGGTTCTTCCCAGCCGGTGAGCGCCACCAGGGCCTTGACTTCCACATCGCATTGCATGCGCTGCTGCGAGGCGCGGGCCTGGGCCTCCGCGGCGCTGGCACGGGCCAGTGCGGCTGTGGCGGGCGCAGTGAAGCCCGCGCGCTCACTCAGCTGCGACAGGCGGGACGTTTCACCACGGGACTGTGCGTCGCGCTCGGCCACCTGCTGCTGGGCCAGGCAGGTGCGGATGCTGCTGGTCTGCTGCGCCACCTCGGCCGCCACGCTCACGCGCGCCTCGTGCCACAGGGCCTGTGCGCCCGCCAGCCGTTCATCGGCCGCGGTCTTGGCGGCGCGGTTGGCGCCAAACAGGTCCACCTCCCAGCTCGCCTGCAGCCCTGCCTGCGAGGTGGTGGCCACGCGGGCCAGCTGGTCATTGAAGCCCCGGCTGGCGCTGGCCTGTGCGTCGAGCGAGGGCAGCAAAGCCGCCCGGCTTCCCACCTGCGTGGCACGGGCCTGCGCAATGCGCGACTGGGCCTGCGCGATGCCCGGGCTCACGGTCTGGGCGGCGTCGATCAGCTCGACCAGCAGCGGATCTTGCAGCTGGGTCCACCAGCGGGCCAGATCGCCCAGCAAGCCTTGGTGCGGCAGTGGAGCTTGCCATGCGATGGGCGGAGTCGCAGGCACCCGGGCGGGCGGCGCAGACACCGCGCAGGCGCCCAGGGCCAGGGGCAGCAACGCAGCCCATGCGAAACGGGTCGTACGTAGATTCATGCGTTGGATTCCTTCTTGTGTGAAGTCCGCAAAGTGCGACGCCCAGACCGTTGTGTGGCCTGCCGTCGGGCGATTTCTCCTTGCACCATGCTCAGGGCGTAGCCGGTCAGCCGTTCCACCCATCGGTCCACTACCCCGGCAGTGGCCAGCTGGGGGGCAATGGCCACCAGAGGGTCGCGCTGCGTCCACAACTGCATCACCAGCCCGGCCAGGGAGAAGGCCAGCCGGTGCATGTCGTCGTCCACCGCCGGAACGTCCATGTGGCGGCAAAGCACCTGAACCAGCGCCATGTGAGGGGCGCGGCATTCGCGTTCGATGAGTTCGGGCCAGACATGGGTAGGGTCCAGCAACTCGCGCACATGCAGGCGCAGTGACTGCGTGACCAGGTCGTCGTGCTTGAGCGGTTCCAGAAACCCTGCGAAATAGTGGTGCAGCGCGCCCTGCAGGTCCACGGCCGGGTCAGCAAACACCGGGATCAGATCGCTGCCGCTGCCAAACGGCTCGTAGAACGTGGCGGTGTACAGCTGGGCCTTGTCGCCAAAGTGGTAGGCAATGGCGGCCACATTGGTGTCCGCCGCCTGGGCGATGGCGCGCACCGACGTCTGGGCAAAGCCTCTTTCGGAGAACAGCTGCAGCGCGGCCTGCAGCAGACGGGCACGCGTGTCTTGTCCGTCACTGCGGGCTGTGCGCTGGGCTGCAGCGGGAATGGGGTGGGCACCGGAACTCATGGCCCCGGATTAAACCACCAGAATTCAAACAGTTGTTTGAATTAATGAATTTTTCAGAAGCTGCTGCTGCACCAAAGTGCAACGGGTTGTCACCGCATCGAAAGTGGCCGCTTGCTACGGGGCAGGACCAAACACGGCCTGCCACAGCGCGAGCACGGCATCGCGCTCGGCCTGCAGTGCGGGGGGCGTGACCTGGGTGGGCGCTTCGTCCAGCCGCGCCACGTGCTGCACCCGGCGCAGCTCGCGGTAGGCGTCGGCGGCTGCGTGGCCCACCCCTGCGGGCAGCAGGCCCACTTGCTCGGCGCGCTGCAGCAGGGCGATGTTGCCCAGGTTGCCACGCAGTTCCGGGTGAGCGGCAGACTGCGAAAGCACCAGGTACTGCAGGGCAAACTCTGCGTCCACCATGCCCCCCGGGCTGTGCTTCACGTCGAAGCTTCCGGCGGGCGTGGGGTGGGCCGAGCGCACCCGCTCGCGCATGGTCACGATCTCGCCCTTCAACGCCAGCGGGTCGCGGGCAGAGGTGATGACCGCCTCGCGCACGGCGTCGAAGCGCTCGCGCAGGGCCTCGCTGCCCATCACAAACCGCGCACGTGTCATGGCCTGGTGTTCCCAGGTCCAGGCGGTGTTGCTGCCGCGTTGCTGCTGATAGTTGGCATAGGCCTCAAAGCTCGTGACCAGCAGGCCCGAGTTGCCGTTGGGCCGCAGGGCGGTGTCGATCTCGTAGAGGTCGCCTTCGCCCGTCTTGACGGTGAGCCAGTTGATGAGCTTGCGCACAAAGGCCGCGTACACCTCGGGGGCGCGCTCATCGTCGTCGTCGAACACAAAGACGATGTCGAGGTCGCTGCCGTAGCCCAGCTCCTTGCCGCCCAGCTTGCCGTAGCCAATGATGGCGAACTGGGGTTCGTCGCGATGGCGGTTCTTGAGGCGGCTCCAACACCACTGGCTGGTGATGCGCAGCACGCTGTCGGCCAGCGCGCTGAGGTCGTCGGCCACCTGCTCGACGGTGATGCGGCGCTCCACGTCGCGCGCCAGGGTGCGGAAGGTTTCGGCATGCTGCGCACGGCGCAGCAGGTTGAGCAGAGTTTCGTCGTCGTCCTCGCCGGTGGAGCGCAGCGACGCCAGGCGCATGCCCAGCTCGCGTTCAAAGTCGGCCACCACAAAACGCTCGGACAGCAGCGCGTCGCCCACCAGCTCGTCGATCACGCCGGGGTGCTGCAGCAGGTACCGCGCGGGCCACTTGGCCGCGCCCAGCAGGTGCAGCAGCTGTTCGTGCACCGAGGGCCGCTCCAGCAGCAGCGCCAGATAGCTCTCGCGCCGCAGCAGCGGCTCCAGCCAGTTGGCCAGGCGTATGGTCGCCTCTTCAGTGACGCGTCCCTCCTTGAGCCACTGGGCTGTGCGCTGCACCAGGCGGAACAGGCGGGCCCGCGCTTCGTCACGCAGACCGGCCACGCGCGGGTGGTTGCGCCATTCGGCCACGCGCTCGCGAAAGCCCGATGGCAGTTGCTCCAGCAGGCCTTCCAGTTCCGGGGGCGGCGGTGCCGCCGCCCGGGGGCCGCCACAGCCACCACCGCTGCATTGCTTTTTGCCGTTGCCACCCAGCAGGGTGTCGAACTCCTGGGCCACCAGCTCGCGGTGTGCGTCCAGCTCGTGCAGGAAGGCGCAGCAGTCCTTGTAGCCCAGGGTGCTGGCGATCCAGGCCAGGTCGTCGTCGCGCGTGGGCAGCACGTGGGTCTGCTGGTCGTCCAGGTACTGGATGCGGTGCTCCACCCGGCGCAAAAACACGTAGGCCCGGGCCAGCGCGTCGGCGGTTTCCTGGGGCATCAGGCCCGCATGGGCCAGGCGCTGCAGCGCATCGAGCGTGGGGCGGCGGCGCAGCTCGGGGAACTGCCCGCCGCGCACCACCTGCAGCAGCTGCACGGTGAATTCGATCTCGCGGATGCCGCCGCGTGAGAGCTTGACGTCGTTGGCGCGCTCGGGGTGTCCGGCGCTGCGTTTGGACGCATGGTCCCGGATCTGGCTGTGCAGCGAGCGCAACGCGTCGAACACGCTGTAGTCCAGGTAGCGGCGGAACACAAACGGCAGCACCACGCCGCGCAGGGCCTGCACCTCGGGGCTGCCAATGCAGTCGCGCGGGGCCACCACGCGGCTCTTGAGCCAGGCAAATCGCTCCCATTCGCGGCCCTGCACCTGCAGGTATTCCTCCAGCGCGGCCAGGGACACCGAGGCGGGGCCCGAGTTGCCATTGGGCCTCAGGGCAAGGTCCACCCGGAAGACAAAGCCATGCTCGGTGGTGTCACCCACCAGGCTGTAGATGGCCTTGACGGCGCGTGCGAAGTATTCGTGGTTGGAGATGCGGCCCCGGCCATCGGGCATGCCAGCCGTTTCGCCATCGTGCTCATACACATAGATGAGGTCGATGTCGCTGGAGACATTGAGCTCGCGGGCGCCCAGTTTGCCCATGCCGATGATCCACAGCTGCACGGGCTGGCCCTGCGGGCCGCACGGTGCGCCATGGCGTTCGTCCAGCTCGCGGCGCGCCTGCTGGCAGGCACGGTCCAGGGCCAGCTCGGCCAGTTCGGTCACGGTGCGGGTGATGTCGGCCAGCGGTGTCTGCGCCTCGCAGTCCAGCTGGATCAGTCGTTCCATGACCAGCTGGCGCAGCACGCGCAGCGCGGTGCCCGTGTCGCAGCCGCGCGCGCACAGGGCGTCGTAGGCCTGTTCCATGGTCGCGAGCACCGGGACGCCCGGGGGCAGCAGCGGCAGGTCGTTGGCGTAGCGGCGGTGCAGGCGCTGGTAGAAGCGGGAATGCTCGGCCAGGGGCCCCTCCGGCAGGGGCTGGTGGCAGCGGGGGTCAGACAGAGAAGGATGCATGGCAGCCACAGCCGGATGTTGGACGGGGAGCGAGGTGCTGGTCTGCGGGCCCGACGGCATACAAAAGCTCACTGGACACTCGGGTCACGAGTGAACCCATGCCAGGGCTGCGGGTCATAATTCCTGCCACTTTCCATCTCACCATGATCGATCCCACCTCGCACCCCTCACGCCTGCTGAAAATAGTTGCAGGTTTTGCGCGGTGGTCTCTGGGATTGTTGCTCGCCTTCTGGCTGCTGCTGACCATCGCATGGGGGGCTCTTCATGGTTGGATTGTGCCGCGAATCGGTGATTTCCGCCCACAGTTGCAGGCGCAGGCCGCACGGGTATTGGGGGTTCCCGTGCAGATCGGCGCCATCGTGGCCCGCACCGAGGGGTTGATCCCGTCCATTGAGCTGTCTGACGTCGCGCTGCTGGATGCGGCAGGCCGTACCGCGTTGCGCCTGCCCCGGGTGGTGGTGGCGCTGTCGCCCCGTTCGTTGTTGCAGTGGGGGTTTGAGCAGCTTTACATCGAAGGCCCTGACCTGGACGTGCGCCGCGCGAGCGACGGGCGCATCTATGTGGCGGGGCTTGAATTTGCCCAGAACCAGGGCGACAGCAGCGCGGCGGCCGACTGGTTGTTCTCGCAGGGCGAGGTGTACATCAAGGACGGAACCGTGCGCTGGACCGATGAGCAGCGCGGCGCCCCGGAGTTGGCGCTGGAAAAGGTGGACGTGGTTTTGCGCAACGGCAACTGGCGCCACAACCTTCGGGTAGATGCCACGCCACCGCCGGAATGGGGTGACCGCTTTACCCTGGTGGGCCTGTTTCGCGCGCCGCTGCTGCGCGCCCGCGATGGCAACTGGAAGCACTGGAGCGGCCAGGTGTTTGCCCATTTCGCGCGGGTGGACGTATCGCGCCTGCGTCACCACGCCGATGTGGGCATCGAGGTGGCCCAGGGCCGGGGCGCGCTGCGGGCCTGGGCCGACGTGCGCAGCGGGCAGGTCGTGGGTGGCACGGCCGACCTGGCGCTCGCCGATGTGAACACCACCCTGGCCCCTGACTTGCGACCGCTGGTGCTGCCCTCCATCCAGGGGCGCCTGGGAGGTCGCCGCTTGGTTGGCGGCTTTGAATTCTCGACGCAGGCGCTGCAGTTCCAGACCGACGATGGCCTGACCTGGCCTGGCGGCAACTTGCGGTTGGTGCACACCGATGCCAACGGCAAGGCCCCGGCGCAAGGCGAGTTGCGGGCCGACCGGCTGGACCTGGCGGCACTGGCGCAGGTGGCCAGCCGTCTGCCGCTGGGAACGGCCGCCCACGACGCCTTGCGCACCTACACGCCCCAAGGGCTGGTGGACGAGATCCAGGCCACCTGGAAGGGGCCGCTGGATGCGCTGCAGCAGTACCAGGTCAAGGGGCGCATCCAGGGGCTGGCGCTGGCCGGTGCTACCGATGTCGCGGCACCCGCCCACTTGGGCTTGCGCGGCGCCAACGTGGACATCGATATGAACCAGGCAGGGGGCAAGGCGGCGCTGACCATGGCGTCGGGGGCGCTGGTACTGCCGGGGGTTTTTGAGGAGCCCGTCCTGCCGCTCGACCGGCTCAGCGCCGATGTGCGCTGGCAACTGGACGGCGACCGCATTGCTGTGCAGGCTAACGATGTGCAGTTCGCCAATGCCGATGCCCAGGGCGATGCCCGCGCCACCTGGCACACCAGCGACCCATCCAAGGCGCCCCACCGGTCGCGCTTTCCGGGGGGGCTGGACCTCACGGGCACGTTGCACCGCGCTGACGGCACCCGGGTGCACCGCTACCTGCCCCTGTCCATCCCCGCTGATTCGCGCCACTATGTGCGCGATGCGGTGGTGGCTGGCAGCGCCAGCAATGTGCAGTTCCGCGTCAAGGGCGATCTGCACGATCTGCCCTTCAACGACCCCAAGCAAGGTGAATTCCGCATTGCGGCGCGGGTCAAGGACGTCACTTACGCCTACGTGCCCACCGCACTGCAGCCCGCGGGCACCCTGCCCTGGCCCGCGCTGATCGATCTGGGCGGCGAGCTGATCTTTGAACGCTCGTCCATGCAGGTGCGCGGCGCGAGCGGCGGCTTTGCAGGCAGCAAGGGCCTGCGTCTGTCCAAGGTCGAGGCGCGGATTCCAGACCTGGCGCACACCGTGGTGGGCGTGAGTGCCGATGCACGCGGCCCGCTGGCCGAGCTGCTCACGCTCATGGCCACCTCGCCGCTGGGCCGCATGACGGGCAATGCGCTGGAGCAGGCCAGCGGTACGGGCAACGCCGACTTCCAGCTGCGGTTGAGCCTGCCCATCAGCGACATCAACAAATCCAAGGTGCAGGGCAGCGTCACGCTGGCGGGCAACGAGCTGCGCATCACCCCCGACACCCCTGCGCTCACCCGCGTGCGGGGCGCCGTGCAGTTCAGCGAGACGGGGTTTTCGCTGTCCAACGTGCAGGCCCAGGCGCTGGGCGGCCCGGTGCGGCTGGAAGGTGGCATGCGCGCTCTGGCGGCCAATGCCCCGGCCACCGAGTCTGCAGTGCAGATCCGTGCCCAGGGCACCGCCACGGCCGAGGGGCTGCAGCAAACCCCGCAGCTGGGCATGTTGTCGCAACTGGCGCGGCGGGCCACTGGTAGCGCCCCGTACACACTGGCCCTGTCGTTTCGCCGCGGGGTGCCTGAACTGCAGGTGAACACCAGCCTGCAGGGCCTGGCCCTGGCCTTGCCTCCCCCGCTGGGTAAAACGGCGGACAGCAGCCTGCCCCTGCGTTTCGACAACCAAGTGGCGCGCGAATCGCTGGTGGGCTTGGCGAACAACAACGGCAACGGGAGCAATGCCCCCCCGCTGCGGGACCAGATCACGCTGGACCTGGGTTCCCTCGGATCGGCGACCTATGTGCGCGACCTGAGCGGCCCCCTGCCGCGCGTGTTGCGGGGCGCGATCGGTGTGGGCCTGAGCAACGGTGAGTCGGCCCCGATGCCCACCCAGGGCGTGGCTGCCAACATCAACCAAGGCAAGCTGGATGTGGACGCCTGGGACGAGGTGCTCACACGGGTGACTGCGGCCGAGCCAGCTACCCGCAGCCCAGCAACGACGACGACGCCCGCCGGGCCGGCGGTGGCGCAGGACTATCTGCCCACCACGCTGGCACTGCGCGCGCGTGAACTCACTTTGCAGGGCCGCACACTGCACAACGTGGTGGCGGGTGCGCTGCGCGACGGCACCACCTGGCGAGCCAACCTCGATGCCACCGAACTCAACGGTTACCTGGAATACCGCCAGCCAGGCACGCCCGAGTTCAGCAATGGCCGCTTGTTTGCGCGCCTGTCGCGGGTGAACATGCCGCAAAGCGATGTGACGCAGGTCGAAGAGCTGCTCAACGAGCAACCGGGCAATCTGCCCGCGCTGGACATCGTGGTGGACGACTTTGAGCTGCGGGGCAAGCGGCTGGGTCGGGTGGAGATGGAGGCCCAGAACCGGGGCGGCGAGGGCGTGCAGCGCGAATGGCGTCTGTCCAAGTTCAACATCACCGCGCCTGAGGCAGCGTTCACCGCCAGCGGCAACTGGGCGGTGCTCAATGCCGCTGCGGCGGGCCCCCGTTCTGCGGAGCGGCGCACCGTGCTGAGCTTCAAGCTCGATATCCGCGATTCGGGCGACCTGCTGGCCCGCCTGGGCATGGCCAACGTGGTTCGGCGTGGCAAGGGCCGCATGGAGGGGCAGGTGGGCTGGATTGGCGCGCCGTTCAGCCCCGACTACCGCAGCATGACCGGGCAGATCAACCTGAATGTCGAGTCCGGCCAGTTTCTGAAGGCCGACCCTGGGTTGGCCAAGCTGCTGGGCGTGCTCAGTCTGCAATCGCTGCCACGCCGGCTGACACTGGATTTTCGTGATGTGTTCAGCGAAGGCTTTGCGTTCGATTTTGTGCGGGGCGATGTGCGCATCGAGCGGGGCGTGGCCACCACCAACAACCTGCAGATGAAGGGCGTCAATGCGGCCGTGCTGATGGAGGGCAGCGCCAATATCGACCAGGAAACGCAGGACCTGCGTGTGGTGGTGGTGCCCGAGATCAATGCCATGACCGCCTCGCTCGTGGCCACGGCCATCAACCCGGTGATTGGCCTGGGCAGCTTTTTGGCCCAGGTGTTTTTGCGGGGCCCGCTGATCGAGGCGGCCACGCAGGAGTTCCGCGTCGATGGCACCTGGGCCGACCCGCGCGTGGTGCGCGTGGCCCGCCGCGGGCGCGAAGCGAGCCCTGCCACCGAGGCGGCGCCCCGCGTCAACCCGCCCCCCAAGACCGGAGAACCTTCATGAAAGTTGCTGCCATCCAGATGGTGTCCGGCACCGCGCTGGACGACAACCTGCGTGTTGCGCGCGAGCTGCTGGAACAGGCTGCGCAGGGCGGCGCCGAACTCGCCGTGCTGCCTGAGTATTTTTGCCTGATGGGGCACAAGGACACCGACAAGCTGGCGTTCCGTGAGACCGCCGGCGCCGGGGTGATCCAGCAGTTTCTGGCCGATACCGCACGCGCGCTGCAGATGTGGATTGTGGGCGGCACGCTGCCGATGGCCACAGACGCGCCGGACCGGGTGCGCAACACCACGCTGGTCTTCGACCCGACGGGCACCTGCGTTGCGCGCTACGACAAGATCCACCTCTTTCGCTTCAGCAACGGCGCGGAACAGTACGACGAAGGCCGGGTCATCGACGCTGGGGACACTCCGGTGCATTTTGATCTGCAGGCCCGGGACGGGCGGCGCTGGCGCGTGGGGCTGTCCGTGTGCTACGACCTGCGCTTTCCGGAGCTTTATCGCGCCCATGCCCGCGCCGGTGCCGACCTGCTGCTGGTGCCCAGCGCCTTCACCCACACCACGGGCCAAGCGCACTGGGAGGTCCTGCTGCGCGCCCGCGCGGTGGAAAACCTGGCCTATGTGCTGGCCCCTGCCCAAGGCGGTGTGCACGCCAATGGCCGCCACACCTGGGGCCACAGCATGCTGGTGGACCCCTGGGGCAGCATCGTCGCGCAGCGGGATCAGGGCGCTGGCGTGGTCGCCGGAGAGCTGGACGCGCAACGCCTGGGCGCCGTGCGTGCCCAGCTGCCCGCATTGACCCACCGCGTGCTGTGACTGCCACCCCTGCCTTCCCCGCCAAACGCACGCTGCTGCAGCGCTGGCGCGGCGCCTGGCGACGCTGGTCGTTGTGGACTGCGCTGGTGCTGCTCGTGGTGTCCATGCTGGCCACGATGGTGTGGCTGGCCGGGCGCTACGAAGCCAGCCAGGTGCAGACCCGCCTGGAGCGCGACACGGCCGATGCGGTGTCTGACATCCGCACCGCGCTGACGCACAACCTGCAGAGCCTGCAGGCCCTGCCCAGCGACAACCCGAGCCATCTGGCCTGGGAGGTCGAGGCGTCTGACCTGCTGCGCAATCGGCGCGAACTGGTGCGCATCGAGCTGCGTGACGCCAGCCTGCACATGCGCACCCATGTGCAGTCGCCCTACCGACCGG
Organism: Acidovorax sp. 107; assembly: GCF_003058055.1. Lineage (NCBI taxonomy): Bacteria > Pseudomonadati > Pseudomonadota > Betaproteobacteria > Burkholderiales > Comamonadaceae > Acidovorax > Acidovorax sp. 107. The sequence continues at coordinate 2,998,398 of NZ_QBTZ01000001.1, read as the reverse complement.
TGGCGTGGGACATGCGACTGCGCGACAGTGGCCAGTCGGACCTCACCATCGCCTGCGCCAACGCGCGTCGCCTGGGGGGGCCTGCGTATTCCAGTAGCTACTTTCAGCCCCATGGGGACGGTCTGGGCTCGGAGATGATGGAGCTGTGTGTGCCGCTGTCTGCCAGCGGGCGCACCAACGGGTACCTGGTAGCGACCTATGCGCTGCAGGACATCCTGGCCAATCTGGTGGGTCACAACCTCACCCGCAGCCAGGAAGCCTCCTTCACCGAGGCCGACGGCACCCGACTGGCCGTGCTGGGTGCGGCACGCCGGGGTTCGCGCATGTTCTCGGCACAGCACCTGATGGACCTGCCAGGCAGCACGCTGGTACTGCGCATGGACAGCTGGCACAGCGCGCCCAGCCTGTTTCCCAATGTGCTCACAGCCCTGGTGACGGCCATGTCGATTGCGCTGGTGACGGTGATGGTGGTGCTGGTGCGCGACAACCGTCGCCGCCTGCGCGCCGAGCGCGACCTGGCCGACGCGCTGGCCTTTCGCAAGGCGATGGAGGACTCGCTGGTGACCGGGCTGCGCGCGCGCGACCTGGAGGGGCGCATCACCTACGTCAACCCGGCCTTTTGCGAGATGGTGGGCTTCAGCCCGCAGGAGCTGCTGGGCCTGAGCATGTCAGCACCCTATTGGCCGCCCGAGCGTGTCGAGGAATACCGCCAGCGCCAAGCCATCCGTTTTGCAGGCACCATGCCACCGCGCGAGGGGTTTGAGTCCGAGTTCATGCGCAAGGATGGCACCCGGTTTCCTGTGCTGATCATCGAGGCCCCGCTCATCAACGCCCAAGGCCAGCACACGGGCTGGATGAGCGCGTTCCTGGACATCAGCGAGCAGCGCCGGGTCGAGGAGCTGTCCCGCGCCTCGCAGGAACGTCTGCAGGCCACTGCGCGGTTGGCCACGGTCGGCGAGATGGCCTCGTTGCTCAGCCACGAACTCAACCAGCCGCTGGCCGCCATCTCCAGCTACGCCAATGGCTCCATCAACCTGCTGGAACATGCCACGCCCGCCAGTGTCGGCGCCGGTGCGTCCACCCCCGAGCACGATGCCCTGGACGATGTGCGCATGGCGATGCGCCAGATTGCCCGCCAGGCCGAGCGCGCGGGCCGCGTGATCAAGAGCGTCCACGACTTTGTGCGACGCCGTGACCAGGCCCGCGAGGCCGTGCATGCGCAGCAATTGCTCGATGCCATCCTGCCGCTGGTGAGCCTGCAGGCCCGCAAGCTGGGTGTGCGCGTCAACACATCCATCGAGCCGGGCCTGGCGCCCGCGTTGTGCGATCGCACCATGGTGGAGCAGGTGCTGCTGAACCTGGCACGCAACGCCATGCAAGCCATGGACGACCCCGGCGTGCGCAATCGTGTGCTGGATATCCGGGTGCGGCGTGCAGCCTCCAACCCGCACAACGGCTGGATTGAATTTGCCGTGACCGATGTGGGGACGGGGATTCCCCCCGAGGTCGCAGAAAAGCTGTTCACCCCGTTCTTCACCACCCGCCCCGAGGGCATGGGCCTGGGACTGAGCATGTGCCGCACCGTCATCGAACAACACGGCGGTTTCCTCGGATTTGCGCCGAATGAACCCCGTGGTACGGTGTTTACCTTCACGCTACCCGTGAACAATGGCGCCACATCCTGAGGCTTATGGCATGGGCCTGTGCCAGGCCCTGGCGGCTTCAGCGTGTGCGCGTGACAGATATTGCAATGGACCACTGAACTGATTTATGGAGCCCATCACCAACGCCACCGTGTACATCGTGGACGATGACGCCAGCGTGCGCGAGGCGCTGGCCTGGCTGCTGCGCTCGCGCCGACTGCCCAGCGAGTCCTTTGATTCGGCCGAGGCCTTCGATGCCATGCTGCAAAAGCGGCCGCCCCAGCGCCAGCCTTGTTGCCTGTTGCTGGATGTGCGCATGCCTGGCATGAGCGGTCTGGCACTGTTTGACGTGCTGGCCGCGCGGGGAGACCTGGCCACCATGCCGGTGATTTTTCTCACTGGACACGCCGATGTGCCCACTGCCGTGGACACGGTCAAGCGCGGTGCGTTTGATTTTTGCGAGAAGCCTTTTTCCGACAACGCGCTGGTGGACCGCATCGAGCAGGCGCTGGCCCGATCTGCAGAGCACCTGGCGCAGGTGCGCGAGCGCAGCGACCTGCAGGTGCGCCTGACCGAGTTGACCGAGCGCGAGCGCGATGTGATGGATCTGGTGGTGGCGGGGCTGCCCAACAAGCTGATCGCTGACCAGCTCGATATCAGCGTGCGCACGGTGGAGGTCCACCGCTCACGCGTGTTTGACAAGATGCAGGTCAAGTCGGCCGTGGAGTTGGCCAACCTGCTGCGCACCGGGCACTGAGCCTGGCTGCGAGGCCTGGATTTCGACGCCCGCGCGCTCAGCCCCGGGGTCGCTCACCCACAAAAATCTCGACCCGCCGGTTGCGTGCACGGCCTTCGGCGGTGTCGTTGGTGGCAATGGGGTAGCGCTCGCCGAGGCCTTCGATCACGATCCGGCGGCCATCCACACCGCGCGCCGTGAGGTAGCTGCGGGTGCTGGCGGCGCGGTCCATGGACAAGGGGTTGTTGACAGCGTCGGAGCCCGTGCTGTCGGTGTGGCCCACGATGCGTACGTCGGTGTTCGGGTTGCTGCGCAGGCCGGCGGCAAACTGGTCCAGCACCGGGGCGAAGTTGGGCTGGATGTCCGAGCGACCCACCGCAAAAGAGATGTCACTGGGAATGTTCAGCTTGAGCTGGTTGTCGGCCGTCTGCGTCACGGCGATGCCGGTGCCCTGTGTGGCTTGTTCCATCTCGCGCTTCTGGCGCTCCATGTTTTGCGACCAGATGTAGGTGCCCAGTGCCCCCACGCCCGCGCCTACCACCGCTCCAGTCCCTGCACTGCCGCCGGTGGCAGAGCCGATGACCGCGCCCGCCAGCGCCCCGATGCCGGCGCCCGTGGCCGTGCGGCGCTGGGTGTCGTCCATGTTCGCGCAACCGGTGACCAGAACGATGGCGGCGGCAGCGCCGAGAAGTTGAATGTGTGTGCGCATGTGCGTGCTCCTTGAAAGTCGATGGCGCTGGGTGGGCTTTGCACCCCTGCGTCGGGAGCGTCGTCGCATTCCCGCACAGCGGCTTCACCCGGCTCGTGCCATCGTGGCCCTGCAGCCGGGCCGGCGCCAACAGCACATCGGCACCGTGGCTGTAGGACATGGCCGCAGCCCCTGCGCCGGGCGCGCCACCTGTCAGGGGGCGGGAGGCGGGGGGCTGTCCTGGTCGGTGGGCTGCGGGGACTTGAGCTCGCCCCCCTTGCGTCCCGAGAACATGGTCCACCACACGATGGCCACCAGCACCACCAGCGCCAGCAGCGCTTCAAGCAAAATCAGCCCCATGAAATTGACACTCCTGCGCGTTGCGTTGACGGCGCTGATTGTAGGAACGCTGGCCGCCTGCTCCACGCCCCCTGCCCCTGTCCCTGCGCGCCCTGGGGGTACCCCGGCACCGCTGCCACCCAGTAGCGTGGTGCTGCCTGGCGACACCGGTCCTTTGCCACCGCCCCTGGCGCAACCCAAAAGCCGCTGGACGCCGGTGCGCTGGTCCGAGCTGCCGGGCTTTACCGAAGACGCACTGCACGAAGCCTGGAATGCCTGGATCAAGAGTTGCGAACGGCCCCAGCCGCCCTTCACAGCGCTGTGCAGCGAGGTGCGGCAACTGAGCATTGCCACGGCCGATGAACAGCGCGCCTGGCTCATTGCACGCCTGCAGCCCTATCGCGTCGAGTCCACCGACGGCAACCCCGACGGTCTGCTCACGGCGTACTACGAACCCATGATGGATGCTGTACGCCAGCCCGGCAATGGCTTCACCGTGCCCATTTACCGTGTGCCCGCCAGTCTGGGTGCGCGCAAGCCCTGGTACACGCGCCAGCAGATCGACACGCTGCCGGAGGCCCAGGCCGCACTGGCGGGCCGGGCCATTGCGTGGCTGCGTGACCCCATCGAGTCCATGGTGCTGCACATCCAGGGCTCGGGCCGCTTGCGCATCACCGAGTCCGATGGCTCCGTCTCGCTGGTGCGGGTAGCCTACGCGGGCACCAATGACCAGCCCTACCAGAGCGTGGGCCGCTGGTTGCTCGACCAGGGCCTCACGCGCGATGCGACCTGGCCTGGCATCCGCGCCTGGGTGGCCATCAACCCCCAGCGCACCAACGAGCTGCTGTGGAGCAACCCGCGCTATGTGTTCTTTCGTGAAGAGCCCTTGAGCCCGCTGGACGCCGGTTTCGGCCCGCGCGGCGCACAGGGCGTGCCCTTGACGCCGGGGCGATCCATCGCGGTGGACCGGCAGAGCATTCCCTATGGCACTCCCGTGTGGCTTGCGTCCACCGGCCCGCAGGTACAGCTCAACCGCTTGGTGCTGGCGCAGGATACGGGCAGTGCCATCCTCGGGGCGGTGCGCGCGGACTATTTCACGGGTTGGGGACCGGAGGCGGGCGACATCGCAGGCCGGCTCAAGCAGAACCTGCGCCTGTGGGCGCTGTGGCCACGCTGAGGCGGGCGGGGCTGCGGGCCTGGCATCGCGCCGCCGTGCTCATGGGCGTGTGCTGAGGGCGCTAGTAGGCTTTCAAGCACGCGGACGGCTCAGGTGCGTCAGCGGCAGCGCCCCGCTGGCCTTCACCTCGCCCAGCGAGAAGCTGGTGTGCATGTCCTTCACGTTGGGCAGGTTCAGCAGCACATCGCGCGCAAATTGCGAGAAGCTGTCCAGGTCCCGCGCCACCACCTGCAGCTCGAACGTGCCAGTGCCGCTGATATAGTGGCAGGACACGACCTCGGGGATCTGGCGGATGGCTTCCTCCATCTTGCGCGTGAGGTTGCCCGTGCTGCGGTCGGCATCCAGCCGCACAAAGGCCAGCACCCCGAGGCCGATCTTGTGCCGGTCGATCTCCGCGCGGTATCCCTTGATGAAGCCCTGCTCCTCCAGCGCCCGCACGCGGCGCCAGCAGGGGGCGGCCGACAGTCCCACTCGCTGGGCCAACTCGGCGTTCGTCAGTCGGGCGTCAGCCTGCAGCTCGTTGAGGATGGCGATATCGAATTTGTCGAGAGTGTTCACAAAGCGGTTGAAAAGAGAAAGATCCTTTCTCAGAATAGCCTAAACACGGCACAGAACGCAAAGACATATCAGCGACGCAGACATACACTTACCTCCACATTGGAGCGGCTGCCCTAAACGGGCGGACGGATCCTGCCCCACCGGCCCACAAGGCCAGGCCCCACAAAGAAGCCATTGGAGACATAGCCATGAATGCCCCGCTGCCAGAATCCGTCCGCAAAGCGCTAGAGACCGTCACCCTGGATGACAAATACACCTTGGGTGAGGGCCGAGCCTTCATGAGCGGTGTGCAGGCCCTCGTGCGCCTGCCCATGCTGCAGCGCCAGCGCGATGCGGCGGCGGGACTGAATACGGCAGGTTTCATCAGCGGCTACCGGGGCTCGCCTCTGGGCACGTACGACCAGGCGCTCTGGGCTGCCAAGAAGCACCTGGCGGCCAACAACGTCGTCTTCCAGCCCGGTGTGAACGAAGAGCTGGGCGCCACCGCGGTGTGGGGCACGCAGCAGCTCGATCTGTACCCGCAAAGCAAGAAGTTCGATGGCGTGTTCGGCATCTGGTACGGCAAGGGTCCCGGCGTGGACCGCTGCTCCGACGTGTTCAAGCATGCCAACATGGCGGGCACTGCCAAGCACGGCGGCGTGATCGCGATTGCGGGCGACGACCACATCAGCAAGAGCAGCACGGCCGCGCACCAGAGCGATCACATCTTCAAGGCCTGCGGTACTCCGGTGTTCTTCCCGAGCAGCGTGCAGGAAATTTTGGACATGGGCTTGCACGCTTTTGCCATGAGCCGTTTTTCGGGCGTGTGGTCGGGCATGAAGACCATCCAGGAGGTGGTGGAGTCGTCCAGCAGCATCAACATCGACCCCGACCGGGTCAAGATCATCCTGCCCGAGGACTTTGTGATGCCGCCCGGCGGCCTGCACATCCGCTGGCCCGACGCGCCGCTGGAGCAGGAAGCGCGCCTGATGGACTACAAGTGGTACGCGGCCCTGGCGTACATCCGCGCCAACAAGCTCAACTACAACGTCATCGAAGGCAAACAAGACCGCTTTGGCATCATCGCCAGCGGCAAGGCCTACAACGACACCCGCCAGGCGCTGGTGGACCTGGGCCTGGATGACGACACCTGCCGCCAGCTGGGCATCCGCGTGCACAAGGTCAATGTGGTGTGGCCGCTGGAAGCCACCATCACCCGCGACTTCGCGCAGGGCCTGCAGGAGATTCTGGTGGTGGAAGAAAAACGCCAGGTCATCGAGTACCAGCTCAAGGAAGAGCTGTACAACTGGCGCCCCGACGTGCGCCCCAATGTGCTGGGCAAGTTTGACGAGCCCGAGGGCCCCAACGGTGAAGACCTCACCGGCGGCGAATGGAGCATGCCCAACCCCAGCCAGAACTGGCTGCTGCGCGCCAAGGCCGACCTCACGCCGGCCATCATCGCCAAGGCCATTGCGAAGCGCCTCAAGAAGCTGGGCGTATCGAGCGACATCGTGGCCCGCATGGAAGCGCGCCTGGCCATCATCGAGGCCAGCGAGCGCGCAATGACGGAGCTGAAGGTGGACACGGGCGAACGCGCCCCGTGGTTTTGCAGCGGCTGCCCCCACAACACCAGCACCCGCGTGCCCGAAGGCTCCCGCGCTGTGGCGGGCATTGGCTGTCACTACATGGTCAACTGGATGCCCGACCGCCGTACCAGCACCTTCACGCAGATGGGTGGCGAGGGCGTGACCTGGGTCGGTCAGCAGCCCTTCACCACCGACGCGCACATCTTTGCCAACCTGGGCGACGGCACCTACTTCCACAGCGGCCTGCTGGCCATCCGCCAGAGCATCGCAGCGGGTGTGAACATCACCTACAAGGTGCTTTACAACGACGCCGTGGCCATGACTGGTGGTCAGCAGGTGGGCGAGCGGCCCGAGGGCCACAGCGTGCTGCAGATCATGAACAGCCTGAAGGCTGAAGGCGTGGCCAAGCTTGTGATCGTGACCGACGAGCCGCACAAGTACGACGGCGCGGCCCTGGCCGAAGGCGTGACGGTGCACCACCGTGACGAGCTGGACACCATCCAGCGCCAGTTCCGCGAGATCAAGGGCTGCACGGCCATCATTTACGACCAGACCTGCGCGACGGAAAAGCGCCGCCGCCGCAAGCGCGGCAAGCTGGCCACGCCCGATAAGACTGTGGTCATCAACGAGTTGGTGTGCGAGGGCTGCGGCGACTGCTCGACCAAGTCCAACTGTCTGTCCGTGGAGCCGGTGGAGACCGAACTCGGTCGCAAGCGCCGCATCAACCAGAGCACCTGCAACAAGGACTACTCGTGCGTCAACGGCTTCTGTCCGAGCTTTGTGACGGTGGAAGGCGGCCAGCTCAAGAAGCCCAAGAAAGAGAAGAAGGGCGACCTGTCGGCGCTGCCCTCCATTCCTGAGCCTGTGCTACCCGTGGCCGAAAGCGCATGGGGCATTGTGGTGGGCGGTGTGGGCGGTACGGGCGTGATCACCATCGGCTCGTTGCTGGGCATGGCTGCGCACCTGGACGGCAAGGGCGTCATCACTCAGGACGCCGGTGGCCTGGCCCAAAAGGGCGGCGCCACCTGGAGCCATATCCAGATCGCCAACCGGCCGGACGCCATCTACACCACCAAGGTCGATACCGCCAAGGCTGACCTGGTGATCGGCTGTGATTCCATCGTGGCCGCGCACAAGTACACCTTGGCCGTCATGCAGCCCGGTCGTACCTTCGTGGCACTCAACACGCATGGCACGCCCACGGCTGCGTTTGTGAACAACCCCGACTGGCAGTTCCCCGGTGGCAACTGCGATGCAGCCATCAGTGCCGCCGTGGGCGCGGGCGGTGTGGGTAGCTTTGACGCCGAGCAGGTGGCCACCCAACTGCTGGGCGACAGCATCTACACCAACCCGCTGATGCTGGGCTACGCCTGGCAAAAGGGCCGCGTGCCGCTCACCTACGCATCGCTGATGCGCGCCATGGAATTGAACGGCGTGCAGGTCGAGAACAACAAGGCGGCCTTCGAATGGGGCCGCCGTTGCGCGCACGACCTCGCCGCCGTTCAGGCGCTGTTCCAGGCCGCGCAGGTGATCCAGTTCGTCAAGAAGCCTTCGCTGGCCGAAATGGTGACCAAGCGCGTGGAGTTCCTCACCGGCTACCAGAACGCGGCTTACGCAGCCGACTACCAAGCCTTCGTCGAGAAGGTGAAGGCAGCGGAAGCGAAGCTGGGCACCGGCACGAAGTTGTCCGAGGCCGTGGCCCGCTACCTGTTCAAGCTCATGGCCTACAAGGACGAGTACGAGGTGGCGCGCCTGCACACCGACAAGGCCTTCACGGACAAGATCGCGAACATGTTCGAAGGCGACTACAAGCTGGTGCACCACCTGGCGCCGCCCCTGACCGCCAAGAAGAACGACAAGGGCGAGCTGGTCAAGCAGCCGTTCGGCCCGTGGATGCGCAGCGCGTTTGGCGTGCTGGCCAAGATGAAGGGCCTGCGTGGCACGGCCCTGGACATCTTCGGCAAGACCGAGGAGCGCCGCATGGAGCGTGCGCTGATCGTCGAATACCGCGCCTGCATTGATGAGCTGCTGGCCCGCCTGAACGCCGACAACCTGGCGCTGGCCGTGGAGATTGCGCGCATTCCCGAAGAAATTCGCGGTTACGGCCACGTGAAGGAGCGGCACCTGAAGGCTGCGCGCCCCAAGTGGGACGGCCTGATGACACAGTGGCGCACGGGCACGCCCGTCCAGCGTCAGGTGGCCTGAGTGGCCCCGGGGCATTAAAGCCCGCATGCAAAAGCCCGCGTTCGCGCGGGCTTTTGCTATTAATAAAATAGCTGTCTAGGCATATTTCGCTAGCGCATAGGCCCATTTTTACCCATATTCCCTTGTGGAGGGCTTGAGCCTTGCGCGGTGGGGGCAAACCCCCGGTGCCAGCTTGGGTCTTACCCCTTGGGCGGTGCGCAGGGCGCCGCATACAATGCCCTGTTCTGCCCCAGCGGGCGCTATGGCGCTTGGTGTGGGCGGGTTGTGTGAATTTTGACCATCCGTTGTGGAGTCCAGTCCGTGTTTATTTCTTCCGCTTTCGCCCAAACCGCACCTGCCGCAGCCGCTGGCGGCGGTGACATCATGTCCTCGCTGACCGGCATGCTGCCTCTGGTGCTCATGTTTGTGGTGCTGTACTTCGTCATGATCCGCCCCCAGATGAAGCGCCAGAAAGAACACCGCGCCATGATCGACGCCATCGCCAAGGGCGATGAAGTAGCCACCTCCGGCGGCATCGTCGGCAAGGTCACGCGCCTGTCCGAAGGTTTCCTGCACATCGAGATCGCCAGCGGCGTGGAAGTGCAAATGCAGCGCAGCGCCGTGGTGCAGGTGCTGCCCAAGGGCTCCGTCAAGTAATCCATGAACATCCCCCTGAGGCGCTGCGCGCCCCGGCACCGCCGGGCGCGGGGTCAGGGGGCGCCGGCGCTTCGGGCGCCTGCACAACTGAGGTGAGAGCGCGATCATGAACCGTTATCCGGTCTGGAAGTACGCGATCCTGGTGATCGTGCTGCTGGTGGGGGCCTTGTACACCCTGCCCAATTTCTTTGGCGAGGCGCCTGCCGTGCAGGTGTCGTCGGCCAAGGCCACCATCAAGGTGGACACCGCTGTGCAGCAGCGGGTGGAAGAGGCGCTCAAGGCTGCGGGCGTGACGCCCGACTTTGTGGCGCTGGAGGGCAATTCGGTGCGCGCGCGTTTTGACACGCCCGACACCCAGCTCAAGGCCAAGGACGCCATCCAGAAGGCGCTGGTGCCTGATGCCAACGACCCTTCCTACACCGTGGCCCTCAACCTGGTGTCGCGCTCGCCGCTGTGGCTCAAGGCCCTGCACGCGAACCCCATGTATCTGGGGCTGGACCTGCGCGGCGGCGTGCACTTCATGCTGCAGGTGGACATGCAGGCGGCACTGACCAAGAAGGCCGAGTCCTATGCAGGCGACATCCGCACCGCACTGCGCGACAAGAACATCCGCCACGGCGGCATCAGCCGTGACGGCCAGTCCATCGACATCAAGGTGCGTGACGAAGCTACGGCCACGGCCGCGCGCAACCTGGTCGCTGATCAGTTCGCCGATCTGCTGGTCACCACCACGCCGGAAGGCACCGAGTTCAAGCTGCGCGCCTCCATCAAGCCCGAAGCCACGCGCCGCGTGCAGGAGCAGGCGCTCAAGCAGAACATGGTCACGCTGCACAACCGGATCAACGAGCTGGGCGTGGCCGAGCCCGTGATCCAGCAGCAGGGCCTGGACCGCATCGTGGTGCAGCTGCCCGGCGTGCAGGACACCGCCAAGGCGAAGGACATCCTGGGCCGCACCGCCACGCTGGAAGTGCGCATGGTGGACGAGGGCACCGAAGCCCGTTCGGCAGAGACAGGCCGCGGTCCCGTACCCTTCGGCTCCGAGCGCTATCTGGAACGCAACGGCCAGCCCGTCATCGTCAAGAAGCAGGTCATTCTGACCGGCGAAAACCTGACCGATGCGCAGCCAGGCTTTGACGGCCAGACGCAGGAACCCACGGTCAACCTCACGCTGGACGCGAAGGGCTCGCGCATCTTCAAGGACATCACGCGCGAGAACGTGGGCAAGCGCATGGCCATCGTGCTGTTCGAAAAGGGCAAGGGCGAGGTGGTTACGGCCCCTGTGATCCGCTCCGAAATCGGTGGCGGCCGCGTGCAGATCTCGGGCCGCATGACTACGGCCGAGGCCAACGACACCGCGCTGCTGCTGCGCGCGGGCTCGCTGGCAGCGCCCATGGAAATCATCGAGGAATACACCATCGGCCCGAGCCTGGGCGCTGACAACATCGAGCGCGGCATCCACAGCGTGGTGTGGGGCATGGTGGCGATTGCGGTGTTCATGTGCATCTACTACGCACTTTTCGGCATTTTCTCCACCGTCTCGCTGGCGGTGAACGTGTTGCTGCTGCTGGCGATCCTGTCCATGCTGCAGGCCACGCTCACCTTGCCAGGCATCGCCGCCATGGCGCTCGCGCTGGGGGTGGCGATTGACTCCAACGTGCTGATCAACGAACGCATCCGCGAGGAGCTGCGTGAGGGTGTGTCGCCCCAGGCGGCCATCCACGCGGGTTATGAGCGTGCCTGGGCCACCATCCTGGATTCGAACGTGACCACATTGATCGCAGGCCTGGCGCTGCTGGCATTTGGCTCCGGCCCGGTGCGTGGCTTTGCGGTGGTCCACTGCATCGGCATTCTGACCAGCATGTTCTCGGCGGTGTTCTTCTCGCGTGGCCTCGTGAACCTGTGGTACGGCCGCAAGAAGAAGCTCAAGAGTGTGGCCATCGGTCAGGTGTGGAAGCCTGAGTCCGACAGCGCTGTGGCCAAGACGAACTAAAGGAGGAAGACCATGGAATTCTTCCGTATCCGCAAAGACATCCCTTTCATGAAGCACGCGTTGGTCTTCAACGCGATCTCCTTCATCACCTTCGCCCTGGCGGTGTTCTTCCTGCTCACACGTGGCTTGCACCTGTCGGTGGAGTTCACGGGGGGCACCGTGATGGAGGTGGCCTACAGTCAGCCCGCCGAGTTGGCCAAGGTCCGCGACACCGTGGCGGCGCTGGGCTACCCCGATGTTCAGGTGCAGAACTTCGGCACCTCGCGCGACGTGATGATTCGCCTGCCGGTGCAAAAGGGCGTGACGTCCGCGCAGCAGAGCGAGCAGGTGCTGGGCGCCCTCAAGGCTGCAGACGCTGCTGTGACCCTGCGCCGCACCGAGTTTGTAGGCCCGCAGGTGGGCGAGGAGCTGGTGCATGGCGGCCTGATGGCGCTGGCCATGGTGGTGGTGGGCATCGTGATTTACCTGGCCTTCCGATTCGAATGGAAGTTCGGTGTCGCGGCGATCATTGCCAACTTGCACGACGTCGTGATCATCCTGGGCTTCTTCGCGTTCTTCCAGTGGGAGTTCTCGCTGTCGGTGCTGGCGGGGGTGCTCGCGGTGCTGGGTTACTCGGTCAATGAGTCGGTGGTGATCTTCGACCGGATCCGTGAGGCCTTCCGCAAGTACCGCAAGATGACCACGCACGAGGTCATCGACCACGCCATCACCAGCACGATGAGCCGTACCATCATCACCCACGCCTCCACCGAGGCCATGGTGCTGTCGATGTTCTTTTTTGGTGGCCCCAGCCTGCACTACTTTGCATTGGCGCTGACCATCGGTATTCTGTTCGGTATCTATTCCTCGGTGTTCGTGGCGGCAGCCATCGCGATGTGGCTGGGAGTGAAGCGCGAGGACCTTGTCAAGCCCGCCAAAAAGGAAGGGGATCCCAACGATCCCCATGCCGGAGCTGCCGTCTGACCCGCTAATATCTGTTCATGCACACCACGCCCCCCTCAGTTCCGCAACGCCGCCTGGCCCGCCAGGCGCGCCAGCGGTTCGTAGAGGGGATCTGTGGTGGGTTGGCAGACCTGGACAAAACCGTTCAGGACTTTCTTACCGCGCTGATGAACCAGACGGGTACTGCCCGTGAAATGCAGTCGCGCCGGGATGCGTGGATGCAGTACCAGCAAAAGCATTCCGCATGGACGGAACGCACCGGCAAGGCGTGGCAAGAGGCGCTGGCCCCCCATGTCAGTTCCACGCGCGGTCAGCTGGCGGCGGGTGGTGGCGGTGGACTCAGCCAGTTCGAGCTGCTCAGCGACGATGTGGTGGAAAACAAAATCCTCGCCTCACGCATGGCGTTGACGGTGACTGAGCAGGTCAACCACCAGTTCGACACCTTGCGCCAGCGCACCCAGTCCCTGGAAGGCCAGGAGCTGGACAACAGCGACATCCTGCGGCCCGACACGGTGTGCCTGCTGCTGGTGGAACAATGGGTGGACGCCGGTCTGCCCCGTACGGACCTCCAAACGGTGGTGGATCCCTTGCAACGCGAGCTGGCCAACCTCCTGCAAAAGCACTACCAGGCGGTCAACGTGTTCTATGTGGAGCAGGGCATCACGCCGCAGGTCGATCTCAAGTCCAAAGTACGTCGCACCCAAGGTGGTGCAGCAACGGGCGGCGGGGACTCGGGTGCGGGGGGCCTGGCTTCGCAGGCCCTGGCGCAAACCCGCCAGGCCATGGCTGCGGCCCGCGGGGGTACACAGCCTGGCGAGGGACGTCCCATGGGGCCGCCGGGCATGCAGATGCGGCCGCCTGCGCATGGTGGCCACCCTCGTCCGCAGGGTATGCCCACTGCCTTTGCCAATGGCATGACGCCCCTGACCCGGGCACGCCAGCGTGCCCAAGGCGTGATGGGGCAATTGCGGCGCCTGCTCACACAGCCCGCCACCGGTTTCGACATGGTCAATGCGCCGCCAGCGTCGGCCGCCCTGGCCCATGCGTTGACGGCGCACCGGGTGCATGCCGACACCTACTACAGCGGCGTGGCCACGTTGATGGAGGACTACAGTCCGGCGGCGGTGGTGCAGTTGGTGGGTGCGGTGCGTGAACGCTCCACCGAACTCAAGAAAAAGGCGACCACCACGGGCGAAAAGGCGATCATCGAGGTGGTGGCGCTGATGTTCCAGAGCATCCTCGCTGAAGACCGCATCCCGCCTGCCGTGCGGGTGTGGTTTGCGCGGCTGCAGGTGCCGGTGCTGCGCGTGGCCCTGGCCGAGCCTGAATTCTTCAGCAACCTGGACCACCCCGCCCGCAAGCTGATCGACCGCATGGGCGCTTGCGTACTGGGTTTTGATGCGACCAGCATCAATGGCAGCGCGCTGGAAGCTGAAATCCGCCGTGTGGTGCAGGTGATTGAGCAGTACCCCGAGACCGGACGCCGCGTCTTCCAGCTGGTCTATGACGAGTTCGAGAAATTCCTGGCCAAGTTCCTCACCGAAAAACAGGTCACCTCGCGCCTGGTCAGTGTCGCCCAGCAGGTCGAGCAACGGGAAACCTTGGCCATCCAGTACACCATCGAGCTGCGCACCATGCTGCGCGACATGCCGGTGCGCGACGAAATCCGGGAGTTCCTGTTCAAGACCTGGGCCGAGGTGCTGGCGCTATCGGCCGTGCGCGATGGCCCGCAGCATGCCGACACGGTAGCCTTCAAGCGCACGGCGGCAGACCTCGTCTGGGCGGCCAGTGCCAAGCCCAACCGCAGCGACCGAGCACAGGTCATCCAGAACCTGCCGGCGCTGCTGCAGCGCCTGCGCCAGGGGCTGACCCTGCTGGGCGTGAATGGCGCGGCGCAGGATGCACAGGTCAAGGTGTTGACGGACACCCTGGCCGATGCGTTCTTGTCCAAGACTGCGTCCATCCCGCAGGCGCACATCGACGCCATGGCCAAGCGCCTGGCCAATCTGGAAGACTTCATCAGCGATGCCACGCTCGGCGACATGCCACTCAATGCGGACAACATCGAGATGATGCTGGGCATCGACGCCTCGTCCATCCACGTGATTGCCGACAATGGCGCACCGGTGGACGATGCGATGGTGGCCTGGGCGCAGGACCTGCAGCCGGGCACCTGGTACACCCTGGACCACAACGGTGCGTCGGCCCAGGTGCAGTACGCGTGGCAAAGCCAGCGCAAGCAGTTGCACCTTTTTGCGGCCGTGGATGGCAGCAGCTATCTGATCCAGGTGCGCCGTCTGGCCGCGTACCTGCAGGCCGGTTTGCTGGTGGCCCAGGACGAAGAGGGCATCACGCTGCGTGCCACCCGCGATGCCTTGGCCAAGCTCGACGCCAACCCTGAGCGGTTGTTGGATTGAGCACGGGGAGTGCCATGCGCCGCCCAGGATGAGGCGATGAGTCGCATGCACAAAGCCCGTCCTGTCGTGGAGCGGGGGATCGCCCTGGCGACCGGCTAGCCTCTGCCGATCCGCTGAAACAAGCCCCCCGGCAGCCGCGCAACGCTGCCGTCAAGTTCCAGTTCCAGCAAGGCCACCTGCAAGGCTGATGCGTCCATGCCCGTGCGTGCGACCAGAGCGTCCAGGCCCATGGGGTCATAGCCCAACGCCGACAACACCGGGCCTTCGGCCTTGCCCGATACCGCTGCTCCCGCATCGTCCGCGCCTTCCAGGGGCAGGCCCGGAACAGTGGTGGCGGGGATTTTGAGTTCTTCCAGCACGTCCCGGGCCGACTCGACGAGCTTGGCCCCCTGGCGGATCAGTGCATGGCAGCCACGTGACTGCGGCGCATGGATGGAACCTGGGATGGCAAACACTTCGCGGCCTTGCTCGGCCGCCATGCGGGCGGTGATCAATGACCCGGAAGCCAGCGCGGCTTCCACCACCAGAGTGCCTTGTGAGAGTCCCGAAATGATGCGGTTGCGTTTGGGGAAATTGGCGGGCAGTGGCGGCGTGCCCAGCGGGTATTCGCTGACGATCAGCCCGTGTGCGGCAATGCGGTGGGCTAGGTCGAGGTTTTTGCGGGGATAGACACGGTCCAGCCCCGTTCCCACCACAGCGATGGTGGCGGCCACCGCGCAAGGGGCTGTCGCCGCGTCCAGCGCGCCTTCATGGGCGGCGGCGTCCACCCCTAGCGCAAGCCCCGACACGATGGTCAAGCCTGCACTGTGCAGTGCCCGGGCAAACAGGCGCGCGTTCTCTGCACCTTGGGCCGTGGGGTTGCGGCTGCCGACCACTGCGAGGCAGCGGTCAATGGGGAAGGGCTGGTGCTCCAGCAGAGATGCCGGGCCCATGAGATAGAGCAGCAGCGGCGGGTCTTCCGTGTCCAGCAGGGCCTGCGGATAACGCAGGTCACCCAGGCTCACAATGGCGCGTGCGGGGCCTTCTGGCGCGGCGTTGGCAAGCCATCGGGCAGTGGTTTGCCACAGGGCTTCCCACTCTTTCGGAATCTCGCACAAGGCCCGCGCATGGGCAGGCGGCACACAGTGCTGCAGCGCCGCCTCGGTCTGCTGGAAGATGGATTGCGGGAGGCCGAAGCGCGCCAACAGGCGTCGCGCGGCACCGTTGCCCACGCCAGGCGTCAAGGTCAGTCGCAGCCAAGCGCCCAGCTCTTCGTGGTCCATGAAGCTCACCGGTACTGCCGCCGCAGCGCGGAGTCACCGCACCACCACGTGTGTCGCCGGCCAATGGTGCGTTACTTGGGGTTGACCAAGCGGTCGCCGACGCGAACGCCGTTGCGGATTTCCAGCAGCAGCACATAGGACACGCGCTCGAAGGTGCGGAACACCATGGCGGTGCCGTTGACTTCACTGGGCAGCTTGACCATCGCCTTGTTGCTGTCGGTCATGTCCTTGATGCGGTCGCCCTTGGTGAGCAAGCTGAGCACATGGCCGGGCTCCAGTCCGTCCTGCGAACCCATGTTGATGGCCACCACCTGATTCTGGGCCGCGTAGGCCACCGCCGAGCTCCCATAGATGGACACCACTCTGGCATCCACTTCCATCTCGGGGGCGCGGGGGGTGTAGCTCAGGAACGGACGAGCGGGTGCGGGCAGCAGGCGGTCGCCCGCGCGGACTTCCTCCTTGGTGGCCGACAGATCAACAGTGGCGGGGATGTACTCCGCCGTGTATCCACCCTTGCCGTTCGGAATTTCTTCGAAGGACTCGCCACGCACCAGCTCTGCCTTGCCCAGGTACTGGGCTTCATATCCCAGCACTTCAGCCGTCACCGGGTCCTTGAGTGCCACGGCATTGCGGAACACGCGGTAGTAGCGTGGCTCGCCAGCCTCCGCCAGCATGGGCGAAGCGGCGTCTCCGCGCACGTAGACACGGTCGCCCGCGGCCATCAGCACGCGCTCTTCAGTGGTCGCGATAACGCGCGGGGCGCTCAAAAGCACTTGCTCATCTACCACCAAAGGCTCTACCAGGAAGGGCTCGATCAGGTGCTGCTTGAGCGTGGGCAGCGCGTTGTCGGCCAAGCTATCGCTGCGCGTGCGGGGCGAGATGCGCACGGTTTCGGGCTCGTTTGAGCGGCTGGTGCTCAGGCGGGCGTAGCCGCCTTCCTTGATGAGGTACAGCGTCTGGCCGGGGAAGATCAGGTGCGGGTTGGGGATGGCCTTGAGGTTCATACCCCAGAGTTCGGGCCAGCGCCAGGGGCGCTTGAGGTACATGCCCGAAATGCCCCAGAGCGTGTCACCGCGCTTGACGGTGTAGGTGTCGGGGGCGTTGGGGGCCAACTCTTCCAGGGGTACGCCACGCTCGGACACCTGCTGCGCCGTGGCGCGCTGGCTGCTGGAGATGGGGTAGTTCTGCGCCTGGGCCGGCATGACCAGCAATGCGCCAGCAATGATGGTGAGCGCGCCCAGGGCGGTCCGCTGCACGCTGGTGAATGCCGTCATGTTGTTCCTTTTCTCATGCATTGGGAAACGCCCCCTCGCTGGCACCTCGGCGCACAAAGCAGGCGTGCAGCCGGGCAAATACGTTACAAAGCTTCTTAGATTCTCTGCTCAAGCCCTTGATTCGGCAACGATTATTGGCTCGCAAGGCGGCAGTAGGCCGCAAAAGTGGCGAAAATAGCGACATCTCTTACCTGCAGCCATGGCAATCCTTCCCATTCTCTGTTACCCGGACCCCCGGCTTCACAAGGTCGCCCGCCCCGTCCAGGCGGTGGACGACCGCATCCGCACGCTGGTCGCCGACATGCTGGCCACCATGTATGACGCCCACGGCATTGGCCTGGCGGCCACCCAGGTAGATGTGCATGAGCGGCTGGTGGTCATCGACGTGTCGGAGGAGCGTGATCAGCCCTTGGTGCTGATCAATCCTGAGCTGGTCTGGACCAGCGCCGAAAAGCACCTCAACGAGGAAGGCTGCCTCTCGGTGCCCGGCATCTATGACGGCGTGGAGCGGTTTGATGCGGTGCATGTGCGGGCGCTGGATGCCCAGGGCCAATCCCGCGTGATCGAGGCGGATGGCCTGCTCGCGGTCTGTGTCCAGCACGAGATGGACCACCTCATGGGCAAGGTGTTTGTCGAATACCTATCGCCGCTCAAGCGCAACCGCATCAAGACCAAAATGGTCAAGCAGCAGCGGGAGGCGCGCGAGTGATGCGCGCAGCGCTCTGCGCCCGTCGTGGTGTCGGAGTGCTGGCGCTTTGGGCGCTGGTGTGCCTGCTGACAGGCTGCGTACTACCGGCCCGTGAGCAGCCCGGTGCGGTGCGGGCCGAGGTGATTGCCCGCCTGGGACCGCCCACGGCCACGATTGCCTTGCCGTCCGGAGAGCGTCTGCTCTATTCCGAACTGCCCGCCGGGTTTGCCGCCTACAACCTCGACTTTGATGCCAGCGGCCGGCTGGTGCGCAACGAGCAGGTGCTCACGCACCAACGGTTCGAGAGCCTGCCCGTCGGCAGCTGGATCCGTGCCGACCTGCAAAACACCTTCGGAATGCCCTTGCGTGTCGAGCAGGTGGCGCGCTTCGATGGCGATATCTGGACCTACCGCTTCCGGCAGAACTCGGACCTGCGCCAGGCCCATGTGCACCTGGACCGCCAAGGTGTGGTGCGGCAAGTGCTGTTCACTGACGAACTGCCGAATTTTGACAACGCGCGCGACTGACAGATTGACCGGCTGAGTCACTGACTGAATCCTGCGCCCCCACCTGAGCCGATACCCGTTTTCATGAGAGTCATTTTTGCCGGTACGCCCGAATTCGCCCGTGTGGCCCTGGAGCGGCTGTTGTCCGCAGGCTTCACCGTCCCGCTGGTGCTGACGCAACCTGACCGCCCTGCAGGCCGTGGCATGAAGCTGCAGGCGTCACCCGTCAAGCAATGTGCGCTCGAGCATGGCATCGCTGTCGCACAGCCCCGCAGCCTGCGCCTGGACGGTAAATACCCCGACGATGCAGCCGCAGCACGCGAGGCCCTGCTGGCCGCGCAGGCCGATGTGATGGTCGTGGCCGCCTACGGGCTGATCCTGCCGCAGTGGACCCTGGAGCTGCCGCGCCTGGGTTGCCTGAACATCCACGCCAGCCTCCTGCCGCGCTGGCGCGGGGCCGCCCCCATTCACCGCGCCATCGAGGCGGGCGACGCGGAAACCGGCGTCACCATCATGCAGATGGATGCAGGGCTGGACACGGGCGACATGCTGCTCACCGAGCGCCTCCCCATCGCTCCCAGCGACACCACGGCCACCCTGCACGACCGCCTAGCCGCGCTCGGCGGGCGCATGATCGTCGAGGCCCTGGAGCTGGCCGCCTGCGGCGGCCTCAGCGCGGTGCCGCAACCGGCTGAAGGCATCACCTATGCCCACAAGATCGAAAAGGCCGAGAGCACGATCGACTGGACGCTGCCCGCCCCGGTCATTGGCCAGCGGATCCGCGCGTTCGATCCTTTCCCGGGCGCCAGCACCGAGTGCAACGGCGAAACGGTCAAAGTCTGGAGCTATGTTATTGATAGCAATCTGGGCATGTCGGACCAGCACCCCGGGCAGATTTTGTGCGTAGATGGCTCGGGCGTTGGCGTTGCGTGTGGTGAAGGCACGGCCCTGCGTCTGACCACCTTGCAGCGCGCCGGTGGCAAGCGGCTGGCTGCGGCGGATTTTTTGCGCGGTTTTGACCTGCAACCCGGCATGGTGCTGGGTGCGCGCCCTGCATGAGCGTGACGGCTGCGCTGGGCCGGACGCTGCGTCACCCATCGTCCCGCATGGCCGCCATCGACATGGCGGGTACCTCCCTGGGCATTGCGGCCTGGGGGCTGGTCACCGGAGTGGCGATGGTCAAGAGTGGCATGCCAGTCGGCATGGCGGTGTTCATGTCACTGCTGGTCTACGCCGGCAGTGCCCAGCTCGCCGTCATTCCGCTGCTGTCCGTGGGCGCGCCGCTGTGGGTCGTCTGGCTGACGGCCGCCTGCGTGAACCTGCGCTTTGTGATCTTCAGCAGCATGTGGCGCAGCTACTTTGCGCACTTGCCGCTGCGCACGCGCATGGCCATCGGTTATTTCAGCGGAGACGTGATCTACGTGGCGTTCATGAAGCGCTTCCCCGAGCCCCGGCCTGCTCCCGAGCAGGTGCCGTATTTCTGGGGCGCCGCCACCACCAACTGGCTGGCGTGGCAGGTGCCGTCGATCGCGGGCATCTTTCTGGCCAATGCAGTGCCCCTGTCCTGGGGGCTGGGATTTGCGGGGGTGCTGGCTTTGCTGGGCGTGCTGCTGTCCTTGCTGTTTGACCGCGCCACCTGGCTGGCGACAGGCGTTGCGGCCGCGGCTGCGATTGCGGCCTTTGCGCTGCCCCTCAAGCTCAACATCCTGGTGGCCCTGGCCGCAGCCGTGGCCGCAGGGTTGATGATGGAAGCCGTGGACCGCAGCCGCCGCCAACCCGAGCTGCTGCTGGTGCCCGCCGACAGCGTCATGCCCCCTGAAGAGCGCGAGCATGTCGAGGCCGGCGATGTGGTGCCGCTGCGCGAGGAGCGCCATCCATGAGCTGGTCCTGGATCTACCCTTTTCTTGCCACCGTAGGCCTCGCGATCATCACAGTGGTGTCGCGCTCGTTCTTCATGATTCCCGAGCGTGAGCTGCCGTTGCCGGACTGGCTCAAACGCGGCCTCAAGTACGCCCCGCTGGCCGCGCTCACCGCGGTCATTGCGCCCGAGATCCTCATGGCGCAGGGCGAGCTGATCGACACCTTCATGGATGCACGCCTGCCCGCCGTGCTGTTCGCGAGCGCGTACTACTTCTGGCGCCGGGGCATTCTGGGCACCATCCTCGTGGGCATGGCGGTGTACCTGCCGCTGCACATCGGCTGGGGGTGGTGAGGCCTGGCGGTGCCCGGCCGCGTCAGCATGGCCGCCTAAAATGGCGCCCCTGATCCACCGGCCCCTCCAGGAAACTTCCACCCCATGAACATCCTCCGCTTTTCCGATCTGTGTGCCCAGGGCAAGGCCCAAGGCCAGCGCGTCTTCATCCGTGCGGACATGAACGTTCCGCAGGACGACACCGGCCGCATCACCGAAGACACCCGCATCCGCGCCTCGATTCCCTGCATCCGCATGGCGCTGGACGCCGGTGCCGCCGTCATGGTGACCAGCCACCTGGGCCGCCCGACCGAAGGTGAATTCAAGCCCGAGGATTCTTTGGCGCCCGTGGCCGCGCGCCTGTCGGAGCTGTTGGGCCGCGACGTTCCCCTAGTGGCCAACTGGGTGGACGGCGTCACCGTCGCGCCCGGTCAGGTCGTGCTGCTCGAAAACTGCCGCCTGAACGTCGGCGAGAAGAAGAACAAGGAAGAGCTGGCCCGCAAGCTGGCCGCACTGTGCGACATCTTTGTGAACGATGCCTTCGGCACCGCCCACCGCGCCGAAGGCACGACCTACGGCATCGCCCAGTTCGCTCCCGTGGCCTGCGCTGGCCCGCTGCTGTCGGCCGAGATTGACGCCCTGACCAAGGCCTTGGCCCAGCCCCAGCGCCCGCTGGCCGCGATCGTGGCGGGCTCCAAGGTGTCCACCAAACTCACCATCCTGCAAAGCCTGGCCGACAAAGTGGACCAGCTCATTGTGGGTGGCGGTATTGCCAACACCTTCATGCTGGCCGCGGGTCTGCCCATCGGCAAGAGCTTGGCCGAGCCCGATCTGCTGGACGCAGCCAAGGCCGTGATGGCCGCCATGAAGGCGCGGGGCGCCGAGGTGCCGATTCCTACCGACGTGGTCGTGGCCAAGACCTTTGCGGCAGACGCCCCTGCCACCGTGAAGGCAGCCACCGACGTGGCCCCCGACGACATGATTCTTGACATTGGCCCCGAGACCGCCGCCCGGCTGGCCGCGCAGCTCAAGTCCGCAGGCACCATCGTCTGGAATGGCCCCGTGGGCGTGTTCGAGTTTGCCGCCTTTGAGAACGGCACCAAGCAACTGGCCAAGGCGATTGCTGAATCCTCGGCCTTCAGCATCGCGGGCGGCGGCGACACGCTGGCCGCCATTGCCAAGTACGGCATCGACAAACAGGTGGGTTACATCTCCACCGGCGGCGGCGCCTTCCTGGAAGTGCTGGAAGGCAAAAAGCTGCCCGCTTTCGACATCCTGGAGCAGCGCGCAGCCGCTTCCGTGTAAGCAAATGCAAGGCGGGCCGCTGCAAAGGTGGCTCTGCCTGCTTACACGCCTTGCATCGGCACACAACTGTGACCAAAAACAACGAACTGTGTACGCCGGAGCGTAGTTAGCGTAATTTTTTCTTGTTTTTGTTGAGGATACCGCCCAGAATTATTTTTCAATCGTGCGGGTCGCATCTGTTCGGACCCTCGCAAATTCAGTCCGTAGGAGGGAATCATGTCGTTTTCAAAGGCAATCAGCTTGGCCGTGCTGGCTGGCGCTGTGGCAACTTTGGTGGGGTGCGCACAGAGGGCGCCTATTCCCGTCGCGGAAAATTTCGAGTACACCTCGCAGCCCAAGGTTCGCTCCGCCGGCCATTGGGACTTGGTCTCGCGCGATGTGGTCAACCAGACGCTGGGTACCCTGGACAAGGCCGGCGTGGCCCCCAATACCCCCCTGCATGTGTCTTTGCCCGCCAATGCCACGCAGTTTGAAACCGCCTTCCGCGAGTTCCTGATCACCAAGCTGGTCCAGAACGGCGCCGTGGTGCAGCAGAACCTGGGCCAGGCTCTGGAAGTCTCCTACGGTATCCAGGTCGTGCGCCACAACAGCGACCGCCCGCACTTCATTCCTGGCCAGTTCACCATGCTGGCTGCGGGCCTGTTTGCGGCCTACGGCCTGCGCCATGAGCACATCGACGCCCAGCTGGCCGCAGGCCTCGGTCTGTCGATTGCCGCTGATTACGCCAACAGCATCAACTCCGGCGGCCCGACCAACACCGAGCTGATCCTGACCACCACCGTCACGCGCGGCGGCCAGTACCTGGCTCGCAAGACCGACGTGTACTACCTGGAAAACGCTGACACCCCGCTGTTTACGCGCCCCTCGTACAAGAACGTCAACATGAAGGTTGTCTCGCAATGAAAACCCCCGCACTTCTTCTGACGGTGCTGGCCGGTGCCGTGCTGGCCGGTTGCGCCAACAACTCCGCGCCGGTGCGCGTCGAGCCCACCTACCAGGAAGCCGCCAGCAGCCAGTTCATCCAGACCAGCCGCGATGCGGTGGCCAAGCTGACCACCGGCTTTGACATGAACGCTCTGGGTGCAGGCCCTGTGCTGGTGGCCACCGTGGTCAACGTCAATGACTTGAGCCGCGCCGCCCCTCTGGGCCGCACGTTGTCCGAGCAGTACGCCACCAGCATGGCGGCCAGCGGTTTCAACGTGAAGGAAATCAAGCTGCGCGGCGACGTGTTTGTGCGCGAGGGCCAAGGCGAGCTGCTGCTGTCGCGCGAGATCAAGGACATTGCCCGCAACCACAACGCCTCGCTGGTGCTGGTGGGGACCTACTCGGCAGCCGCCAACTACACCTACGTGAGCCTGAAGCTGGTGCGCACGGAAGACAGCCGCATCGTGCGCGGCTACGACTACGCGCTGCCCAACGACCGCGACGTGCAACGCCTGCTGGCTGTGCCCCGCTGATCTCACGTTGTCGCCAGAGGCTTGCAGAAGCCTCCAAGCCAACCCAAAAAGGCCGTCTCGACGGCCTTTTTTATTGCCCGCTGCTACCGGTCAGGTCGCCCGCAGCCTGCGTCTCATGCCGCCTCCGCCAGATGATCGCGGCCATGGGTAGAGGCCTTCCGCGCCCACCCACCTAAAATCACGCCCCATGAACTTCACCGACATGCTGCGCGACGCCACGGCGCAGAACAACTCCCTGCTGTGCGTGGGCCTGGACCCCGAACCCACCCGCTTCCCTGCGGGCATGCAGGGCGACCCGCGCAAGATCTATGACTTTTGCGCTGCCATCGTGGACGCCACCGCCGACCTGGTGTGTGCCTTCAAGCCGCAGATCGCCTACTTTGCCGCGCACGGTGCCGAGGACCAGCTCGAACGCCTGATGCAGCACATGCGTGCCAACGCACCGCAGGTGCCGGTGATCCTGGACGCCAAGCGCGGCGACATCGGCTCCACGGCCGAGCAGTACGCCAAGGAGGCCTTCGAGCGCTACGGCGCCGATGCCGTCACGCTGTCGCCCTTCATGGGCTTCGATTCCATCGAGCCCTACCTGGCCTACCACGGCAAGGGCGCGTTTTTGCTCTGCCGCACCTCCAACCCCGGCGGTGACGACCTGCAGACCCAGCGCCTGGCCAGCGTCGAGGGCCAGCCGCTCCTGTACGAACATGTGGCGCGCTTGGCGCAAGGCCGCTGGAACAAGAACGGCCAGCTCGGCCTGGTGGTGGGCGCCACCTACCCGCAGGAGATCGAGCGCGTGCGCGCCATCGCGCCCACGCTGCCGCTGCTGATCCCGGGCGTGGGCGCCCAGGGCGGTGACGCCGCCGCCACCGTGCGCGCCGGGCTGCGCAACGACGGGCCGATCATCGTGAACTCGTCGCGGGCCATTCTTTACGCGTCCAAAGGCGAAGACTTTGCCGCGGCTGCGCGTGCCGAAGCCACACGCACCCGGGGCGTTCTGGAAGCTGCCCGGGGCTGAGTTCCCCACCACCCTGAACGTCGCGCACAGCCCCCTGATGGCGCTGGCGCGACCCCGGCACCGTAGATTGCCACCCGCCTGACAGCCGCCCCTCCAGGAGCCGACGATGCAGTTGAAATGGCTGGAAGACTTCATCGTGCTGGCGCAGGAGCGCAGCTTCACCCGTGCCGCCGAGCTGCGGCATGTCACCCACCCCGCGTTTGGCCGCCGCATCCGCGCGCTGGAGGCCTGGGCGGGCACGCCGCTGGTGGAGCGGGGCGGAGGCCCCGTCACCCTCACGCCTGCCGGGCAAAGTTTTCTGGACACCGCCGGGCAAATGGTGCGCAACCTCACGCAGTCGCACGAAGAGCTGCAAAGCCTGGTCGGGCGCCAGGCCCGCACCGTGACCCTGGCCACGGGCCGCACCTTGGCGCGCACCGTGGTGGCCGACTGGCTGGTGCGCCTGCAGCCCATTTTGCAGGGCGGCGAGCTGTGCATTCGCACCCGGGCGCTGGCCGACACGGTGGGCATGCTGGAGCGCAACGAGGCGGACTTCTCGCTCGTGTACCACCACCCCACACTGGCCATCCGGCTCGATGCGCGCCAGTTCACGCACCTGACGGTCGCCTCCGACCGGCTGGTGCCTGTGTCGCGCGCCACGGCGCAGGGGCAGGCGTTGCACCGGTTCGGGCCCGATGCCACGCGGGTGCCCTACCTGGCCTATGCGCCCCAACTGGCCCTGGGGCGGCTGGTGGAAGACCACCTGGCGCACAACCCCCATGCACCCCGGCTGCAGCGCGTGGTGGAGTGCGACTCGGCCGACGCCCACTACGAATACGTGCAAAAAGGCCTGGGCGTTGCGTGGCTGCCCTGGTCCATGGTGTTTGCCGACTGCAAGGCCCAGCGCCTCGCGCTGGCGGGGGACGCCCGCATGGAGGTGCGGTTTGACGTGCGTCTGTACCGCCCCAAGCGCCGCCTGGGGCCGCTGGCCGAGGCGCTGTGGAAGGCCTTGGCGCAGCGCTGATATGCCGAAGCTGACCGAAAGTGGCCTGCGGGTTTCCCCGTGCCACGTATCTTGAATCGGCACGATGTGGTGCCGTTTTGGCACCAACAGCCCGGGGCTGGCTTTTCACAATCCAGTTCATACCAATCGCCTCCAACCACCCCCGCCTTTGCCAAGGAGTTCCGCCATGACCACCGCTCATCCCCTGCGCCGTGTTGCACTGCTGTGCGGCCTGGCCGTCCTCGCTGCCCCTGCCATCGCGCAAGACGCCTACCCCAGCAAGCCCATCACCATCGTGGTGGGCTACCCGCCCGGCGGCAGTACCGACCTGACCGCGCGTACCGTGGCCACCGAGCTGGGCAACAAGCTTGGCGTGCCGGTGGTGATCGAGAACCTGGGCGGTGCCGGTGGCGCGATCGGTGCGCAGAAGGTCGCCAACGCGGCGCCCGACGGCTACACCCTGCTGGTGGGCGCCAACAACGAGATTGCCATCAACAAGCTCGTGACCAAGAAGGTCAAGTACGACATCAAGGACTTCACCGCCATCGGCCTCATTGCCTCGCAGCCGCTGGTGCTGGTGGCCTCCACCGGTGCGGGCGTCAAGAACATGGCGGAGTTCACGCAGAAGGTGTCCAAGAACCCCGGCAAGTTCAGCTACGGCAGCTCGGGCGTGGGCACGGCGCTGCACCTGGCGGGCGAGGCCGTGAAGGAGCAGGGCAAGCTGTTCATGACGCACATCCCCTACCGGGGCGTGGCACCGCTCACCAGCGACCTCATGGGCAACAACCTGGAGTACGGCGTGTTCGTGCTCTCCAGCGGCCTGCCGCACATCAAGAGCGGCAAGGTGATTGCACTGGGCACCACCGAGGCCAAGCGCTCCGCCACCACGCCCGACATCCCCGCGCTGGCGGAGTCGCCGCAGTACAAGAACGTGGACATCAGCGTGTGGTTTGCGCTCATGGGCCCTGCCAACCTGCCCAAGCCCGTGACCGACAAGCTCAAGAAGGCGCTGGCCGACAGCCTGCAATCGCCGGACTTCCGCAAGAAGATGGAAGCCAGCGGGTCCACCGTGGCCTCGCCCACCGTGAACATCGACCAGTTCCTGGTCACGGAAGTGGCCAAATACAAAAAGATTGTTGAATTCGCCAAGATCGAAGAATGAGCAGCAGCCCCCTCTCTCCCACGTCCGTGCAACCCCTGGTGTTTGCGCTGCCTGCCCCCGACATCAGCGCCTGGCGTGCCGGCAACACCGGCACCGAAGGCGTATGGCACTTCGACTCGGGCCGACCCGGCCGCCGCGTGATGGTCAGCGCCCTGGTGCACGGCAACGAGCTGTGCGGTGCCTGGGCGCTCAAAGGCCTGCTCGACGCCGGTGTGCGCCCGCAGCAGGGCACGCTCACGCTGGCGTTCTGCAACCTGGATGCCTTCGACCGCTTTGACCCCGGCAACCACGATGCCTCGCGCTTCACCGACGAAGACCTCAACCGCCAGTGGCTGGACGAGCGCATCGACGCGGCCGACACCAACGAGCGCCGCCGCGCCGCCGCGCTGCGCCCGTGGGTGGCGCAGGCCGACTGGCTGCTCGACATCCATTCCATGCACGAGCCCTCGGCGCCGCTGCTGCTCACCGGCATCCAGCCGCGCAACCTGGCGCTGGCGCGCGCCATGCGCTCGCCCGAGCACATCGTGGTGGATGCCGGCCACAAGGACGGCGTACGCATGCGCGACTACGGCCGGTTCGGCGACCTGGACGACAACGGCACCCGCTCGCTGCTCATCGAGTGTGGCTTCCATGGCGACCCGGCCAGCCGCGCTGTGGCGCAGGACCAGTGCGTGCGCTTCATCGAGCAGTCTGGCGCCCTGAGCGCCGACGCGCTGGCGCAGCAGCTGCCCGGCTGGCGCCTGCCCGACGCACCGCGCCAGTGGGCGCTGGAGGTGACCGGCCCCGTGGTCGCCACCAGCAGCGCCTTCCGGTTCGTGGCGCCGTACACGGGCCTGGAAGTGTTCGAGAAGGCGGGCACGGTGATTGGCGACAACGACGGCACGCCGGTGGTCACTCCGTACGACGACTGCGTGCTGGTCATGCCCTCGGTGCGCCAGGCACGTGCCGGAGTGACCGTGGTGCGCTTTGCGCGGCGCCGGTTGCTGTAGCCAGTGCTGTCGTTGTTTGCTATCTAGTTGATAGCTGCTAGGGTATATTCAACCGGCGCTACCGGCCATTTTGGCTTGTAGTCGGGGCCCCAGCACCACGCAGGCCAGCGCGGCCACCACCAGCGCAATGCCCGCCCACTGCCAGGGCGCCACGCCCTCGTCCAGCAGCAGCCAGCCAGCGGTGAGGCCCACCACTGGCACGGCTAG
This sequence comes from Acidovorax sp. 107, assembly GCF_003058055.1. Taxonomy (NCBI): domain Bacteria; kingdom Pseudomonadati; phylum Pseudomonadota; class Betaproteobacteria; order Burkholderiales; family Comamonadaceae; genus Acidovorax; species Acidovorax sp. 107. Next base: position 2,970,467 of record NZ_QBTZ01000001.1, on the reverse strand, counting down.
GCTGAAGGGCGCCACGCGGTTGGCGGGGTAGCGCTGCAGCAGATTGGTCCACAGCGCGTAGCCCACGATGGTGGCGGCCCAGCCCAGGTAGGCCACCGCCGCCCACGACAGCAGCGGCACGCTGGCCAGCGTCTGCCACTGCAGCCAGCGCGCGGCGTCGGGGTCGAACGCAGCCGACAGTGCCATGAACGGCAGCACCGGCACCAGGCTGCTCCAGATCACAAACGCCAACGGGTCAAACCCCGGGCTGTGCTGCTGTGCCAGCCGCGCCACGATGTTGGACGACGCCCACATGGCCGCGCCGCACAGCGTGAGCAGCAGGCCCGCCAGCGTGGTGGCCGCCGCTACCCCCACGCCCGAGCCCGGGCCCACGTAGTTCATCGCAAAACAAACCAGCCCCAGCGCGGCGAGCCCCATGCCCACGCGCAGCGGCAGACCCGGCCGCTCGCGCAGCAGTGCAAAACCGAACAGCGCCGTGAAGAAGACCTGGGTTTGCAGCAGCACGCTGGCCAGCCCGGCCGTCATGCCCACCTTGAGCCCCATGAACAAAAAGCCGAACTGCCCCACGCCCTGGAACAGCCCGAGCAGCAGCACCCAGCGCCAGTGCATGCGCGGCGGGCGCACCAGCAGCACCAGCGGCAGGGCAGCGCACAGGTAGCGCGCGGCGCCCAGCTGGAACGGGCTGAAGCTGCGCAGCCCCCACTTCATCGCCGCAAAGTTCACGCCCCAGAGGATCACCACCACCAGCGCTGCGAGCAGGTCGCGCGCGCGCAGCGGGCTGGTGGCGGATGCGGTCTGTGCAGCGCCGCTCATTGCGCCGCGCGCGCTGCGTCGATGTGCGCCTTCACGCGCTGGGCCAGCGCAATGTCGCCGGGCGTCTCGGGGCTCCATTTGTCCACGGTGCGCGGCTGGTCGCTGGCATCCACCGCGGTGTACACCGCCACGCAGTGCACCACGTCCTCCCGTGATGCGCCGTGCACTGTGCCGCTGCGCACCTCCACCGCCAGGCACATGCTGGTGTCGGTGGTGTAGGCCAGGCGCGCATGCACCTCGACCAGGTGGCCCGGTCGGATGGGGCGCACGAAGTGGGCGCCGCCCACAAACTCGGTCACGCAGTCTCCCCGGGCCCAGGCGCTAGCGCAGGCAAAACCTGCCTCATCCACCCAGCGCAGCACCGTGCCGCCGGGCACTCGGCCCGCCTGGGGCAGGGTGGTCTGAGACGCCAGGAAGCGCAGGGTGGTCGAGTGCATGCCGGAGGCTCCGAAGGATGGGGAAGCGGTCATTATTCTCCAGCGCCCGGCCGCCGCCGTCTCCCCGCAGCGGTGCGCGCGCCAGCACCCGCCACCGGGCGAAGCTCTGCGTGACTTGACCTGAGTCAAAACCTTACTGCAGACACATCCCTACATTGAGAAGCATTCCGTTCGGCCCTAGAGGGCCACCACCCAGTCGGCGGTGCCGACACCCGCCCCTGGGGCCTATTCCACTGCGCACGCTGCCATGTCACTGCTTCACCGGTTGAACCTGCTCGAAAAATTCCTCATCCTGGGGACCATCGGGCTCTTGATGAGCGCCTTGCCCACCTACCTGGTGGTGCGCGACTCGCTGCACTCCATCGACCACGCGCGCCGGGAGGCGCAGGGCGTGGCCCCCGCGCAGGCACTCACGCTGCTGGTGCAGCGCATGCAGGTGCACCGGGGCCTGTCGGTGGGCATGCTCGGCGGCGACGAGTCGCTGGCTGCGCGTCGCCCCGCTGCACGCGATGCGGTCAACACGGCGCTGGACGACGTGAGCGCCCGCTTTGCCGCAGCCAAGGTGCCCGATTCGCAGATGGCGGCCTGGGCCCAGGCCCAGCAGACCTGGCGCTCGCTGGAGCAGGCCGTGGCCGCGCGCAGCATCGAACCGGCGCAGAGCACCGCGCAGCACACCCAGCTCATCGCGGCGCTGCTGCAGCTCAACGAGGCCCTGGTGCATGCCTATGGCCTGCAGATCGATCCTGAAGCCGAGACCCATGCGCTGATCCAGGCATCGCTCGCTCAGGCCCCCATGCTGGGAGAAAAACTGGGCATGCTGCGCGCCCAGGGCGCCAGTGCACTGGGCAAGCACGAGCTCACGCCCCAAGGCAAGGGCCAGCTGCTGGTGCTGCAGCAGCGCGTGGCTGAGCTGCAGGCCGATACGTTCCGGGGGCTGGACCGTGCCTTGCAAGGCAATGCCGAACTGCAACGCGCGCTGGGCAGCAGCGCGCAGGCTGTGCAGGGGCAGATCCAGCAGTCGCTCCAGATGGTGGAGCGCGACGTGATCAACGCCACCGAGCTGCAACTGCCCTCCAAGGACTATTTCGACGCCTTCACCCGCACCATCGAGGCGCTGAACGCGCTCAACAACCTGTCCATGACCAATCTGGACCAAGCCCTGCAGGCTCGTGTGGCTGCATTGCAGCGGAGTCTGCTGTGGGTGGCGTTGGCCTTGGTGCTCACGCTGTCGGCCACCAGTGCGATGGCGCTGGTGTTCGTGCGCTCCATGACCGGACCGCTGTCGCAGGCCGTGGCGCTGTCGCGTGCGGTGGCGCAGGGTGATCTGGCGGGCGCGCCCCTGGCCCACGGCACCAACGAAGTAGGCCAGTTGCTGCAGGCGCTGCAGCAGATGCGCACACAACTCACGGACGTGGTGCGCAACGTGCGCAGCGGGTCGGAGAGCGTGGCCACCGCCAGCGTGCAGATCGCCCAGGGCAACACCGACCTGTCGGCCCGCACCGAGAGCCAGGCCAGCGCGCTGGAGGAAACCGCCGCGTCGATGGAGCAGCTCAACGCCACCGTGCGCCAGAACGCCGACAGCGCCCAGCAGGCCAGCCAGCTGGCCGCCAGCGCCAGCACGGTGGCCATCCAGGGGGGCGAGGTGGTGGCCCAGGTGGTGGACACCATGCATGGCATCAACGCCTCGTCGCAGAAGATCTCCGACATCATCGGTGTGATCGACTCCATCGCGTTTCAGACCAACATCCTCGCGCTGAACGCTGCGGTGGAAGCCGCCCGTGCGGGCGAGCAGGGTCGGGGCTTTGCCGTGGTAGCCAGCGAGGTGCGCAGCCTGGCCGGGCGCAGTGCCGAAGCTGCGCGCGAGATCAAGTCCCTCATCAGCGCCAGCGTGGAGCGCGTGGCCCAGGGCAGCGCCCTGGTGGACCGCGCGGGTGCCACCATGAACGAGGTGGTGGGTGCCATCCGCCGCGTGACCGACATCGTGGGTGAGATCAGCGCCGCCAGCCACGAACAGTCCCTGGGCGTGGCCCAGGTGGGCGAGGCCGTCACGCAGATGGACCAGGTCACCCAGCAGAATGCCGCCTTGGTCGAAGAGATGGCCGCTGCCGCCAGCAGCCTCAAGAACCAGGCCGAAGACCTGGTGCACGTGGTGTCAGTGTTCCGCCTGGGCGATGAGCGCAGCCACAGCGGAGCGCTACGACTTCAATAGCGCCTGGCGCATATGCCCAAGGCGCTATAGGCCGTTTTGGCTTGAAAGGACCCCACCGTTCCTGAATGGACCTTGCTACTGGAGCCTGCTGACGATCCCCCGCGAGATCGTCAGCAGGCTTTTAGCCCTGAGGGCGCTCCATGCCCAGCGCGGCCAGCTCGGCGTCGGTGAACACCCGCGAGCGCGTGTGAAAGGCCTTGCCCTCCGGCCCCTCCAGCGAGAAGGTGCCACCTGTGCCCTCGATCACATCGATGATGAGCTGCGTGTGTTTCCAGGTCTCGTACTGCGCGCGTCCGATGTAGAACGGACAGCCGCCGATGTCGCCCAGGTACACGTCGCCCGCACCCATCGTGATCTCGCCGGGCAGATAGCAGTTGGCTGCGCTGTTGTCGCAGCAGCCGCCCGACTGGTGGAACATCAAGTCGGGGCCGTGCTTGGCTTGTAGAAAGGCCACCAGCTCCAGCGCGGCAGGGGTGGCGATGACTTTGTCGACCATGGGGTGTCTCCTTGTGGTTGTGCAAAGGCAAAAAGGGGAGCTGTTGCCAGCTCCCCTTGCTTTGTCTTGATCTCGTGTCTGTTCCCAGAGATCAGAAGAAGCCCAGCTTGTTTTCCGAGTACGACACCAGCAGGTTCTTGGTCTGTTGATAGTGGTCCAACATCATCTTGTGCGTCTCACGCCCAATGCCCGACTCCTTGTAGCCACCAAACGCTGCGTGCGCAGGGTACGCGTGGTAGCAGTTGGTCCACACACGCCCAGCCTTGATCGCGCGGCCCATGCGGTAGGCTACGTTGCCGTTGCGGCTCCACACGCCTGCACCCAGGCCATACAGCGTGTCGTTGGCAATCGCCAGGGCTTCGGCCTCGTCCTTGAAGGTGGTCACGGCCAGCACGGGGCCGAAGATTTCTTCCTGGAAGATGCGCATCTTGTTGTGGCCTTTGAACAGCGTGGGCTGCACGTAGTAGCCGCCTTCCAGGTCGCCGCCCAGGTGGGCCTGACCGCCGCCAGCCAGCACTTCCGCGCCTTCCTGCTTGCCCAGGTCCAGGTAGCTCAGGATCTTGGTCAGCTGCTCTTTGGAGGCCTGCGCGCCCATCATGCTGTCGGTGTCCAGCGGGTTCTGGTGCTTGATGGCGGCCACGCGCTTCAAGACACGTTCCATGAACTTGTCGTAGATCGATTCCTGAATGAGTGCGCGCGATGGGCAGGTGCACACCTCGCCCTGGTTGAACGCGAACAGCACCAGGCCTTCCACGGCCTTGTCCAGGAAGGCGTCGTCCTTGTCCATCACATCGGCAAAGAAGATGTTGGGGCTCTTGCCGCCCAGCTCCAGCGTGGCGGGGATGAGGTTGTTGGCGGCGGCCTGCGCAATCACGCGGCCGGTGCTGGTGGAGCCGGTGAACGCGATCTTGGCGATGCGCTTGCTCTGCGCCAGCGGCATGCCGGCCTCGCGGCCAAAGCCGTTGACGATGTTCAGCACGCCAGGCGGCAGCAGGTCGGCAATCAGCTCCACCAGGATGAGGAGGGAAATCGGCGTGGACTCTGCGGGCTTGAGCACCACGCAGTTGCCTGCGCCCAGCGCCGGGGCCAGCTTCCACGCGGCCATCAGGATGGGGAAGTTCCACGGGATGATCTGGCCCACCACGCCCAGCGGCTCCTGGATGTGATAAGCCACGGTGTTCTCGTCGATGTTGGAGAGGGCGCCTTCTTGCGCACGCACGCAGCCGGCAAAGTAGCGGAAGTGGTCCACGGTGAGCGGGATGTCGGCGTTCAGCGTCTCGCGGATGGCCTTGCCGTTGTCCACGGTTTCGGCGTAGGCCAGGCGCTCCAGGTTCTCTTCGATGCGGTTGGCGATCTTGAGCAGGATGTTGGCGCGCGTGGCGGCATCGGTCTTGCCCCAGCTGTCGGCGGCGGCGTGGGCGGCGTCCAGTGCCAGTTCGATGTCTTCGGCGGTGGAGCGGGCGGCCTGGGTGTAGACCTTGCCGCTCACGGGCGTGATGACGTCAAAGTACTGGCCCTTGACGGGCGGCACGAATTTGCCGCCGATGAAGTTGTCGTAACGGGGCTTGTACGTGATCTTGGCGCCAGCGGCGCCGGGGGCTGCGTAAACGGTCATGGTGTTGTCTCCTGCGATGGTTGTGTGCATCGGGTGGGCTCTGTAGCGCCTGTCCGATGCCAACCCCTTACTCAAAACACATGCCAGCGGGCTAAGGCGCGCGAAGTGTTGATTTCATTGACTTTTTTCGGCCGCCCAGTGCGGATACCTGTTGCAGCCGCCCGCGCCCGGGTGTCCCGGGCCGCGACACCTGTCACGAAATGGAACAGTTGGCGCCCCGCTTGCGCCCATACCCTTGCCCCGCGCCGTCGAGCCCGCCATACTGGCCCACACACCACAAGCGGGCCGCCCTGAGCCCGCACGGAGACAAAGCGTGCGCCCCAACACCTCCCCCGTCGCCCTGCGACAGGCCCGCCAGCATCTGCTGGACTCTGGCCAGTGCCCCAGCGGCCTGGTGGACGAGCGCCTGGCGCGCTCCTGGTCGCGCAGCATGGCGGCCGGCCTGCTGCCCACCGGGCGGCCGCAGGCCATCGACCACCCCAGCAGCGGCACGCTGCGCCAGGTGCTGGCCAGCAACCCCGAGCTGTTGGCGCATTCGCGGCCGGTGATGGAATACCTGTTCGAGCAGGTGCGCCACAGCCAGAGCGTGGTGGTGCTGGCCGACCGGCGCGGCATGCTGATGCACACGCTGGGCGACCCGCACTTTGTGGACAAGGCCGAGCGCGTGGCGCTGACCAGCGGCGCCTCCTGGCACGAGGCGCACCGGGGCACCAATGCCATCGGCACTGCCCTGGCCGAGGCCTGTGCAGTGGAGGTGCACGGCGGCGAGCATTTTCTGGAGCGCAACAACTTTCTCACCTGCGCGGCCTCGCCCATCCTGTCGGCCACGGGCGAGCTACTGGGCATCCTCGACATCTCGGGCGACTACCGCCACGGCCACGCCCACACGCTGGGCCTGGTCAGCACGGCCGCCCGCATGATTGAAAACCGCCTGCTGGCCGCCACCTGCAAACGCAACATCCGCCTGCACCTGCACAGCGCGCCCGAGGGCATTGGCAGCGTGGCCGAGGGCATCGTGGCCGTGTCGGCCGATGGCTGGATCGTGGGCGCCAACCGCGTGGCCCTGGCGCAGCTGGGCCTGCATGCGGGCGACGTGGGCGCCACCTTGCTGGAGCGGGTGCTGGACGTGCGGCTCGATGACCTGCTCTCGCACCACAAGCGCCGCCCCCAGCAGCCGCAGGCGTTGCGCACACTGCAAGGCGCCTTGCTGTTTGCCCAGGTGCAGATGGACGCAGCCTGGGTTGCCACCCCCACACGGCCCGCCGCTGCGGCGGCCGCAGTGCCCCAGCAAGATGCGCTGGCGTTGCTGGACACCGGCGACGCCCGCTGGCGCGCCGCCGCCGACAAGGCCCGCCGCGTGGTGGGCAAGCCGATTGCGGTGCTGGTGCAGGGCGAGTCGGGCGTGGGCAAGGAGGTGTTTGCGCGGGCGCTGCACGCCAGCGGCCCGCGCCGCGACGCGCCGTTTGTGGCCATCAACTGCGCGGCGATCCCTGAGCACCTCATCGAATCCGAACTCTTCGGCCACGTGGCGGGAGCCTTCACCGGCGCGCGCAAGGAAGGCCACCTGGGCCGCCTGCGCGAGGCCCATGGCGGCACGCTGTTCCTCGACGAAATCGGCGATATGCCGCTGGCCCTGCAGACCCGCCTGCTGCGTGTGCTGCAAGAGCGCAGCGTGACGCCCGTGGGCGCCAGCAAGGCCGTGCCGGTGGACTTTGCACTGGTCTGCGCCACGCACAACCAGCTCATGCAGGCGGCGGAACAAGGGCGCTTTCGGCAAGATCTGTACTACCGCATCAACGGCCTCACGGTGCAGCTGCCCGCACTGCGCGAGCGCAGCGACTTTGTGGCGCTGCTGCAGCGCCTGCTGGCCGACCTGGCCACCGAGCAGGGCCTGGGTTTTGAAGTGCAGGTGGCGCCCGACCTGCTGGCCCGTCTGGCCGCCTACCCCTGGCCCGGCAACCTGCGCCAGCTGGCCAATGTGCTGCGCACCGCCTGCGCCATGCTGGCCGAGGGCGAAGACACCCTGGGCTGGGAGCACATGCCGGACGACTTGGTGCAGGCGCTGACGGCGGTGCCCGCCAGCCCGCGCAGCGATGCCGCAGTGGGCGCTGGTGTGGACGGCCTGCCAGCCAGCCTGAGCCTGCAGCAGCTGTCCCAAGCTGCCATCGATCAGGCGCTGCAGGCTGCGCGCGGCAACATGTCGCAGGCCGCGCGCCAGCTGGGCATCAGCCGCCAGACGCTGTACCGCAAGCTGAAGATGCCGGTGGCCTGAGGGCCTGTCAGGTTCATTGATTTGCTATTGATTTGAGAGCTGTTGTCGTATATTGCACTAGCGCTTGCGGCACTTTTGGCTGAATTTTCAGGGTGCGGCATGTCCTGGGCGTTCGCAGGGCGCGCCCGGCGGCATCAGCCCCGCTCGCTCCGTGGCAATACCAGCCGCGCGCGCAGCCCCGCGCCCGGCGCGCTGTGCAGCTCCAGCCGCCCGCCGTGGCTGCGCGCCACGCGCTCCACAATGGCCAGGCCCAGCCCCGCGCCCGATGCGCCCGAACGTGCCGTGCCATCGCCGCGCGCAAAGGGCTGGCGAATGCGGTCCAGCTCTGCCGGGGCGATGCCCGGGCCCTGGTCCTGCACTTCCAGCCACACGCCGTCGGCATCGACCCCCGTGCGCAGCAGCACCGGTGGCGTGCCATGGCGCCAGGCGTTTTCCACCAGGTTGTCCAGCGCGCGGCGCAGGGCCTGGGGGCGCACCGGCACATCGGGCAGCGCACCTAGCGCTAGTCGCACGGTGCGTCCATGGTCGGCCTGCGCCTCGGCCACGGCCTGGGCCAGGTCGTTGAGCGACGCCGGGGTGGGCACCCCTGCCTCACCGCTGCGCGCAAACTGCAGAAACTGGCCCACGATGCCGTCCATCTCGTCGATGCTGCGGGCCATGCTCGCGGCCAGGGGCGCATCCGCCTGCGCACCGGCAATCTCCACGCCCAGGCGCAGCTTGGTCAGCGGGGTGCGCAGGTCGTGTGACACACCGGCCAGCATCAGCGCACGCTCCTGCTCGGCTGCGGCGAGGCTGTGCGCCATGTGGTTGAAGCTGCGGCCCACGGTGGCGATTTCTTCCGGCCCGTCCTCGGGCAGCGGCGCGGGCGGTTGGCCTTGCGCCAACTGCCGGGCCGCTGCCACCACCTGCGCCAGCGGGCGGTTGATGTGCCGCTGCAGCCACCAGGCTCCCAGCAGCGCCAGCAGCATGCTGGCCAGCGTGGCGGCCAGCCACGCGCCGGTGAACTCGCGCGTGGGGAACACGCTGGGCAGGTTCAGCCAATAGGTCTCCGCCCCCTCCGGCCCCTGGTGCACCACACGCAGGGCCAGCACGCCCGTGCTGTCGCGGCGCCATACGGGTTGCGAAGTATTTGTTGGCGTATCGTCCGCCCCCAGGCGGCGCGACACCGCCTGCACAAACTGCCGCTCCATGGGCGACAGCAGCGCACGCCGCGCAGCGTTCTCCGCTGCCACCGGTGGGGCCGACCGCACGGCCTGCTGGTTGAACGCCTCGACAAATGCGGCGCGCTCTGCCGGGGGCAGCGCCTGCAGCCCTGCGCGCAGCGCGCCCACGTTGCGCGCCACGCCATCGGCCACCTGCGCCACGCGGGGCTGAAAGATCATCTGCCGCACCAGCATGGCCGCCACCAGCTGGCCCAGCACGATGAGCACCGCCATCAGCAGCAGGTTGCGGCCCAGCAGACTGCGTGGCCACCAGCCCCGGGTGGTCTGGGGTGTGGCGGAGGGCGTCATGGCTTGCCTCCGCCGCCGGGCGCTGCACCATCGGGCACAAATACATAGCCCACGCCCCATACGGTGCGGATATGGCGCGGCTGTGCGGGGTCGGCCTCGATGAGCTTGCGCAGGCGCATCACCTGCACATCGATGCTGCGGTCGGTGGCGGTGTGGTCGGGGCCATGGGCCAGTGCGATGAGCCGGTCACGGCCCAGGGGCCGGTGCGGTTGCTGTGCCAGTGCCTGAAGCAGCGCGAATTCGCCCGTGGTCAGGGGCACGTCCTGGGCGCCGTCGCCGTCCGCGCCCCCATGGCGTTCCAACCGGCGCTCATCCAGCCACAGCGTGAATGCGCCAAACGTGATGTGCCCGCCCACTTGGCGCGGCCCGGTGTGTGCACCCAGCAGGCGCTGGCGGCGCACCATGGCCTGGATGCGGGCCAGCAGCTCGCGCGGGTTGAAGGGCTTGGGCAGGTAGTCGTCGGCACCCATCTCCAGGCCTACGATACGGTCCACGGGGTCTCCGCGCGCGGTGAGCATCAGGATGGGAATGGTCTCGCCCTGCGCGCGCAAGCGGCGGCAGATCGAGAGGCCATCCTCGCCCGGCATCATCACGTCGAGCACCAGCACGTCAAAGCGCTCGCGCTGTAGCAGCACATCGAGCGGGCCCGCGCCATCGACCGTGCGCACGCTGTAGCCCTGGTCGCTCAGGTAGCGCTGCAGCAGCGCACGCAGGTCGGGTTCGTCATCGGCGACCAGGATCTTGGCCAGGGCTTCCGTCATGGGGCGGTGTGTGGGTGTGGCAGCGGCGGGTGAGTGCAGCCAAGGCTGCGTGCCAATGGTAGGGCCGAAAACACCGGGCGCCAGCGCGGGCGGGCGCTGCGGTGCATGACAACGCATGACACGTGCCGGTGGTTTGTCATGCTTTGTCATACATCGTGCAGCGGGCGCCACAACTGGCTCATACCTCGCGGCCATAGTTCAGCCCATCGCAGCACCCTGCTGCTTCGCACCCTTTGATCTGTTGCAAGGAGCCCACCGCCATGTTCTCTTCCGCCCCGACACCGTCCGCCCCCGTTGCCACCTACCGCGCCATGCTGCTGGCCGCCCTCGCCGTGGGCGCACTGCTGCTCCTGGCGGCCAGCGATGCCAGCGCACGCAGCCGCCACACGGTGGAGCACAACGCCGATGGCAGCACCACCGCACGCACCGGCGTGGTCCGCGCAGCGCCGGGCGGTGGGGGCGTGCTGCGCGGCCGCAGCGTGACCACCGACGGCCAGGGCCAGGGCAGCGTGCGCAGCGGCGCCGCCGCGGTGGGCCCCAACGGCGCCACGGCGGTGCGCCAGGGCCAGAGCGCAAGGAATGCCGATGGCACGGCCAGCCACAGCAGCGCCATTACCGCCCAGGGCGACTGGGGCACGCTGCAGAGCACGGGCGCCGCCACGCGCAGCGCTGACGGCAGCGTGACGCAGGGCCGCACCACCACGGCCACCAGCGCCACCACCGGCAACAGCGTGCAGACCAGCAGCTCGTACAACGCGGACACCGGCCGTTCCCGCAGCGCCAGCTGCTTTGACGCCAGCGGCGCCCCGATGGCCTGCCCGGCGCGGCCCTGATTCGTTACCTTCCATTCATTGAGCCAGGAGATCCCGCATGTCCCGTCCTTCCACCCCACTCTCCGCGTTCGCGTTTCTGCGCACAGGCCTGGGCGCAGCGCTGTGTGCGCTGGCCGCTGTGCTGACCCCGCCCGCCCACGCCCAGCTGCGCGGGCTTGGGCCCTTTGCCCAGTTGCGCGACACCGCCGCGGCCTTGCCCGCCGGTGTGCAGCGCCTGGCCGATGTGCCCTATGGTGCGGACCCGCTGCAGCGCATGGATGTCTACCTGCCCGCCGCTGGCGGCGCCGTCAGCAGCGCTGCGGTGGCCAGCGGTACGCGCGCGCCGGTGATCTTCATGGTGCATGGCGGCGCCTGGCGCACGGGCGACAAGGCCATGTCCCGCGTGGTGCAGGAGAAGGTGGCGCGCTGGGTGCCCAAGGGCTTTGTGTTCATCTCGGTGAACTACCGCCTGTACCCCGCCGTGAACGTGCTGCAGGAGGCGCAGGACGTGGCCATGGCGCTGGCCGCCTCGCAAAGCCGTGCTGCCAGCTGGGGCGCCGACGCATCGCGGTTCATCCTGATGGGGCACTCAGCGGGCGCGCACCTGGTGTCGCTCATCAATGCATCGCCCACCCTGGCCCAGCGTGAGGGGGCCTGGCCCTGGCTGGGCACCGTGTCGCTGGACAGCGCGGCGCTCAATGTGCCGGTGGTGATGACCGCGCCGCACTACCCGTTCTATGACGAGGTGATGGGTGCCAACCCGTTGTTCTGGGCGGCGGTGTCGCCTTACCACGCGCTGTCAGGGCCGGTGCCGCCGTTCCAGTTTGTCTGCTCCACCGAGCGCCCCGACCACCCCTGCCTGCAGGCGCAGGGCATGGCCCGCCGCGTGCGCGACCTGGGCGGCCGTGCCGAGGTGCTGCCGCAAGAGCTGACCCATGGCGAGATCAACGCGCAGCTGGGCCTGGAGAGCGCCTACACGCGGGCCGTGGAGACCTTCATGGCCTCGCTGGACGCCGTGGTGGCGCAGCGGCTCAAGTAGTTCGTTCAGTCAGCCTGCACGGCCCGCCGCAGCGCAGCACGGGCCAGCAGGCGGGTGGAGTCCAGCGTGGGCAGCGGGGAGTTGGCATCGCTCAGGATCAGCGGGATCTCGGTGCAGCCCAGCACCACGGCATCACAGCCTTCCTCGCGCTGCATGCGGGCGATGATCTGCTGGAACAGGGCCACGCCCTCAGGGCGAATGAGGCCGGGCACCAGCTCGTCCATGATGGTGCGGTTGATCTCGCTGCGTTCAGCTTCGGTGGGGCGCACCCATTGCAGGCCCTGGGCCTGCAGCGCATCGGGGTACACGCTGCTGTCCACCAGCCAGCGCGTGCCGGTCAGGGCCAGACGCCGGTGGCCGCGCGCTGCCGCCTCGGCCGCCACCACCTCGGCAATGTGCAGCCAGGGCAGCGGCGAGTGGGGCAGCACGCGGTCCATCGCCTGGTGGATGGTGTTGTCGGGGCAGATCAGAAAATCGGCGCCTGCACGGGCCAGCTTGTGGGCGGAGGCCAGCATCAGGTCGGCCACGCCTTGCAGGTCATTCCGGTCCAGGCAGTCCACATAGTCGGCCAGCGACGGTGTGTGCAGCGTCACCTCGGGGTGCGCATGCGGGCGGCCCAGCAGCGCAGCGCCTTCGGCGCACAGGGTGCGGTAACACAAAGCAGCCCCTTCGGCGGAGCAGCCCACGATGCCGATGTGTTGGGGCATGGATGTGGTCCAGAGCGGTTGCAAAGGCCCATTATTGCCACCGCGCTGCCGTGGCCTAGCCCCACCGCTGTGCCAGTCAGTCCCCGCGCACCCTTTGCGCAAAGCCGCGCGTGCTGAACTGCTCCACCACAAAGTCCACAAACACCCGGGTGCGTGCGGGCAGCAGCTTCTTGCTGGGGTAGTACAGCGAGGTCGGCCCTGCATCGGCCCACCAGCCGGGCAGCACCCGCACCAGGTCGCCCCGCGCCAACCAGGGCTGCGCAAACGGCATGGGCAGCACGGCCAGGCCCAGGCCCATGAGCGCGGCCTGGCACATGGCCTCGGGGTCGTCGAACACCACGCGCGGGCGCAGCTCCACGGGAGCCGCATCGCCGGCCTTGTTGCGCAGCGTGGTGACGTTGATGCGCCCGGTGCGGATGTTGCGCCGTGCAATGCCATCCCACTGCGCCAGGTCCGCCGGGTGGCGCGGCGCCCGCTTGCGGCCCTGCAGCAGCGCAGGCGCGGCCACGACCACCAGGTGGATGGGGCCCAGCGTGCGCGCCACCATGTCGGGGTTCAGGTTCAGGCCGCCGCCAATGCCGGCGTCAAAGCCCTCGCCGATCAAATCCACCTGCCGGTTCTCAAAGCGCCAGTCGGGCTGGATGGCCGGGTAGCGCTGCAAGAACTCGGCGAGCAGCGGCACCAGGTACGCGCGGCCAAAGGCCTGGCCCATGCTGACCTTGAGCGTGCCCGCCGGCTGCTGCTCGGCCTCGGCCGCGTGGTCCACCGCATCGGCCAGGGCGGTGAGTGGCGGGCCCACTTGCGCCAGCAGGCGCTGCCCGCCCTCGGTGAGCGTAAGGCTGCGCGTGCTGCGCTGGAACAGCCGCACGCCCAGGCTGGCCTCCAGCCGCGCCACGTTCTTGCTCACGGCGGCGGGCGTCAGGCCCATGAGCCGCGCGGCGGCCGAAAAGCTGCCCGACTGGGCGGACTGCACAAACGATTCGAGGTGGCTGAGGGGCTGCATGAGCGGTATTTTCAACCAAGGGTTGAAAGATATACAGCCCATTCATGGCTACCGGAGCATGAGTGTTTTTCTGAAACTGCAGGTCTTCCCGGTTCGGTTGCGAACCATTTTCTGCATGCATCTCGTTGGAGAAACAACACCATGTCTTCTGTGTCTGAAACATCCCCGGTCTCTGCTCCTTCATCGCCTGGCCGCCCGCTGGCCGGCAAGGTCGCGTTCGTCACCGGCGGCGCGCGCGGCATTGGCGCGGCCATCGTGCGGCGCCTGGCGCGCGACGGTGCGGCCGTGGCCTTTACCTACAGCAGCTCCGCAGCACCTGCGCAGGCGCTGGTGGCTGACATTGCGGCAAGCGGCGGCAAGGCCTTGGCCCTGCAGGCCGACAGCGCCGATGCCGTCGCCCTCACGCAGGCGGTGGACCGCGCCGCGCGCGAGCTGGGCCGCCTGGACATCCTCGTCAACAACGCGGGCGTCGCCATCGCGGGTGAGCTCAGCAGCTTTGCGCTGGCCGACTTTGACCATACGCTCAATGTGAATGTGCGCGCCGTGTTCGTGGCCACCCAGGCCGCCGTGCGCCACATGGGCCAGGGCGGCGCCTATGGCCGGGTTATCACCATCGGCAGCACCAACTCCGACCGCGTGCCATGGGCCGGATTCAGCGTGTACGGCATGAGCAAGGCCGCCATCGTGGGCCTGACCAAGGGCCTGGCGCGCGACCTGGGCCCGCGTGGCATCACGGTGAACAATGTGCAGCCCGGCCCGGTCAACACCGACATGAACCCGGCTGATGGCCCCATGGCGGGCGACATGCACGGCCTGATGGCACTGAACCGCCACGCGCACCCTGACGAGATCGCGGGCATGGTGGCTTATCTGGCCGGGCCGGAGTCGGGCATGGTGACGGGGGCGAGCTTGTTGATCGACGGCGGGTTTGCGGCCTGAACGGTCAGCACGGCGCTCACTGCGTGGGCTTTCGCGCCCGGGGCTTTTTCTGTACAGCCGGGCCGTGGGTCGCCAGCTCTTTGGGCGTGAGCAGGTAGGCGGGGTTGTTGGCCACCATCTCCACCGCCAGGTCGATAAACGCCCGCACGCGCGCTGGCAGCGCCGTGCGGCTGCCGTAGTACACGTACAGCGCCAGGTGCTGCGCCACATGCTGGGGCAGCAGCGGCACCAGCTGGCCGCTGCGTACCAGCGGCGCGGCCGTCACGCCCACCAGCTGGCCCACCGCGTGGCCGCCCAGCACCGCACGGGCCTCCACCTCGATGTCGTTGGTGCAGAACGTGGGGTGAATGGTGCGCGCCACGATGTCGTCGCCCACCTGGAACTCCCAGGGCATGGGCTTGCCGGTGGACGCATGGCGAAAGCCGCTGCAGCGGTGCTGCGCCAGGTCGTCGATGCTGGCCGGCGCCCCGTGGCGCGCGATGTACGCAGGCGCTGCGCACACGATGAGCTGCAGCGTGAGCAGCCGCCGCGCCACCACGCCGCCCTCGGGCGGGTAGCCCGAGCGGAAGCCCACATCCACGCGGTCTTCCACCCAGTTGCCGATGCGGTCGTCCAGCTGCACATCGGGTTCCACCAGGGGGTGGCGGCGGCAGAACTCGTGCAGCACCGGCCAGATCACCTCCAGCAGGATGGAGCGCGGCGCCACGATGCGCAGCGGCCCCGCCATGGCCTCACGCCCGCGCCGCGCGCCTTGCACCGCGTGCTGCAGTGTGGCCAGGCCCGGCTGTGCGGAGGCCAGGAACTGCCGCCCTTCTTCGGTGAGGCTCAGGCTGCGCGTGGTGCGGTGGAACAGCCGCACGCCCAGGTGCGATTCGAGCTGCACCAGCAACTGGCTGGACGCCTGTGGCGTGATGCCCTGCGCGGCCGCCGCTTGGCGCAGGCTGCCCAGCTCGGCGGCCTTGGCAAAGTTGGCGATGGCGCGCAGTTCATTGATGGCCATGGTGAGCAGGCATTGTGCCGGGCGGCTGTGTGGTGGATTGGCAAGCGTTGCTTGCGAATGAATCCAGAGATTATGGGCTAGTTGCATGGCAATGGCTTGCCTAAAGTCCACCGCCATGGGCACTGCCCATTGCTCCACACCACCTCAAGGACCTGTCATGACTCCCACCACAGCCACCACCACCCATTCCTCGTATTCCCGCGTCTGGATGATCACCGGCGCCTCGCGCGGCATCGGCGCGCGCATTGCCGAGGCCGCGCTGGCCCAGGGCGATGCCGTGGTCGCCACGTCGCGCGATGCCGCCTCGGTCGAAAAGCGCTTGGGCGTACATGATGCCCTGCTGCCCCTGGCGTTGGACGTGACCGACGAGGCACAGGCCCGCCATGCCGTGGGCGCGGCGCTCGACCGCTTCGGCCGCATCGACGTGCTGGTCAACAACGCGGGCTATGGCCTGCTGGGCGCGGTCGAAGAAGCCACCGCCGACGAGGTGCTGCGCCTGTACGACACCAATGTGTTCGGCCTGCTGCATGTGACCCGCGCCGTGCTGCCCGCCATGCGCGCGCGCCGCGCCGGGCATGTGATCAACATTTCGTCGCTGGGCGGCGTGCAGTCGGCCGCCGGGTTTGGCCTGTACTGCTCCACCAAGTTCGCGGTCGAGGGCATCACCGAAGCGCTGCATGCCGAGCTGGCGCCGCTGGGCATCCACGCCACGGTGGTGGAGCCGGGGTACTTCCGCACCGAGTTTCTGGACAGCGCCTCATTGGCCGTATCACACCGGGTGCTGGAGGACTACGCCGAGAGCGCTGGGGCCGTGCGCGAAGCCGCGCGCCGCATCAACCTGAACCAGCCCGGCGACCCCGTGCGCCTGGCCCAGGCCGTGATGCAGCTGGTGGCCAGCCCCACGCCCCCGCTGCGCCTGCCGCTGGGCACGGACACGCTGCAAACCATTGCCGACAAACATGCCTTCGTGGCGAAAGAGACGGCCCAGTGGCGTGCGGTGGCGGCGTCCACGGACTTCCCGGTGCAGGAAAAAGCGCCCCAGATGGCGTGAGTAAATGCTCCTGTTTTGGTAGCTGACAGCGCTCAGCCATCAAGCGCCAGGGGCTATTTTGGCTCCAATTGTTTAGCCTGGGTGCTGAGGTGCTACCTACGCTCACACCGGCCACGCAAACTCCATCACCCAGTTCACCTCCCAGGTCGCGCCGCCGTCGTCCGAAAACGCCTGCTGCCAGCGCGGTGCGCCGGTGTGCATCTGCGACCACTCGAAGCGCACGCGCACCGGGCGGCCCTCGAACAGGTCCTCGCCTTCAAACAGGCCCACTCCGTCGTGGAAGCCCCCCACCACGGGCGGTAGCAGCAGGCCCGTGGCCGGGTCCAGGCCGCCCGTGAGGTTGTCCAGCCAGTAGATGCTCCAGCGCTGCGTGACGGGGTTGAACACCCGCAGTGCCATGCCCACGTAACCGGGCTTCCAGGCCAGCGGTGTGAAGGTGTCGAAGTTGCCGATGCCGCCGGGCAAGGGATGCGCGGTGCCTGTGGCGTCGAACACCTCCCAGTCGTTGCAGCCCGCGAGCCTGCGCACCAGCCGCGTGTTGCGAATGCGCCAGGGGCCCATGAGGAAGTCGAAGTCGCGCGCGGCGCTGGGCGCCACGGTGGGCGACGGGATGGGAATGAGGTGGGCTGGGGTGGACATGGGGGGCTCCGGGGTGGGTGCGTGAATGGGGGAGGATGTTTGCAGGTGCATCAGGCGTGCAGAGCTGAGCGCGCGGTGGGCTGCAGGCGCAGCACCTCGGGCGCTGCCGCCAGCCAGGAGGCAAGACCGGGCGCCACGTCGCGTGCCCAGGCCCCGCTGTCGGCAAACGACTGCAACGCAGCCTCGTCGCCAAACAGGGCCAGGCCCACCAGCACGGGCTCGCCTTCGCGCACCGGCAGGCGGGCAAAGGTGTTGGGACTGTGCTCGGTGCAATACCAAGCGAGCTGGCGCGCGCCGCCACGCAGCAGGGTGGGCGCCATGCGGTGGCGGCAGAAGTCCAGCAGCGGTGGTGTGGCGGGCTCCCGCAACGGGAACACGGTGACCTGCAGGATGCCGGCGGCGGCGCCTTGCGCGCCGGGCTGCGGCCGAGCATGCTGCGGCAGGGCGGCCGTGGCACCGGGCCAGGCCGGGCAGAGCAGGTGCACGTTGTCCGAATCGATCATGGTTGCATTGGCGGCATTGCGGTGCGCTGCCCACACGGGGCCGCCATAAAAGCCCTCCAGCGCGCGGTGGCGCGCCGGCATGTCGGCAAAGCCACGCAGCCAGACGAACTGGTCGGGCCGGTCCAGGTCGCGAAACTGGCCCAGGACGCGCATGCCGAGCGCCTCCTGGGTTTCCACAAACTCCCGGTCGAACAGGTCGATGAGCACTTCGCGCTGCTGGGGGTGCAAGGTGTATTGGCGCAGTTCGACGATGGCGTGGGGATCGGTGGTGGGCATGGGGGCTCCTGAGAGGGTATGGGGGCAAGAAGGCAAAGACAGGGCTGCAGTGTGTGTCGCTATACCTGCCAACCCATGGCAGGTATTTGCGCTATCTTTGGCCTTCTGTCTTTTTGCACCACCCCTGCCAAGCCCTATGCGCGCCAGCCGTTTGTTGTCCCTCCAGATGCTGCTGGAAACGCGCGGCCGCATGAGCGCACAGGCGCTGGCCGAGGCGCTGGAGGTGTCGGTGCGCACGCTGTACCGCGATGTGGACCAACTCAGCGCTGCGGGCGTGCCCATCTATGCCGAGCGCGGGCGCCATGGTGGTTTTGCACTGCTGCCGGGCTGGAAGACCGCGCTCACAGGCCTCACGCCGTCCGAGGCGCAGGCCGTGTTCTTGAGTGGCCTGCCCGGCCCTGCGCAGGACCTGGGTCTGGGCGGCGATGTCGCGGGCGCGCGCCTGAAGCTGCTGGCCGCACTCCCCGCCGCCTGGCGCGACGACGCGCAGCGTGTCAGCACCCGCCTGCACCTGGACCCGGTGGACTGGTACCGCGAGAGCGACCCCACACCGCACCTGCCCACGGTGGCGGCCGCCGTGTGGAGCGGCCACCAGATCACCCTGCGCTACGAGGGCTGGGCGCGCACGGCAGAGCGCACCGTGAGTCCGCTCGGCCTGGTGCTGAAAGCGGGCGTGTGGTACCTGGTCGCGCTGCCCGCGGGGGTGGACGCGCGCGGGCCACGCACCTACCGGGTGTCGAACATCCTCGCGGCCACGGCGCTGGACCAACCGGCCAAACGCCCCGCAGGCTTTGACCTGCCCGGCTATTGGGCTGCGTCGATCCGGCGTTTTGAGTCAGGCCTGTACACGGGCGAGGCCGCACTGCTGGCCACGCCCGAAGGGCTGCGCGGCCTGCGCACGCTCAGCAGCGCTGTGGCCCGTGCGGTGGCCGCCGCCCCGCCGTCCCGCCGCAAGGATGGCCGCACGGCCGTGACGATCCCCATTGAATCGGTGGAGCATGCCTGCGGGCAACTGATGCGGCTGTCGCCGCAGGTGGAGGTGCTGCGGCCCATGGCATTGCGCCGCGCGCTGGTGGCGCGGGTGCAGGCCACGGCGCGGCTGTATGGGCTGGTTGCCGAATGAGGTAGCGGTGAAATTGCTGCTAATTTAATAGCAATAAAGGCATGATTGGTGGGCACTACCGGCCCGTAAGTCCACAAGCACCCGTGCACAGGATTTTTGGCAAGACTGGCCCGTGCGCCGGGCGCTCACAGCCCCCGTTCCACCATGTCCAGCAGGCGCTGGCCCAGCAGATCCAGCATCTGCTGGGGCGTGCCGCGCAGCGGCCCGTCGATGGCGAGCAGAGCCATGCCGTGCACGGTGGACCAGGCCAGGTATTCGGCGCCCGGGCGGCGCGCGGGTGGCAGGGCGCCAGCGGTGACCAGGTCGTCCAGTGCGGCGCTCAGGTGCTGGAAGGGGTTGAGCCCCGTGGCGCCGCCCATGGCGGGGTCGGGGGTTTGCTGCACCGTGAAGCGGCCGCCGAACGCGGTGCGAAAGAGCCCCGTTTCGGCGTGCGCAAACCGCAGGTAGCCGGCGCCCACGGCGCGTACCTTGGCATGGGCCTGCGCGGTCGGGCTGCCGGTGGTGGGCACCATGGCCAACTCGGCCTCCATCGACCGCGCGGCGGCCGCCACGGCGGCGGCGCGCACAGCGCCCAGCAGGTCGTCGCGGTTGGCGAAATGGCGGTAGGCCGCATTGGGTGCCACACCCGCGCGGCGCGTGGCCTCGCGCAGCACCACGGCATCGGGCCCGCCCTGGCGCGCCAGTTCAATGCCCGCGTCCAGCAGCGCGCGGTGCAAATCCCCGTGGCGGTAGGTGGTGCGCGCAGTGGGCGGGTTGGCGGCAGCTTTGTTGCGGGTGGTTACGGTCATGGGGAGCTTGGATGTGGACACTGTCCATTATCTTTGCTATGGTTTGTGGACGGTGTTCACAATTGTGCACCGAAATCATTCCTGACCCGTCAACCCTCTCCCAGGAGACCCCCATGAAAGTCGAGCCCTACCTGATGTTTGAAGGCCGCTGCGATGAAGCGCTGGAGTTCTACCGCCGCGCCCTTGGCGCCGAGGTCACCATGCTCATGCGCTACAAGGACAACCCCGAGCCCGCCGCTGGTGAGGGCTGCGCCGACGGCAGCGGCCCGGGCCCCACGCCCGAGATGGTCATGCACGCCTCGTTCACCGTGGGCGACACGCAGATCATGGCGTCGGACGGCATGGGCTCGGGTCATGCCAGCTTCCAGGGCATCTCGCTGGCGCTGAGCCCGGCCAATGCGGCCGATGCCAAGCGCTATTTCGACGCGCTGGCCGATGGCGGCAAGGTGCAGATGCCGCTCACCAAGACCTTTTTCTCGCAGGCGTTTGGCATGGTGGCCGACCGCTTTGGCGTGCCCTGGATGGTGGTGGCCCCCGAATGAGTGCGCCCCCCGCCAACCACACCAACCCACACGCAGGAACCCGCATGCTCGCCCTCTACGGCCACCCCTTTTCGTCCTACACCCAGAAGGTGCTGATCGCGCTGTACGAGAACGGCACGCCGTTTGAGCTGCTCAGTCTCGACCCCGCTGAGCCCGTCAGCCATTCCGCCGACTGGCTGCGCCATTGGCCGCTGGCCAAGTTTCCAGTGCTGGTGGACGGCGACCACACGGTGGTGGAAAGCAGCATCGTGATCGAGCACCTGCAGCTCGCGCACCCGGGGCCGGTGCTGCTGATTCCTGCCGACCCCCGGGCGGCGCTGGACGTGCGGTTCATGGACCGCTTCTTTGACCTGCACGTGATGGCCCCGGTGCAGCACGCGGTCAACGCCGCGCTGAACGGCAACGCCGAGCGCAAGGCAGAAGGCGTGGCCTGGGCCACCGAGAAGCTGGAGAAAGCCTACGCCTGGCTGGAGGGCATGTGGGCAGGGCGCACCTGGGCGGCGGGCGACTCGTTCTCGCTGGCGGACTGCGCTGCGGCGCCCTCGCTGTTCTATGCCGACTGGACGCACCCCATCACAGCCACCTACCCGCAGCTACGCGCCTACCGCGCCCGGTTGCTCGCACGCCCCTCGTTTGCACGCGCGGTGGAAGGCGGTCGCCCCTACCGCCACTACTTTCCGCTCGGGGCACCCGACCGCGACTGAGCGCGCGCCCACCACGTCACCAGGAGACTCCCCATGATGAACCCCGAACCCCACGCCATGCACCGCTGGCTGCAGCAACTGCTGGGCGACTGGACCTGCGAGTCGCTGGCCGACATGGGCCCGGGCGAACCCCCCGCGCAAAGCCGGGGCACCGAGCATGTGCGCGCACTGGGCAGCCTGTGGGTGCTGTGCGAAGGGGCGGGCTCCATGCCCGGCGGGGGTGGCGAGGCCCGCATGCTGATGACGCTGGGCTACGACCCGGACCAGCAGGCGTTTGCCGGCACCTGGGTGGGCTCGATGATGACGCATATGTGGGTGTACCGTGGCACGCTGGATGCGGACCAGAAAGTGCTGACGCTGGAGACCGAAGGCCCAGCTTCAAGGCCGACGGCGCCACCATGCGCTACCGGGACGTGATCACCGTCGTCAGCGCCAACGAGCGCACGCTCACCTCATTCGGACAGCAGCCGGACGGCAGCTGGAAGCAGTTCATGCAAGCCAAGTACACGAGGACTCCCTGACTCGCTGCGCGGCCTCCGCCTGAAGGGGGACGCACCCGGTGGACTGGCAAAGCCAGCCTCACGGGTGCACTGGCCTTGCGCCCCGCCAGTCGCCAGCGCAACGCGCATGACACACTGCGCTGCCAATCTCTTTTGATTTCCACCGTCCCATGACCCTCCGCATCGAAGGCCGCGCGCGCTGGCCCGCACTCATCCTGCTGTGCCTGGGCGAGCTGATGATCGTGCTCGACACCACCATCGTGAACGTCGCGCTGCCCAGCATCAAGGCCGACCTGGGCTTCACCGAAACCTCGCTGGTGTGGGTGGTCAACGCCTACATGCTCACCTTTGGCGGCTGCCTGTTGCTGGGCGGGCGGCTGGGCGACCTGTATGGCCACCGGCGGCTGTTCCTGGCGGGCATCACGCTGTTCACCATCGCATCGCTGGCCTGCGGGCTGGCGAATACGCAGGGGCTGCTGGTGGCGGCACGTGCGGTGCAGGGCGTGGGCGGCGCCGTGGTGTCGGCCGTGGCGCTGTCGCTCATCATGAATCTGTTCACCGAGCCGGGTGAGCGTGCGCGCGCCATGGGCGTCTATGGCTTTGTGTGCGCCGGGGGCGGCAGCATTGGCGTGCTGCTGGGTGGCGTGCTTACCAGCGCGTTGAGCTGGCACTGGATCTTTCTGGTCAACATCCCCGTGGGCGTGGCCATCTACCTGGCCTGCCTGGCGCTGCTGCCGGGCGGCAAGGGGCAGGCGCACGGGCAGCGGCTGGACGTGGCGGGCGCCGTCACCATCACCGCGTCACTGATGCTGGCGGTGTACGCCATCGTCAACGGCAACGCAGCGGGCTGGACCTCGCTGCAGTCGCTGGGGCTGCTGGGCGCTGCGGCGGCGTTGCTGGCTGCCTTTTTGTTCATCGAGTCGCATGTGACCGCACCGCTGGTGCCGCTGCCGCTGCTGCGGCTGCGCAACCTGGCCATCTCCAACGTGGTGGGCGTGCTGTGGGCGGCGTCGATGTTTGCGTGGTTCTTTCTGTCGGCGCTGTACATGCAGCTGGTGCTGGGCTACGACGCGATGCAGGTGGGCCTGGCGTTTTTGCCGTCCAACCTCATCATGGCGGGCTGCTCGCTGGGGCTGTCGGCCTGGGTGGTAATGCGCTTTGGCATTTGCCGCACGTTGGGCTGGGGGCTGCTGCTGGCGGCGGTGGGCCTGGCCCTGTTTGCGCTGGCACCCACCGAAGGCCGCTTTGTCATCCATGTGCTGCCCGGCATGCTGCTGCTGGGCGTGGGCGCCGGCATTGCGCTCAACCCGCTGCTGCTGGCCGCCATGGGCGATGTGAAACCCGAAGACTCGGGGCTGGCGTCGGGGGTGGTCAACACCGCGTTCATGATGGGCGGTGCGCTGGGCTTGGCCATTCTGGCCAGCTTGGCAGACGCCCGCACCGAACAGCTGCGCGGTGCGGGCGCCGGTGTGCGAGAGGCCCTCAATGCGGGCTACCAACTCGCGTTCTGGGTGTCGGCCCTGTGCGCGCTGGTGGCGGCGTTGCTGGGAGGTCTGGTGTTGCGCCCGGCGCCGCTGCCGCCAGCAGCACAAGGCCAGGGCTCCCATCCGTAGGACGGAGCCCGCGCCCATCGGGCCAGGTCTCCAGGGCCGACGCGGGCGGCGTGTGCCCCACAATCAGGCCGTACCGGACCCAGAAAGCACGCCATGAGCTTGACCCCTGACGACATCCCTGCATCACCGGCCAGCGCGGATGTCCCCGGTTCCAGGCTCCACCCGGATGTGCTCAAGCTCGGGCTGGTGAGTTTTCTCACGGACCTGAGCTCCGAGATGATCTTCTCGGTGTTTGCGGTGTTCTTCACCACCGTGGCCGGCGCATCCGCCGCGCTGCTGGGGCTGATCGAGGGGCTGGCGGATTTTTCGGCGTCGTCCCTCAACTACCTGGCGGGGTGGCTGTCCGACCGCAGCGGCCGGCGCAAAGGGTTTGCCACCGCGGGCTACGCATTCTCGACACTGGCCAAGCTGATCCTGCTGGTGTCATCGTCCATCGTGGGGCTCTCGGTCTTTCGCGTGATTGAGCGGCTGGGCAAGGGCTTTCGGGGCCCGCCGCGCGATGCCTGGCTGTCATCCATCGCCGGCAAGGAGTCGCGGGGCTATGCCTTTGGCGTGCACAAGGCGCTGGACAAATCGGGTGCCGTGCTGGGTCCGCTGGTGGCTTATGGGCTGCTCAAGTGGCTGGGCGAATCGGCCAGCACCTACAGCACGCTCTTCCTGGTGGCCTTTGTGCCGGCCGTGGCCAGCGTGATGGTGCTCTCGCGCATTCCAGACCAGCGCGCTGCGCCCCATGCGCGCGAGAGTGTTCGCGAGAACTGGCAACAGCTCAGCCCGGGGTTCAAGCGGTTCCTGCTGCCGGCCGGGGTATTTGCGCTGGCGTATTTCAGCCTTGGCTTTCTCATGGTCAAGGCGCACGACGTGGGGTTCGGGCTGACCGAGGTCGTGCTGCTGTACGCACTGTTCAATGCCACCTGTGTGGTGGCTGCACCGCTGGTAGGCCGACTTGGCGACCACGTCGGGCGCAGCCGCATCGTGGTGCTGGGTTATGCGCTGTATGCGGCCCTCAATGTGTGGCTGGTGCTGGCGGGCAGTCGCCCCGAGATGGTGGGCATTTTTTGCCTTTATGGTGTGTTCTATGCCATTGAGGAGTCGCAGAGCAAGGCCTTCATCGCCGACCTGGAGCCCGAGCGCCGCGCCACCGCCGTGGGCGTCTACAACTTTGTGACGGGCGGCCTGTACCTGCCCGCGTCCCTGGTGGCGGGTGCCCTGTGGGCGGTTGCACCAAGGCTGGCTTTCGGGTTGGCCGCCCTGCTGTCCCTGGCCGCCATGGTGGTGTTTGCGGTGCTGCAGCCCGCCGCAGTCGGGCGGCGCTAGTGGCATCGCAGACGTACATTGGAGCCATGAACAAAGAACACTACTTTCACCGCAGCGATCTGGTGCGCATTGCCACCGATGCCATGAAGGAGCGCGGCCTGGAGCCCGAGTTTCCGCAGCGCGCCCTGCAGCAGCTGCAGACCATCGGCGCTGCCAGCCACGACGATGACCCGCGCATTCGCGACCTGACGGCGCTGCCCTGGTGCTCGATCGACAACGACGACTCGCTCGACCTGGACCAGCTCACTGCGTGTGGACCGCTGAGCAATGGCGTCGTGAAGATTTTTGTGGCCGTGGCCGATGTGGACGCCCTGGTCAAGAAGAACTCCGCCATCGACCAGCACGCGCACACCAACACCACATCGGTCTATACCTCGGCGCGGGTGTTTGCGATGCTGCCCGAACAGCTTTCCACCGACCTCACCTCGCTGAACCCGGGCCAGGAGCGCCTGGCCATCGTGACGGAAATGGTGGTGGATACCGAAGGCGCCGTCACCCATTCCACCGTGCACCGTGCGTGGGTGCGCAACCACGCCAAGCTCGCCTACGATGCAGTGGCCGCGTGGATCGACGGCGAAGACGACCTGCCCGCAGCCGCGCGCGCGGTGCCCGGCATGGACGAGCAGCTGCGCATCCAGGACACCGTGGCGCAGCGCATGCGCGCGCGGCGACGCCAGCAGGGCTCGCTGGACCTGGAGACCTTTCAGCCGCGCGCCGTGTTTGACGGGGACCGCGTGGTGGACATTCGTCAGCAGGTGCAGAACCGGGCGCGCCAGCTCATCGAAGAGTTCATGATCGCTACGAACACCTGCACCGCACAGTTTCTGGCGCAGCACGGCAGCAGTGCACTGCGGCGGGTGGTGCGGTCGCCCGAGCGCTGGCTGCGCATCGTCGAAGTGGCCAGCAAATACGGCGAGACACTGCCCAAGCAACCCGACTCGCGCGCGCTGGAGGGCTTTCTGGCACGCCAGCGCCAGGCTGATCCGGTGCGGTTTCCGGACCTGTCGCTGGTCATCGTGAAGCTGATGGGGTCAGGCGAGTACGTGGTGGAGCACACGCGGGGCGAGCCCATCGGGCACTTCGGCCTGGCGGTGCGCGACTACACCCATTCCACCGCGCCCAACCGGCGTTACCCCGACCTGATCAGCCTGCGCATGGTCAAGGCGCTGCTGGCGGGCGAGCGCCCGCCCTACGGGGTGTCCGAACTGGCCCTGCTGGCCGAGCACTGCACGCGCCAGGAAGACGCGGCGCAAAAGGTGGAACGCAGCGTGCGAAAGTCCGAGGCAGCGTTGTTCATGCAAGGGCTGATCGGCCAGAGGTTTGACGCCATCGTCACTGGCCGCACCGCCAATGCGACCTGGGTGCGCATATTCTCGCCACCGGCCGAGGGGCTGCTGGTGTCCGGCGAGTTCAACCTTGACGTCGGGACCAAGATCCGCGTGAAGCTGGTCAGTACCAATGTGGAACGTGGGTTCATCGATTTCGAGCAAGCGCAGTGATGCGCGAGCGGGGTATCGGGGCCGGTCGGTCCCTGTCGCGATGAGCCCGGCGGACTGAATTGCTATATTTTGTGTAGCAAAATTAGTAATGAATACAAGCGCAAGAGGCGGTTTTAATCAAAAATGGGGCGCGCCGCCCGCAGGCCGGACTTCCACCACCGTCCTGCCCAGCGCACCGCACTGTTCCACCCGCCGCACTTCTGAAAGCGGCCCCTGGCCTTATCTTTGGCAGGCGTGCTGCCCGATAGCCGGTGGCGCAAACCCAAGGAGCCTTTGATGTCGTCCTCCCCCACCGTGTCTTCGTCGGCCGCCAGCCTGCCCGTCGTGCAGGCCCAGGCGCTGGGTCCGCTGTGGCCCACGATGGACCCGTTCCTGTTCTGCGCCCACCATGACGACGCCTACCCTGCAGGCAACGGCGCGTTTGCGCCGGCTGTGTCGCTGGAGGGCCGCCAGATCGGCAGCGACTTCAGCCGCAAGGACGGCTGGAGCATGTACCACGGCGACACCGTGCCTGGCTTTCCGGGCCACCCGCACCGGGGCTTTGAAACCGTCACCCTGGTGCGCAAGGGCCTTATTGATCATTCCGACTCGCTGGGCGCCGCCGCGCGCTTTGGCGGGGGCGATGTGCAGTGGGTCACGGCGGGCAAGGGCATCGTGCATTCGGAGATGTTCCCGCTGCTCAACGCCAACGAGCCCAACCCGCTGGAGCTGTTCCAGATCTGGCTGAACCTGCCCGCGAAGAACAAGATGGTGGAGCCCCACTTCACCATGCTGTGGAACGAGCGCATTCCGCGCCTGGTGCACAACGACGACGCAGGCCGCGCCACCACGGTGACGGTGGTGGCGGGTGCCTTGCCCGGCGCGCCCGCGCCTCTGTCGCCGCCGCCCGAGTCCTGGGCTTCGCAGCCCGAGGGCGATGTGGCCATCTGGACGCTGCGCATGGACCCCGGCGCGCAGTGGACGCTGCCCGCCGCGCGCGGCCAGGGCACGCGCCGCATGCTGTACTTCTTCGTGGGCGACAGCCTGCGCGTGGGCCCGCAGGACGTGGGCCAGCACGCCGCGCTGGAGCTGGTGGCCGGCCAGGACTGGCTGCTGACCAACACCGGCGCTACGCCGCTGGAATGCCTACTGCTGCAAGGCCAGCCCATCGCCGAGCCCGTGGCGCAGTACGGCCCGTTTGTGATGAACACGCAGGCCGAGATCATGCAGGCCATGAACGACTACCGCCGCACCCAGTTTGGCGGCTGGCCCTGGCCCGACCAGGACCCGGTGCACGGCACCGAGGCGCGGCGTTTTGCGCGCTACCCCGGCCAGACGGAGGAAGAGCGCCCGGCTGATGCCCCGGTGGGCGCATAGGGCTGCTCACCCAGCCCGGAACGGGGCGCACGGTATGCCACCGGGCGCCTCGTGGACAATCCGGGGTTTCGTTCTGACCCGCGCGGCGGCTGGCGGCACAGCCCTATCCGTCTCGCGCTGATTCTTCACCGCGCAGAAAGTGCAAGACCCCTATGGCCACCACCATCACCAAAGACTCCGCCGTCACCATCACCTACAAGGTCACCACGCCCCAGGGCAAGCCGCTGGATGCGGGCCACCTGTCGTACCTGCACGGCGGCTACGAGAACATCTTCCCCAAGGTCGAGGCTGCACTCGACGGCCAGGCCGTGGGCTTCAGCACCACGCTGCAGCTGGCGGTGGAAGACGCCTTTGGCGCGCGCGATGAAAGCCTGGTGCGCACCATCCCCAAAAGCGAGTTCCCGCCCGGCGTGAAGGTCGGCGGTCAGCTGCAAGGCGTGGGCGACGACGGCCAGCCCGCCGTGTTCAACGTGGTCAAGATCAAGGGCCCCGAAGTGCACCTGGACGGCAACCACCCGCTGGCAGGCCAGGCGCTGACCTTCAGCTGCAAGGTGACCGAAGTGCGCGCCGCCAGCGCCGAAGAAATTGCGCACCGCCATGTGCACGGTGCGCACGGCCACCACCATTGATGGCTGCTCGCCAGCCTGAGGCTGGCGACGCATGCAGACCTTGGAAGTTCAGGTTGCTGCCCCGCGTGCAGCGGTGGATGCCCTGGCACAAAAAAGCCCGCATTGCGGGCTTTTTTGTGGGGTACAGCGTCGTGAATTACTTGGCTGCTTCAGGCTTGGCGGCGTCGGCTTTTTTCTCTGCCGCTGCCTTGGTCTTCTTGGCCTTCGCCTTCTTCTCTGCCTTCTTTTCGGCAGGGGCCGACGCGGGGGCAGCGGCGGGCATCACTGCGGGCTTGGCTTCGGCTTTGGCCGCCGGAGTGGCGGGCATTGCGGGAGTGGCTGGGGTGGCGGGCATGGCCGATGTGGCAGGGGTCGCAGGCGCCGCGGCCTTCGCGGGAGTTGCTGGCGTTGCGGGGGCCGCAGGGGCTTGGGCAAACGAGGCGGTCACAAAGAAACCAGCGAGCAGGGCAGCGAGGAGCTTGTTCATGAGAAATCCTTTCAGATCGGATAACCGCCCGACACAGCGTCGGACTTAGCTATGCAACGGCCCTCGCCGGCGGCGCGATGACAGGTTACGAAGTCATTGGCAACAAGGCGTTACCGCGCCCCAGGCCGCGCCCGTTCAGCACCGGCTCCTTGGTCAGGCGCTCGCGCGCCCATTCCACAAACGCGCGCACCTTGGCCGGGGCCCGCCGCCCTGCGGGGTACACGATGTGCACGGGCACGGGGGGCAGTTCGTGCTCGGCCAGCACGATGCGCAGCCGCCCCGCGCGCAGGCTCGCTGCGGCCTGGTAGGCCAGGCAACGGGTCAGGCCAATGCCCGCCTCTGCGGCGGCAATGTCCACCTCGTTGCTGTTGCTGATCCAGGTGAACTGCGGCTGGCCGGTGGCGCCATCGCGAAACTTCCAGGGCGCTGGCGTGCGTGCATCAAAGGCAAAGCCGATGGCGCGGTGGTTGCTCAGGTCTGCAGGGTGGCGTGGCCTGCCGTGTTGCGCCAGGTACGCGGGTGATGCCACCACCAGGCGGCGCAGCGCGCCCACCTGCACTGCAGTGAGGCCCGAGTCGGGCAGGGGCGCGATGCGGATGGCCACGTCCATGCCTTCATCGAGCAAATGCACCAGCCGGTTGACGAACAGCGTGCGCACTTGCACGCGCGGCTGGGCCTGCAAGAAGCCCTGCACGATGGGCGCCACATGCTGGATGCCGAACATTTGCGGGGCGGTGACGGACAGCAGGCCCTGGGCCTCGGCCTGTGCACCGCTGGCGGCCTGCTCGGCCTCGTGCAGGTCGTTCAGGATGGGGCGGCAGTCTTGCAAGAAGCGCTCGCCCGCCTCGGTCAGCCTCACCATGCGCGTGCTGCGCTGGAACAGCAGCACACCCAGCCGTGCCTCCAGCGCTGCGATGGCGCGCGTGACGGCCGTGGCCGAGCAGCCCAGCCGCCGGCCCGCCACGGCAAAGCCGCCCGCATCGGCCACGGTCACAAAACAGCGCAGGGTGTCGAGATAGTCCATGCGGCCCATTATTGCGCATGCCGCAATTATGAAAAGCGGTGATTGGTTATTCACATCGCAGATTGCAATAGATATCGTCGAGCCATCTTTTCACTCACCCACCGACGAGGATTCACCATGTTCCCCACCACCCCGCTCCAGCTGTACCGCATGCCCATCTCGGGCCATTGCCATCGCGTGGAGCTGATGCTGTCCCTGCTCGGGCTGCCCTATGAACTGATCGACGTGAACCTGCTGCGCGGCGAACACCAGCGCGCGGAGTTTCTGGCGCTCAACCCGCTGGGCCAGGTGCCCGTGCTGGTGGACGCGGGCCAGGTGCTGAGCGACAGCAATGGCATCCTGGTGTACCTGGTGCTGCGCTACGCCCCCGGCAGTGCCTGGCTGCCGCAAGACGCCGTGGGGCAGGCGCAGCTGCAGCGCTGGTTCAGCCTGGCGGCGGGCTTTCTGGCGCCGGGCATCGGTGGGCCGCGTTTTGCGACGCTGACGGGCCGTGCCATGAACGAGGTCGCGCAGGCCACCGGCAAGCGCCTGCTGGCCTTCATGGAGGACGAACTGCAGGGGCGGGCCTGGTTGCTCGGGGGCGCAGCGCCCAGCCTGGCGGATGTGGCCATGGTCAGCTACACCTCGCAGGCGTATCTGGCGGGGCTGCCGCTGGAGGCCTACCCGCGCATTGCGGCCTGGGTGGCGCGCATGCAGGCGTTGCCGGGCTATCCGTCGCTGGCCGACCAGCTGCCCACGGCCGAGCAGGTGGCGGCATGACAGCCACCGAACCCGCTGCATCGGTTGCGGTGCCGGTGCCGCCCGAGGCATTCCACCCTGGCGAGCAGGCCCTGCAGGCGCGCGTGGGTGTGCGCGAGCGCATGGCGGCCGTGGGTGCCATGGTGCTGCGCGACCACATGCCCGACCAGCACCGCGAGCTGTTTGAAAAGCTGCCCACCTTGCTGCTGGGGGCGCTGGATGACCAAGGCCAGCCGTGGGCCACCATGCTTGCCGGCCCGCCCGGTTTTGTGCACACCCCCGATGCGCTGCGCATGCAGATCGCGACCGCGCCGGACTCCAAGGACCCGGTGCTTGCACACCTGGCGCCCGGCGCTGCTGTGGGCGTGCTGGGGCTGGAGCCGCACACCCGGCGACGCAACCGCATGAACGGGCGGGTGACGGCGTTTGGCGACGATGGCCTGGGCGTGCAGGTGGTGCAGAGCTTTGGCAACTGCCCCAAATACATCCAGGCTCGCGAGCCCGGCCTGCGCGCAGCGCTGGTTGCCCCGGGCCCGACGCAGTGGCTGGGCGCCGAGCTGGACGAAGCCGCCATCGCGCGTGTGCAGCGTGCCGACACGCTGTTCATTGCCAGTGCCTCGGCGCCGCGCCCCGGTGCCGGGCACAGTGAAGGCGTGGACGTGTCGCACCGGGGTGGCGAGCCGGGCTTTGTGCAGGTGGCGCATACACCGGGTGGTGTGGTGCTGAGCTTGCCGGACTACCCGGGCAATCAGTTCTTCAACACCCTGGGCAACCTCGCATTGCACCCGCTGGCAGGCTTGCTGGTGGTGGACTATGAAGAGGGCGGCTTGCTGCACATTGCAGCGCAGGCCGAGGTGCTGTGGGAGCGTGCAGCGCGTGCTACCTGGCCTGGCGCACAACGCGTTTTGCGCCTCACGGTGCTGCGCGCCCTGTGGCGGCCGCAGGTGTTGCCGTGGCGCTGGACGTCGCCGGTATCGGCCCCTCAGTTCCGGGTGATGCGCGAGGCGGCGCTGGGATGAGTGGCGCCCCTGCGGCGGGCTGCGAACGCGGCGATGGCGCTGCGATGCGCCTGCGCGGCACGGTGGCCTTGGCCTCCACCATCTTCGCGCTGCGCTCGTGCGCTGTCTGCGCCAGTTCGGTGATGAGCGCGGCCTCGGGCAGGTTGTGCCAGTAGCGCGTGGGCATTTCCTTTTTCATCATGGTGAGCTTGAGCCGCGCGGGGTTGAAGATGTGGCGGTAGTAGGTGAGCCACAGCGCCTCGCCCGCGTCGGGTGGAGGCGCGTCGCTGCGCTGCGCGCCGGGGCCGGTGTGCAGCTGCTGGCCGTCCCAGCGCACGCTGGCGTCGGGCGTGAGGATGGCCCAGCGCATCTGCGTGAACCGGCGGATGAAGAAGCCCGCGTTGGCCACGGTGATGTAGTGGTCGGGCTCGAACCAGGCCATGTGCAGGGTGTTGCCATCGGGCTCCACCACAGGCCGAAAGCGAACGAAGGCGTGCATCTTGTGCATGTCGCGCTGCACGGCGCGGACCATGTGGTGGGCCAACATGCGGTCGGCGTCCAGCGGGTCTTGTCGCGCGGCGTCGGCTTCCGCGCCGCCTTGCGCCATGCGCCACAGCAGGCGGTACATCAGCGCAAAGCGGGCCGGATCGCGATGCAGGATGAGCTGCTCGCACAGGCGCACAAAGTCGGGCGGTACGCGCAGCGTGGGCGCATCGGTGGCTGGCGGCGGCAGGGCGTATGGGCTGTGAGGTTCAGGTGCAAACAGGTCTTCAGCCGCATCGGCCCCGCAGCGCCAGTCCACCGCCTGCGGGGGCACGTTGGCTTGCACCAGGGAGCGAGCGGCGGCGCGGAACCCCTGCCAGTCGGTGGGGTGGTCCAGCGTGAGGGTGTGGCGCTGCATTCGTGCCTAACGGAACTGTGCGCTCAAAACAGGCTGCGCTGCAGCGGCGGCGGCGCCAGCTGTGCAGCCAGGTCAGCAGCCTCCAGCGCACGGCCGGGGCGGTAGTCGGCCGCCTCCACAAACGGCAGCACCTTCTTGAGCGGCACATGCAGCCGCGCCAGGTCGGCGTGCCGCAGGCGGCGCACGCGGCGGGCGGCCAGCAGGCGGTCTACCGTCTGCACGCCAAAGCCGGGTACGCGCAGCAGCAGTTCGCGCGGGGCGGTGTTGAGGTTGACCGGAAAACGCTCGCGGTGCGCCAGCGCCCAGGCCAGCTTGGGGTCCACATCCAGCGCCAGCATGCCGACCTGATTGCCTTGGCTGGGCGGCACGATCTCGTCGTGCGTAAAGCCATAAAAGCGCATCAGCCAGTCGGCCTGGTACAGCCGGTGCTCGCGCACGGTGGGCGGTGCGGCCAGCGGCAGGGCGCGCGCGGCATCGGGAATGGGGCTGAAGGCCGAGTAGTACACGCGCCGCAGCCGGTGCACGCCGTACAGGCGCGCGCTGGTGGCGAGGATGGTGCGGTCGTCCGTGGCGTCGGCGCCCACAATCATCTGCGTGCTTTGCCCGCCGGGCGCAAACAGCGGCGCACTGGCCCGGCGCGTGGTGCGCGACTGCGGCATCGACACGATGGCCTGCGCGGCTTGCTCCTTGCGGGCCGCGCGCGATTCGCCAATGTGCACCGCCATGCGGGCCATGGACCGGTCGATGGCGGCGCTGTTTTTCTCGGGCGCCAGGGCCGTGAGGCTCTCGGCCGTGGGCAGCTCGATGTTGATGGAGAGGCGGTCGGCATACCGGCCGGCGCGCTGCATCAGCTCGGGCGATGCGTCGGGAATGGTCTTCAAGTGGATGTAGCCGCGAAAGTCGTGCTCCTCGCGCAGCACGCGGGCCACCTCCACCACCTGCTCCATGGTGTAGTCGGGGCTCTGGATGATGCCGCTGGAGAGGAACAGCCCCTCGATGCAATTGCGGCGGTAGAAGTCCAGCGTGAGCTGCACCACCTCATCGACCGTGAAGCGCGCCCGGGGCACGTTGCTCGTCACGCGGTTCACGCAGTACAGACAGTCGTACTGGCAGAAGTTGGTGAGCAGAATCTTGAGCAGCGAGATGCAGCGCCCGTCTGGCGCGTAGCTGTGGCAGATGCCCATGCCCTCGGTCGAGCCCATGCCGCGCCCGCCCACCGAATCGCGCGGCGCAGCGCCGCTCGATGCACACGAGGCGTCGTACTTGGCCGCATCGGCCAGGATGGCGAGTTTGGACTGTAAATTCACTGGATGAATTTACAGTGAATTCAATGCCTGATGCCAGCCTGGGGAGAATGCGCAGGGGTTGTGTGATCCTGAATTGATAGCTGCTAGCGCTTGATGGATAAGCGCTAGCAGCCAAAAATGCTTGAAATCAACGCGGTCAGACCGTTTCCAGCGCCATCACCGCCGTGGCCGTGTTCGAAATGGGGATGTGGTAGTTGCTGTGCACTCGCCGCACCCCCGCGCGGGCGGTGGCGAGGGCCCCGCGCATGGCCAGCCACATCAGCAGTTCCACGCCCTGGGTGCCGGTCTTTTCCACCAGCTCGTGCACGCTGAACTGCGTGGCCCACTCGGGGTTGGTGGTGAGGCTCTCGATGAACTGCAGGTCAAACGCCTTGTTGATGAAGCCCGCGCGTTCGCCGTCGAGCTGGTGGCTGAGGCCGCCCGAGGCCATCACCGCCACCTTCTTGTCGCTGTCCCAACTCTGGATCGCCTGGCCCACGGCCTTGCCCAGTGCGTAGCAGCGCTTGGCCGAGGGCAGCGGAAACTGCACGGTGTTGATGCACACCGGCACCACCGCCACGGGGCACTCGCCCTCGGGCCAGAAGAGCTTGAGCGGCAGTGTGCAGGCGTGGTCCACCAGCATCTCCTGGCAGGTGGTCACGTCAAACTCCTGGTCGATCAGCGTGTTGATGAGGTGCCAGGACAGGTCCACCTCGCCCTGCAGCGGCGCCAGGGTGGGGATGCCCCAGCCTTCGTCGGCGTTGTGGTACTGCGCCGCCGCGCCCACGGCAAAGGTGGGCATCTTGTCGAGGAAGAAGTTCAGGCCGTGGTCGTTGTAGAACATCACGACCACGTCGGGCTTCTTCTCGCCCAGCCACTGGCGGATGGGCGGAAAGCCGTCGAAGAAGGGCTTCCAGTACGGATCGCTTTGCAGGCCCTTGTGGATGGCGTTGCCAATGGCCGGGATGTGCGAGGTGCCGAGGCCGCCGATGAGTTGTGCCATGGGATGTCTCCAGATGCAGTGTTTGAGAGGACGGGGTTGCCGCCCCCCAACCGTTCGGGCTGAGCCTGTCGAAGCCCGGGCGCGTCGTTGGTGCGGCGCTTCGACAGGCTCAGCGTGAACGGGTGGGGGTGGGGAAGGGGGAAAAGGCGCAGCGCCGCGCGGATCAGTCCCGGCCCGCCGCCACCAGCTTGGCCTTGAATTCGTCTTTGGTCATGCCCGTCTGCTGTGCGCCGATATCCTGCATGTCCAGCTTGAAGATGCCCGCGAACTTGGCCAGGTAATAGGCGTTGCCGCCCGCGGCAATCAGCTGCAGCACGTTCTTGGCGCGGATGGCGGCGGCCTGCTGTTCGTTCAGGCCGTACTTGCGCATGTACGCCTCTTCGTCGGCCAGAAAGGCCTTGCGGTTGGCCTCGTCGTTGAACGAAAAGCACATCTTGTTCAGCGCATAGCCCTTGCGGGCCTGGTCGCCATCGAACGGCGTGGTGCCGGGGATCGGGGGCAGTGGGGAAGGCATGGAAGTCTCCGGGGCTTGATGTAAGTCAGAGCGCAGTGTCGGCGCGCCATTGCCAAAGATGAAGCCTGAAAACATCATCGAATGCATGAGCAATTTCGATGGATCGCAGCTGGACGGCCACCTGCTGAAACTGCTGCTGGCCGTGCTGGAAACCGGCAGCATCACGGCAGCGGCCGAACGCCTGGGCGTCACCCAGTCGGCCGTGAGCCACCTGCTGGACAAGCTGCGCGCCATCACGGGCGACCCGCTGTTCGTGAAGCGCGGGCGCGGCATCGTGCCTACCGCCCGCGCCGAGGCGCTGGCCCAGCCTGCGCGGGACATGCTGCACCAGATGCAGCGGTTTGCCCGAGGGGCCGAGTTCGACCCGATGCATTGGCATGCCGAGCTGACCATTGCAGCCAACGACTTTCAGCGTGATTTGCTGCTGCCCGCGCTGGCGTCCCGCCTGCGCAGTGCCGCACCGGGCGTCACGCTGCGCATCGTGCCCAGCGGCGCGCCCAGCGCCGAGCTGCTGCGCTCCGACGCGTGCCAGCTCGTCATCAGCCCCCGCCCGCCCGATGGCACCGACATCGTGCAAAAGCGCCTTTTCGAAGACCAGTACCGCGTGTTCTACGACGCCAGCGTGCGCAGCGCGCCCGCCACCGAAGCCGACTACCTGGCGGCCGACCATGCCACCGTGGCTTATGAAGCCCACCGAGGGCTCGATCTGGACCGCCAGCTGCTGGCGCGCGGCGTGCGCCGACGCTTTGCCGTGCGCGTGCCGGGCTTTGCGGCGCTACCGGCGTTTGTGCGCGGCACGGCGCTGCTCACCACTGCGCCCTCGCTGCTGGCCCGCACGGCGCTGGCAGGCTTGGCCAGCGCACCCTTGCCGGTGGTGTGCCCGGCCATGCCGATGTATTTGATCTGGCATGCGCGCTACCAGCAAGATGCAGCGAACCGGTGGCTGCGTGGGGAGGTGGAAGCCGTGGTCAGGCCGGCGCTGGCCAGCGGGGGTACGTGAAGTCGTCGGGTGTCGCCTGGCACCACTCAGTGCGGGGTGTCATTCCCTTGCTTGCCGGTGGCCATTGCGCCAATGATTTCGATCACGGTGCCGAGCACCAGGGTGAAACCTGCCGCACCCCCTAATCCTGCGACAGCCAGCACCACAGCGGCAATCACGCAGAGAAGCGCCGCGCAATGAAAAGGCCTCATGCCACGCTCCCAGCGCGGCAGGGGCGCTTTACCAGCGCGGCGAGGGCGCAGGAGGGCTGCGTCATTGTTCAGCAACCTTGGTGGCGGCCTTGTGTTGGCGTCGCAAGGCACCGCGCAGCAATCGCGTGGCCCGGTCTCTCAGCCCCGCCGGCTTGCCGGGCCGCACCGGGTGTTCGCGGGCCTGCACGCAGGCTGCCAGAAAGTCGTTGAGGATGGCCGTGTCGTCCAGCGTGTTCGAGCCTTGTTTGTGGAACTCCGGGTGCCACTGCGTGGCGGCGATGTAGCCACGGCCTGGAGCGGGCTTGAGCCGGATGGCCTCGGGCACGCCGTCGGGTTCGCTCAGGGCCTCGACCACGAACTCGGGCGCCACGCGCTTGATGCCCTGGTGGTGGATGCTGTTGACGCGCGCTCGGGGCATGGCGGGGTACAGCTTGGCCAGATGCGAGTCGGGAACGATCTGGATGTCGTGGAAATGCTGGTCGTAGGTGGTGGCGTTGCGGTGTTGCAGCGCGCCGGGGTGCTGGGTCTCGATGTCCTGGTACAGCGCGCCGCCAAAGGCCACGTTGATGAGCTGCAGGCCCCGGCACACGCCGAAGATGGGCTTGCCCACTTCGGCAAAGGCCTTGACCAGGGCCAGGTCGTAGATGTCGCGCACGCGGTCGCCCAGCCACTCCTCGCGCAGGGGCTCCTCGCCATAGTTGCCGGGCCACACGTCGGCGCCGCCGTGCATCACCACGCCATCGAGCCACTCGGCATAGTGCCGCAGCGTGACGTCGCCGCGCGCGGTCTCGCCCGTGGGGCAGGGCACCATCACGACGATGGCGCCCGACGACATGATCCAGTGCGCGATGGACTGCTCCACGTACTGCAACGTCTTGTTGGTGAACAGGGGGCGGGTGGGGTCGGCGTGCTGGAAGCAGGCGGACAGACCAATCTTGAGGCGGGGGGCAGCAGCGGGCATGGGGGAAGGGCTCCGGGCAGCGCGTGGCGCGCGTGGTCGATCATTGTGGTCGTTGAGGGAGAGACTTTTGCGGTTGTAGCACCGTGCCTTTGCGGCGTCTGTAGGAAAGTGCCGTGCAGCAGCTGTGCCCCGGTGTTTTGGTCTGGAGGAGGCTCCTTCGATCTGCCACAACATGCTACGAAATGTGGCTTTCTTCATGAAATGTGTCTGCACATCCGGCGGCTGGAGGCGGATTTTGCGGGGGTGCTCGCCATAATTTCGGTTCACCCGGTGCCAGGGAGGGGCACTGGGTGGCGCGATGCCCGCCTTCCCGGAAAGCCACAACATGTCCCATCCAACATTCCGTTTGTCCGCTCTCGCCGTGCTGGCCGCCGCGACCGCCGTAGCCTGCTGGCCGCAGGCTGCGCGGGCCACTGTCCCTGCGGGGGCTGCGGCTGAGATCGTCAGCCTGCAAGGGGCGGGCGACCAGCGCGCTGCAGTGGCGGCGGACTGGGCGCCTGCCCGCCTTGCCCAGGCCTTGGCCCAGGGCGACTTCGTGCGCACGCGGCAGGCCGCCAGGATGGCGCTGCTGTTTGCCGACGACACCCAGCTGCGCCTGCACCAGAATACGGTGCTGCAGGTCAAGGGCGTGGCCACCCCGGCGCAGCCCGTGACCACCTTGCTGCTCAATGCCGGCCGTGCGTGGACGCAGACCAAACGCGCCGATGGCAGCCGTCTGAACCTGGAGACGCCGGCTGCGACGGCGGCCATCCGGGGCACCGACTGGGACATCAGTGTGGAGGACGGCCGCACGCTGATCACCGTGCTCTCGGGCACGGTGGAGTTTTCCAACGCGCAGGGTTCGGTGTCCGTGGGTGCCAACGAAGCGGCGTTGGCCGAAGTGGGCAAGGCCCCGGTCAAGCTGGTGCTGAGCCAGCCGCGCGACCGCATCCAGTGGGTCAATGCACTGCGGGCCGACCCGGTGCCCCACCTGTCGGCCGAGCCCGTGCCTGCAGCACTGGTGTCCGTGCGGGATGCTCTGGCGGCCCGCGACCTGGCGGCGGCCCGTGCCGCGCTGGCGCAGGCGCGCACCTCCGCAGCGCCGGCATGGGTGGATGTGTTCGATGCGGCCGTGGCCCTCCAGGCGGGCGACCTGCTGGCCGCGCGCGGCCTGCTGGCGCGGCAGGTGGCTGCCGCCGACGCGGCGCCGTTGCCCGCGTGGCTCATGCAGTCCGACGTGCAGCTGATGGAGGGCGAAGGGGTTGCGGCAGCCGACACGCTGCGCACTGCGCTCCAGCGCTGGCCCGCCCACCCGGCGCTCGTGGCACAACTGGCGCGGGTGCAGATCCTGAGCGACCGTGTGGACGAAGCGGCGGCCACCCTGGCCCCGGCGCAGGGCACGCCCCATGCTGACCTGGCGCTGGTGCGCGCCGAGCTGGCCCGGCGCCGGGGCGATGCGCCCGGCACGCTGGCGGCCTATGCCGAGGCGCAGACGCTGGCACCTGGCGATGCTCGCGCCTGGCAAGGCCTGGGCAGCGCACATGCCGAGCGCGAAGACCCGCGCCCCGCCCGCGAGAACCTGCGGCGCGCGCTACAGCTGTCGCCGCAATCGCCCGGCGCCTGGGGCGAGCTGGGCACGCTGGAAACTTTTGTGAACCAGTTCACCGAGGCGGGTCAGGCCTTTGCCACCGCGCTGGGCGACAACCCTGCGGACTACGTTGCGCTCACCGGCCAGGGCTTGCTGCACCTCAAGCAAGGGCAGTCGGATGCCGCGCTGGATGCGTTCTTGCGAGCGGGCGTGATGGAGCCGCGCTATGCCCGCGCCAAGACCTGGACCGCTGTGGCGTACTACCAGCTGGGCCGCCACCAGGATGCGCTGACAACCCTGCAGCAGGCCACCGTGCTGGACGACAAGGACCCGGTGCCCTACATGCTGCTGGCCCAGATCCACACCGATCTGTTCCGGCCCGGCGAGGCGGTGGAGGCCGCGCGCGCCGCCGTGGCGCGCATGCCGTACCTCAAGTCGCTCAACCAGGTGGCCAACGACCAGAAGGGCAGTGCCAACCTGGGCGCATCGCTGGCGTTCTTTGGCATGGAAGACTGGGCGCTGGAGATGGCGCAGCAGAGCTTCTACCCCTACTGGGGCGGCAGCCACCTGTTCATGGCGGACCGCTATGCGGGTGAGTTCAACAAGAACTCAGCGCTGTTTCAGGGCTTCCTGACAGACCCCATGGCGTTTGGCGGCAGTCAGCGTTTTTCGCCGCTGCTGCAGCAGCCCGGCAGCCACGGGTCGGTGGGCGTGACGCTGGACCACGAGTTCTACCGCATGCGCGCGCCTGCGGTCACGCTCAATGGCCTGGACAACAGCCATGTGCCGGTGTCGTGGTTCTTCAAAGCACAGACGGCGGATGTGAGTGCCTATCCGTTCGACCTGCAGGTCAACCGCCTTCCCGCCATGCGGGCGGGCGAGGGAGACCTGCGGGCCCACGCCATCACCGCCGGGGTGGGCATGCAGCCTACTGAGCGCATCAACCTGTTTGCCTATGCCAACCAGTTCAGCATGCGCCTGCGGGGCCAGAACGCGCAGGAGACGGCGCTGGACGACACCGTCACCCAGGGTGCCCTGGGCATGGCCTACCGGTGGGGGCCGACCGAGCAGACCTGGATCAAGCTGGGCCGCAGTGTGGACAACCTGCAACTGCTGCGCTACCCCACGGCCTACATCGACCCGCCGTTCCTGAGCGTCATGGGCGTGAGCAGTGCTCCGCGCAAGGACTTCAGCGACATCCAGCTGCGCCACACGGTGGATACCACCCCGGGCAGCCGCTGGAGTGTGACCCTGGAGCATGTGCATGAGCGCCAGAACAACCTGCTGGCGGGCGAGGCCGCTGTGGTGGCCGACATTCCCGGCGTGGGGCTGTACCGCGACTATCTGGTGCTGGCGGGCTACAACCGCATTGACCGCCGCTACACCGGCCTCACGCTGGCCACCACGCAGCGGGTGGACCCGGCGCTGAGCCTGGACGCTGCCTTGGGCCTGCAGCAAATCCGCCACCGTGTGGACGGCCTCACGCAGAGCTATCTGGTGGGGCTGGACCAGTTCAGCGAAGAGCAAGCCCGCCGCGCGGACACCGAGCGCGTGGTCACGCCACGCCTGGGGGCGGTGTGGCAGCCTGCGGCGGGCACCACGCTGCGCGTGGCCTACCAAGACTGGATGCGTCCCTTGAGCGTCTCCACCCTTGCGAGCGTGGAGACCGCGGGCATCCCCGTTGAAGACCGGCTGGTCGAAGCCGGGGGCCGCCACAAGCGCACGGTGGCGCAGCTGGGCATGGAGGTGGGCGCCAGCACTTTCGTGGGCCTGCGCGCCGACCATCTGCGGGTGAACAACCCTGGCACCGTCGGGGTCGACTTGCGCACGCCCAGCCTGCCGTTCCTCGAAGAGATGCGCAATGCGCAGCTGGTCAACCTGTCCACCAGCGACCTGCTCGAAGACACGCCAAGCTTTGAGCGCGGCACGCTGCAGACCCTGGG
Source organism: Acidovorax sp. 107 (assembly GCF_003058055.1). Taxonomy (NCBI): domain Bacteria; kingdom Pseudomonadati; phylum Pseudomonadota; class Betaproteobacteria; order Burkholderiales; family Comamonadaceae; genus Acidovorax; species Acidovorax sp. 107. The sequence goes on along the minus strand of NZ_QBTZ01000001.1, from coordinate 2,929,724 downwards.
TGGCACGGTCAACCACATGTTCAGCCGTCGCTGGTCGGCCTACGCCAAGTACCTGTACCAGCACAGCGAAAGCCGCACGCTGGACGGTGGTGCCGAGGTGGTGGGGCGCATTCCCTACATCCCCCGCCACACCGTGGCGCTGGGCGCCACCTGGGCCAGTGCGCAGCGCCTGTACCTGAGCGCGCGTGCGGTGTACCGGTCCGAGCGATTTGAGGACAAGGAGAACCTCACGCGCCGCGCGCCGGGCTGGGGTGTGGACCTGATGGGTTTCTGGGAAACGCAGGACAAGCGTTGGGTGGTGGGCTTTGCGGCCATGAACCTGTGGGCTCCGAAGTCGGACCGGCAAAAGGCCCGCTATGTCCTGGATGCGCGCTACCGCTTCTGATTCGGCGGCCGTGCCACACGCCCGGCAGCGGCAGCGGTGGCTCTCGCTGGCGGCGGGGGCGCTCGCGTTGCTGCTGGTGCTCGCGGCCAGTGTGAGCCGCCCCTGGCACGCGCTGGAGTTCAAGACCTTTGATGTGCTGACGGCGCTGGCTGCGCCGCACCACTCGGCGGCCCCCGTGGTGATCCTCGCGATCGACGAGCCGACTTTTCAGGAGCTGCAGCAGACCTGGCCCTTTCCGCGCAGCATGCACGCGGCGCTGCTGGAGCGGCTGCGCACCGAAGGTGCGCTTGCCGTGGGGCTGGACGTTGTGTTTGCCGACCCGTCCACCGAGGCCGAGGACGCGGCCCTGGACCGCGCCATTGCGCAAGCGGGGCGGGGGTTGCCGGTGGTGTTGGCCTCCGCGCGCGAGAAGATCGACAGCGCCAATGCCGCGCTGTGGACGGAGATTCAGCCGCTGCAGCGGTTTCTGGATGCGGGCGCCGATGCGGGCGATGCCGGGGTGGAGCCCGACGACGACTTCGTGGTGCGCCGTGCGCCCGCCGCACGCGAAGGCTTTGCGCTGCGGCTGGCCCAGCGTGCGGCCGATGCGCGGGGCCAAGCCCCGGCGCTGCACCCCTTCGACTGGATCGGCTACCGTGGCCCGCGCGGCACGTTCGACACGCGCTCGTACTACCAGGCGCTGGAGCCGGGGCTGCTGCCTGCAGGTTTCTTCCAGGGCAAGATCGTGCTCGTGGGGCGCTCGGCGCGCACCGCCACCGAGCTGTCGCATTCGCAGGCCGACTTGTTCAACTCGCCGTTTGGCACGGCGGGTGGTGAGCGGCTGTTCCCCGGGGTGGAGCTGCAGGCCACGCTGCTGGACAACTACCTGACCGGAGGCGGGCTGCGCAGCGTGTCAGACGCGTGGACCCTGGCGATCACCGCGCTGCTGTTGCCGGTGCTGCTCTGGGCCAGCCTGCGGCTGCATCCGGCGGGCGCGGGGGCGCTGACGGCGGCGCTGGTGGTGGCGATGGGCGCGGTGTCGTGGTGGCTGTTTGTCAGCCTGCGCCTGTGGTGGCCGCCGCTGTTGCCAGCGGTTGGTGCCGTGGCTGTCTATGGTGCCGCTGCGTTGGTAGGCTATGCCATCGTGCGCCAGCGCGCGCGCCAGACGCGGGCCATGTTTGCACAGTACGTGCCACCCGCCGTGGTCTCGCGCCTCATCGCGCAGCCCGAGCTGATGCGCCTGGGCGGCGAGGCGCGCGAGGTCACGCTCATGTTCACCGATCTGGCCAACTTCACCACAATGTCTGAGCAGCTTAGCGCCGAGCAGACGGTGGAGGTGCTCACCGGCTACTTCAACGCCATGACGCCCATCGTGCATGCCACGGGTGGTACGGTCGACAAGTTCATCGGCGACGCAGTGATGGCCTTCTGGGGTGCGCCGCTGGACGACCCGCAGCATGCCGAACACGCGGTGGCCGCTGCCGTCGCCATGCAGCAGGCCATGGCCGCGCTGGTGGCCGATCTGCGTGCGCGCGGCCTGCCGCCCATCCACATGCGCATCGGGCTGCACACGGGGCGCGTGGTGGTGGGCAATGTCGGCTCGGACCAGCGCTTTTCGTACACGGCGATTGGTGACGCGGTGAACCTGGCCGCGCGGCTGGAGGGCGCCAACAAGGCTTTTGGCACCGGCATCCTGCTGTCGGAAGCCACGGCGGCGCAGCTGCCGCCCACGGTGGCGTTGCGCGCGCTGGACGATGTGATCGTCAAAGGCAAGACCGAGCCCGTGCGGGTGTTCACACCCTGTGACGACGCCCTGGTGCGCGAGGCCAGCAGCGCGGCGCTGGCGGCCTTCCGTGCGCGCGATTGGCACGGTGCCGAGGCGCAGCTGGCGCGGGTGCTGGGGCGGCTGCCCGGCGACCTGGCCGCCACCCGCCTCATGGCGCGCGTGGACGAAGCGCGGGCGTTGCCCCCCGGGGCGCCCTGGCAACCCGCCGTGGCGCTCGACAAGTTGTAGTGCGAGCCCATCCAACATCCTTTGACATGTATTTACCGGGGGCATGGAGGCTGGTGCCATGATGGGGACTTCGCAACTTCATCAGGAAGGACCCTCCCCATGCAAGTACAAGTCAATACCGACGACCACATCCAAGGCGGCGATTCTCTGGCCCGCTGGATCACGGACGAGTGCAAGAGCCGGCTGTCGCGTTTCCAGGACCATGTGACGCGGCTGGAGGTGTTTCTGTCCGACGTGGATGCGGGCAAGTCCGGCGCCAATGACAAGCGCTGCCGCATCGAGGCGCGCGTCACGGGCCGTCAGCCCATCACCGTGACTGACGACGCCGACAAGATGGCCAACGCCTTCATCGGCGCGGCCGACAAGCTGGCCCGCGCCCTCGACGCCGACCTGGGCCGGGTGAAGGACCGCAACGGCCGTGACACCATCCGCGCGGCGGCCGCAGAAGAGTAGTTCAGGTGAAATAGGCCGCTAGTGCATGATTTATGTGCACTGACAGCTATCAATTCAGGAGTGAATGAAAAAGGCGCTGCAGCCATAAGCTGGCAGCGCCTTTTGTTTGGGGTTGCCTACAGGTCGAGCACGAGCAGCTTGCTGCGCGCGCGCGAGCAGCAGGGCATGAACTGCTCGTTGGCTGCCTTTTCCTCGTCCGTCAGGTACATGTCGCGGTGGTCCACCTCGCCCTCCAGCACGCGCGTGAGGCAGGTGCCGCATACGCCCTGCTCGCAGGATGTGAGGATGTCGATGCCCTCCTTGCGCAGCGCTTCCACCACCGACACATCGGGCGCAATGGGGTAGACCTTGCCAGTGCTGGCAATGCGCACTTCAAAGCCCTGGTCGCCCGAGGTGTCCTGCGCCGGGGCGCCAAAGTATTCGAGGTGGATGTGGTCCTGCGCCCAGCCCTGGGCCTTGGCGGTGGCCACCACATGGTCGATGAAGCCGGCCGGGCCACACACATACAGGCGCTTGTCGGGTCCGGGGGCGGCCAGCACGGCGGCGGTGTCGAGCTTCTGCTCGGGGGCTCCCGCATCAAAGTGGAAGTGGGTGTGTGGCGCGAGGGGCGAAGCGGCAATTTCGGCGGCAAACGCGGTGCGCTCTACCGAACGCGTGCAGTAGTGCAGTGCAAAGTCGGCGCCTGTGCGCGCCAGCCGGTCGGCCATGCACAGCAGTGGCGTCACGCCAATGCCACCCGCCAGCAGCACGGTGCGCTGTGCCGGGTGCAGGGCAAAGTGGTTGCGCGGCGTGCTGATGGTGACGACGTCGCCTTCATGCACGCTGTCGTGCATGGCGACGGAGCCGCCGCGCGATGCCGCGTCGCGCAGCACGGCGATGCGGTAGCGGTGCGACTCGTGCGAGGCATTGCACAGTGAATACTGGCGCACCAGTCCACCCGGCAGGTGCACGTCGATATGCGAGCCAGCGCTGAACGGCGGCAGGGCTGCGCCGTCCAAACGCGCCAGCTCAAAGCTGGCGATGCCTTCGGCCTCGGCCCGCTTCCTGACGACGCGGACCTGCAGGGTCTCCTGCGCGGTCATGCGGCCACCGCCTGGGGTGCGGCAGGCGCGCGCTCGGCGGCCAGCAGGCGGTCCAGAATCTTGCGCGACTGCACGCCACCGGCATCGATGTTGAGCATGAGCAGCTTGCGGTCGGGATAGCGCGTCAGGTTCTCCTGCTGCAGCTCCAGCATCTGCTGGTCCTCGGCAAAGATCTTGCCCTGGCCGTCGCGGATCTGGGTGGTGAGCGACGGGTCCTGCGGCTTGAAGTTGCGCGCCATGCCCCAGAAGTAGTGGATCGAGGTCTCGGTCTCGGGCGTGATGAAGTCCACCACGATGCTCGACGCCTTCTTGTCGGCCGGCGCGTCGTAGCCGCCATGGCCCGCCAGCGCTACGCCCACTTCGATCAGCACATGGCTGGGCGGGTTGAAGTGGCAGATCTGCCAGCGGTCCACCATCTGGTCGTCGGGCAGGCCGTTCATGCGCAGCGCCATCTTCCAGAAGGGTGGGGCCTCGATGCCTTCCATGAAGCGGCTGGTGATGACCTCGTCGCCCTCCACACGGGTCTTGCAGGGCACCTCGTCGATTTCCTTCTGGCCGATGCTGGTGGAGTGCACATAGGTCTCGTGCGTCAGGTCCATCAGGTTGTCGATCATCAGGCGGTAGTCGCAGGCAATGTGGTACAGCCCGCCGCCGTATGCCCACTCGGGGTTGTTGGCCCAGGGCAGGTGGTGAATGGTGGCGGGGTCGGCCTGCGCGGCATCACCGGGCCACACCCAGATGAAGCCATAGCGCTCCACCACCGGAAAGCTGCGCGCCTTGGGAAAACCCTGCACGCGCTGGCCGGGCATGGACACCGACTTGCCGGTGCATTCCACGCGCAGGCCGTGGTAGCCGCACTGCAGCTGGCCCTCGCACACGCTGCCCAGCGACAGCGGTGCGCCCCGGTGGGGGCAGAAATCATCCAGCGCGGCGACTTGGTCGGGTGCAGGGCGGTAGAACACGATCTTCTCGCCGCAGATGGTGCGGCCCAGGGGCTTGTCCGCGATCTCGTCGGGGGTGCAGGCTACGTACCAGGCGTTCTTGGGATACATGGTTGTCTCTCTCCGTGGGTGGATGGTGTTGTTGCGAGCTTGGTATACAGCTCGCGCGCAGATCGCAGCTGAGGTGCCGCAATTGTGCGAAAAACCTGGTTTTCTGTATACATAAAAAAGGCATAAAACAGCTATTGCACTTTTGTATATCTCATAAGTTGTTGTTTTGTAATAGATCTGCTTGTGTGCGAGTGGATGTGATCTTGGTTTCTGTATACATTCGAAGGGCTGGCTTCAATCCCACCATTTGCCACAGCACCCACTGCCGCCATGAACCCTCCCGACCCCCTGACCCTTGCCCCGCCGTCCGACCCTGCCGAGGCAGGGACCTCGCAGGCCGTCAAGGCGCAATTGCGCCTGCGCGAGATGATCCTGGCGGGCGAGTTGCCCGGCGGCGCCCGCATTGCCGAGCTGACCCTCGTCGAGAAGCTGGGGGTGTCGCGCACGCCCATCCGCGCCGCGCTGATGCGGCTGGAGCAAGAGGGCCTGCTGCACCGGCTGCCCGGTGGGGGCTACGCCGTGCGCACGTTCTCTGAAACCGACGTGGCCGACGCCATCGAGCTGCGCGGCACCATGGAGGGCCTGGCCGCCCGGCTGGCCGCAGAGCGTGGCGTGGCGCCTGCCCTGCTGGCGGAGGCCCATGCCTGCCTCGATGCCATCGATGCCACGCTGGCCCCGCCCATGCTGGACGACGAGGGCTTTTCGCGCTACGTGGACCTCAATGCGCGGTTTCACCTGCTGCTGAGCCGCATGGTGGGCAGTGACGTGGTCGCCCGGGAGCTGGACCGTGTCAAGGGCCTGCCCTTTGCATCGCCCTCGGCGTTTGTGGTGGTGCAGACGCATTCGGCCCAAGCGCGTGACATGCTCGTGGTGGCGCAGGACCAGCACCGGCAAGCACTGGACGCCATCGAGCGGCGCGAGGGCGCACGGGCCGAGGCCATCCTGCGGGAGCACTCGCGCATCACCCGGCGCAACCTGCTGGCGGCAGTGCAGGCGTCGCAGGTGCAGGGCTTGCCCGGTGTACAGCTGATCCGGGAGCGGGCATAAACAGGCGACCGAGGCTTGGGCGTGGCTCGTCTGTTATGTCATTTGGTGATACCTGAATGCTTGAATTTGCGCTTGTGAAATAACCCAGCGCACGCCAAACTCGCCGCAGTTTTTTCTGTATACAACGACTTTCCACAGGAGACAACGATGCAAAAACGCCACCTTCTTCGTGCTTCGGCTGCGGCAGCCATCGTGCTGTCCACCGGCCTGGCCGCCGTGCCCGCCGCTGCCCAGGACAACGTGTTCAAGATCGGCCTGGTCCTGCCCATGACTGGCCAACAGGCCACCACGGGCCGCCAGATCGAGGCCGCCGCACGGCTCTACATGGCGCAGAACGGCGACATGGTGGGTGGCAAGAAGGTGCAGCTCATCGTCAAGGACGACACCAGCCTGCCCGACGTGACCCGCCGCATGGCCCAGGAGCTGGTCGTCAACGAAAAGGTCAACGTGCTGGCTGGCATGGGCATCACGCCCTCGGCCATGGCCACCGCCCCGCTGGCCACCCAGTCCAAGACCCCGCTGGTGGTGATGGCCGCTGCCACCTCCAGCATCACCGAGGCCTCGCCCTATGTGGTGCGCACCAGCTTCACGCTGCCGCAGGTGTCGGTGGCGCTGGCCGACTGGGCGCCCAAGAACGGCATCAAAAAGGTGGTCACGCTGGTGAGCGACTACGGCCCTGGCATCGATGCAGAAAAGTACTTCAACCAGCGCCTCACGTTCAACGGCGGCCAGGTGACCGAAGCCCTGCGCGTGCCGCTGCGCAACCCAGACTTCGCCCCCTTCCTGCAGAAGGTGCGCGACGCCAAGCCCGATGCGTTGTTCGTCTTTGTGCCCTCGGGCGCGGGCGCTGCGGTGATGAAGCAGTTCCTGGAGCGCGGCATGGACAAGGCCGGCATCAAGCTCATCGGCACCGGTGACGTGACGGATGACGATCAACTGAACGACATGGGCGACGGCGCTCTGGGCGTGGTCACCTCGCACCACTACTCGGCTGCGCACCCCTCGCCCATGAACAAGAAGTTTGTGGAAGCCTTTGAGAAGGCCAACAAGGGCCTGCGCCCCAACTTCATGGCCGTGGGTGGCTATGACGGCATGCGCGTGATCTACGAAGCGCTCAAGACCACCAAGGGTGCCGGCGGCGGCGACGCCCTGCTGGCCGCCATGAAGGGCCAGATCTTCGAGAGCCCACGCGGCAAGGTGTTCATCGATGCGCAGACCCGCGACATCGTGCAGGACGTGTACCTGCGCAAGGTGGAGCGTGTGAACGGTCAGCTGTACAACGTGGAATTCGACGTGATCAAGGACGTCAAGGACCCCGGCAAGACGAAGTAACCCCCTAAGCAGGAAGCCCCCCTGAGCCGCTTCGCGGCTTCCCCCCAGGGGGACGCCGCCCCTGCGGCGGGGCGGCCCTTGCACGGCGGCACTGGCTCAGGGCGCGCCAGTAGTCGCGAGTGGAGTTCTCATGTGGGGTGCTGCCTGTATGGTGCGTTCGTGCCTGGCACTCTTACCGTTCGGGCTGAGCCTGTCGAAGCCGGGGCAAGCCCCTTGAGCCGACAGTCTTTCAGTTAGATACCCAGCCACAGCCTCAGTGCGGCGGCCTTTTTTGTCTTCAATGAAGTGATTTCATGCTGACCATTCTTTTCGACGGCGTTGCCTACGGCATGCTGCTGTTCATCCTGGCGGTAGGGTTGGCCGTGACCATGGGGCTGATGAACTTCATCAACCTGGCGCACGGGGCCTTTGCCATGGCGGGGGGCTATATCACGGTGCTGCTCATGCAGCGGCTGGACGTGCCCTTCCTGGTCTGCCTGCCGCTCGCGTTTGTGGGCACCGCCGTGCTGGGGGGCGTGCTGGAGCGCACGCTGTACCGGCCGCTGTACCACAAGGCCCACCTGGACCAGGTGCTGTTCTCTATCGGTCTGGTGTTCATGGCCGTGGCCAGTGTGGACTATTTCGTGGGCTCGACGCAGCAGATCATGCAGCTGCCCGAATGGCTCAAGGGCCGCACCGAGGTCGGCAGCGGCGCCCTCATGCTGGGCATGGGCCACTACCGACTGTTCATCATCGCGGTGTGCGCTGCGCTCACCGTGGGCCTGCAGTACGTGCTCACCAAAACCCGCTTCGGCAGCCGCCTGCGCGCCAGTGTGGACGACCAGCGCGTGGCCGCAGGCATGGGCATCAACGTGAACATCGTGTTCTTGTCCACCTTCGCGTTCGGCTCGGGCCTCGCGGGCCTGGGCGGCGCTCTGGGCGCTGAAGTGCTGGGGCTCGACCCGAGCTTCCCGCTCAAGTTCATGATCTACTTTTTGATCGTGGTGGCCGTGGGTGGCACCTCGTCCATCACCGGCCCGCTGCTGGCCGCCTTGCTGCTCGGCATTGCCGACGTAGCGGGTAAGTACTACATCCCCAAGCTGGGCGCCTTCATCGTGTACAGCCTCATGATCCTGATCCTCATCTGGCGCCCCCAGGGCCTCTTTGTGCGCAAGGGGGGCAAGTGATGGCGAACCCGCACAACCCCCTGCTGCAGGCCCGGCGCTTTCGCTGGTGGGAGCCCGTGCTGTGGCTGCTGGCCTTCGCTGCGCCGCTCGCGCTGCCCAGCCACGCGCTCATCATCAACGAGATCGCCATCGTGGCGCTGTTCGCCCTCTCGCTGGACCTGATCCTGGGCTACACCGGCATCGTCTCGCTGGGCCACGCAGCCTTCTTTGGCCTGGGCGGCTATGCGGCCGCGCTGTTTGCCAAGCATGTGATGCCCGACCCGCTGGTGGGCCTGGCCGTGGGCATTGCTGCGGCCACGGTGCTGGGCGCTGTAGCGTCGCTCACCATCATGCGCGGCACCGATCTCACGCGCCTCATGGTCACGCTGGGCGTGGGCCTGGTGATGCTGGAGCTGGCCAACAAGCTCGACTGGCTGACCGGCGGTGCCGACGGTCTGCAGGGCGTGATGATGGGCCCGGTGCTCGGCAAGTTTGAATTTGACCTCTATGGCCGCACGGCCGCGTGGTATTCGCTCACGGTGCTGCTGGTGTTCTTTCTGATCGCTCGCCGCATCGTGCAGTCGCCCTTTGGCGCCACGCTCAAGGCCATTCGCGACAACCGGCTGCGCGCCATGGCCATCGGTATCCCGGTGACGGCCAAGCTGGCGCAGGTGTACACGCTGGCCGCTGCGCTGGCCGGTGCTGCGGGCGCGCTGCTGACGCAGACCACGGGCTTTGCCTCGCTCGACCTGTTCGAGTTTCACCGCTCGGCCGACGTGATGCTGATTCTTGTGATCGGCGGCGTGGGCTGGCTGTATGGCGGCATCCTGGGCGCCATCGGTTTCAAGCTGCTGCAGGACGTGATCTCGTCCATCACGCCGCAGTACTGGACCTTCTGGGTCGGCCTGTTCCTGGTGGTGCTGGTGCTGGTCGGGCGCGACCGCCTGTTCCGCCCCTGGACCTGGTTTGGCGCTGGCCGCAAGGCCGGGGCCGCCCCCAAAGCGGGAGGCCACTGACATGAACAACACCACTTCCAACACCGTGCTGTCGGCGCAGGGCCTGGTCAAGCGTTTTGGCGGCATCACGGCCACCAACAACGTCACGATCAACCTGCAAAAGGGCGCACGCCATGCGCTCATCGGCCCTAACGGGGCGGGCAAGACCACGCTCATCAACCTGCTGACCGGCGTGCTGGAGCCCACCGAGGGCTCCATCACGCTCGAAGGCCAGGACATCACGCGCCTGGCGCCGCACCAGCGCGTGCAGCGCGGCATGGTGCGCACCTTCCAGATCAACCAATTGTTCGACACCCTCACGCCGCTGGAGACGCTGGCCCTGACCGTGTCCCAGCAGCAGGGCCTGGGCAGCAAATGGTGGCAGCCGCTGGGTGCGCGCCGCGCCGTCACCGAGCGCTGCGAGCAGCTGCTGGAGCAGTTCCACCTCACGTCCGTGATGGGCGAGGAAACCCGCGTGCTGGCCTATGGCAAGCGCCGCCTGCTGGAGATTGCGATTGCACTGGCCTGCGAGCCGCGTGTGCTGCTCCTCGACGAGCCCGTGGCCGGCGTGCCAGCGGGTGAGCGCGAAGAGCTGCTGCAGACCGTGGCCGCCCTGCCCGCCGATGTCTCGGTGCTGTTGATCGAACACGATATGGACCTGGTTTTCAGCTTTGCCAACCGCATGACGGTGCTGGTCAACGGCACCGTGCTCACCGAGGGCGACCCCGACACCATTGCCAACGACCCGCAGGTGAAGGCCGTGTACCTGGGCCATGGGGAGGACGCCCATGTCTAAGACCGAGCTGCTGCGCATCGAAGGCCTGAGCGCAGGCTACGGCGAAGCCGTGGTGCTGCAAGGCATCTCGCTGGCCCTGCCCGAAGGCGACACGCTGGCCCTGCTGGGCCGCAACGGCACGGGCAAGACCACGCTCATCAACACGCTGGCCGGCGCCACACGCCAGCATGCGGGCACGGTGAGCCTGGGTGGCGTGGCGCTGCACAAGCTGCCCCCGCACGAGCGCGCAGCCGCCGGCATCGGCTGGGTGCCGCAGGAGCGCAACATCTTCAAGTCGCTGACCGTGCATGAAAACCTCACGGCCGTGGCCCGCCCGGGCCGCAAAGGCTCCACCGCACGGCAGTGGACGCCCGAGCGCGTGTACGAAATGTTCCCGCGCCTGGCCGAGCGCAAGACCAACCTGGGCACGCAGCTCTCCGGCGGCGAGCAGCAGATGCTGGCCGTGGGCCGCGCGTTGGTGCTCAACCCGCGCCTGCTGCTGCTCGACGAGCCGCTGGAAGGCCTGGCACCCATCATCGTGGAAGAGCTGCTGCGCGCCATCCGCCGCATCACGCGCGAAGAGGGGCTGTCGGCCATCATCGTGGAGCAGCACCCGCAGGCCATCCTGGCCATCTCGGACCACGCCGCCGTGCTGGACCGGGGCACCGTGGTGCACACCGGCAGCGCCGCCGAGCTGAGCGCGCAGCCCGAGCTGCTGGACCGCCTGCTGGGCGTGGCGCGGTAGCGCGCACCATGAGCGCCGTGCACCGCAGAACCCTCCTGGCGTGGCTGGTAGCGTCGTTCGGCGGTGCGGCCAGCGCGCAGGCCGCTTTTCCCTCACGCCCGCTGCGCATCGTCGTGCCCAATGCGGCGGGCGGCGCGGCCGACATCACGGCGCGCACGGTGGGCCAAAAGATTGCTGGCCCGCTAGGGCAAAGCGTGGTCATCGAAAACAAGCCCAGCGCCGGTGGCGTGGTGGCAGGCGATGTGGTGGCGCGGGCCGAGCCTGATGGGCACACGCTGCTGCTGGTGAGCAGCGGCACAGCGGTGAGTGCGGCGCTGTTCCAGTCGCTGCCTTTTGACACGCTCAAGGACTTTGCGCCCGTTTCCCTGCTGGCCACGTTCGATCTGGCCGTGGTGGTGAAGGAAGGTGGGCGCTTTCGCACGCTGGCCGACTTGCTCACGTATGCGCGCGCCCACCCCGGCCAGCTCAACATCGGCACCCCGCAGATCGGCACCACACAGAACCTGGCGGCCGAGCTGTTCAAGGTGACGGCGGGCATCGACGCGCAGGTGGTGCCCTTCAACGGCACGCCGCCGATCATCACGGCGCTGCGGGGTGGCGAGATCGACGTGATGATCGACATCCTGGGCGGACTCATGCCGCAGATCGGCGCCAAGGCCCTGCGGCCGCTGGCCGTGATGGGCGCGCAGCGGGCGCCGCAGCTGCCCGATGTGCCCACGGTGCGCGAGAGTGGCGGACCGCTCGCGGGCTTCAACGTCACGTCGTGGAACGGCCTGGCCGTTCCTGCCAAGACGCCCCCGGCGGTGGTGGAGCGCCTCTCGCGCGAAGTGCAGGCGGCACTGGCCCAGCCCGATGTGAAAAAGCGCCTGCTGGAGCTGAACCTCAATGCCCAGGGCAGTACCCCCGCGCAGCTGGGCGAGCACCTGGCGGCCGATGTGCGCCGCTGGGGCGATGTGATCGCCAAGGCCAAGATCGCGCGTCAGTGAGTACCACCCCGCTGCGCGCCAGCGTTGCCAGCGGTGGTGCAGGGGCAGGAAGGAACATCGAATGAACATCACACACATCGGCCTCGTGGGCTATGGCGAGGTGGGCAAGATCTTCAGTGCGGGCTTGCGCGTCCAGCGTGGCGTGGCCTCCGTCGCTGCGTGGGACCTGAAATTGGCCGACCCCGCGCACCGCGACGCCCAGCAGAAGCACGCCGCGCAGGCGGGTGTGGTGGCGGTGGATGCGATGCAGGCGCTGTGTGCGCGCTGCGACTGCATCATCTCGGCGGTCACCGCGTCGAACACGCTGGCCGTGGCGCAGGAGGCTGCGCAGCACATCCGCCCCGGCACCGTTTTCCTGGACCTCAACTCTGCATCGCCCGGCACCAAGCGGCAGGCCGCGGTGCTCATCGAGGCGCGGGGCGCGCACTATGTCGAGGCGGGCGTGATGACCTCGGTGCCGCCCTACGGCATCCGCGTGCCCATGCTGCTGGGCGGCGCGCAAGCTGCCGCACTGGCCGCGGTGCTGACCAGCTGGGGCATGGATGCCCAACCGGTGAGCGAGCAACTGGGCGTGGCCAGCGCCATCAAGATGTGCCGCAGCATCATGATCAAAGGGCTGGAGGCGTTGGTCATCGAGAGCTACGCCACAGCCCGCCGATACGGCGTGGAAGAGCATGTGCTGCCCACGCTGGCCGAAACCTTCCCGTCCATCGACTGGCACGAACAAGGCCGCTACTTCTTCAGCCGCGTGGTGCAACACGGCCAGCGCCGCGCCGAGGAAATGCGCGAGTCCGCCCAGACGGTGCACGAGGCCGGCATGGAACCGCTGATGGCCTCCGCCGTCGCCGCCAAGCAGCAGTGGGTGGCCGACCTGGCCCGCGAAGGCGTGTTTCAAGGCCTGCCCAAGGACGCGCGCTGGCAGGACTATGCGGACCGGGTGCTAGGCAGTTTGTCATCTCCAGCTGATGCGGGTTGACGCCTCGACCCCTTTGATGGGGCGCTGCCCTATAAAACTGGCGCGGCCGTAGATCATGGACGCCGAGCAAGGGCCGCCCCGCAGTGATGGCGTCGTCCCCCCTGGGGGGGAAGGCGCGTAGCGCCTCAGGGGGGGCTTCTATACAACGCCTGCAGCGTCGTCCGAATCAACTCCGCCATCGCCTGCTGCGTGAGCGTGGCGGGGCGCTGCGAGCTCACGGCCATGAACAGCTTGCTGCGCAGACGGGTGTTGCCGTCTTCGCCCTCGCTCTCCCCATCGCTGCCCGCGCCGTGGATGGGTCGGGTGCTGAACACTTCGGCCTTGCCCGAGGTGGTGACTGCATTCATGGGCAACACGGCGCAGCCCGCGCCATCGGCCACCAGGTCCAGGATGGCGGCCACGCCGTCGATCTCCAGGCTGATCTGCGGGCGTTTGCCGCGTGCGGCGAGTTCGGATTCGACCAGCATGCGGATGGAGTTGGGGCGTGTGGGGATGATCAGCGGAAAGCGCGGCAGCTCGTCCAGCGGCAGGGGCGTGCGGGCCAGGGCGTCGGCCTCCGCCTCGCTCTGGCCCCCGGCGCGGCGCTGCACCAGAAACAGGTCTTCCTCCAGCAGCGCGGTGGTCTCGATGCCCGGCGCGGGCGTGGTGTTGTAGAGGAGTGCAATGTCGAGCAGCCCGGTGGTCAGCGATTCGCGCATGGCCACCGACAGCCCCTCGCTGATGGCCAGCGCCGCGTCCGGCATCTTCACCCGGAAGGCGCGCGTCAGCGGCACCGTCAGCACCTTGGCAATGCTGGGCGGCAGGCCAATGGCCACGCGCCCGGCCAGCGCACCGCGCACGCGGCCCAGCTCTTCCCGCGCGCGCTCCACCTGGTGCAGGATGCCGCGCCCGTGCTCCAGCAGCAGCTTGCCCGCCTCGGTGGGCGTGGCGCCCCGGCCGTTGCGCACCAGCAGGTTCTGGCGCAGCTCCACCTCCAGCAGGCGCACCTGGCGGCTCAGCGCAGGCTGGGCGATGTCCAGCACCACCGAGGCGCGGGTAAAGCTGCCCAGCTCGGCCACCCGCACAAAGTATTCGATCTGCTTCAGGTCCATGGGCAAGGCTCTCTGCTATAGCTGTAGGTCAACGATCACGGAATGATATATCTGGTAGTGCCGGTGCCGCCTTCATGTTTGGGCCGCCGCTGCCCACAATCGGCGGCATGTATACAACTGCACGCACCGCCTGGGCCACCTGCAGCCCGGCAGGAGATAACGCATGACGCAGCCAGTGATCCGAGGCATTTCTTCCATGGCCACGCGCCAGGTGCTGGCCGACCTCGTGGCCGGCTTTGCACAGCAGTCGGGCACGCAGGCCGCCGTCGAGTCGGTGGGCGGTGTGGACGCCGCCAAGCGTGTGGCGGCCGGTGAGGCCTTCGATGTCGTCATCCTCGCCTCCGATGCCATCGACAAGCTCATGGCTGCGGGCCACTTGGTACCCGGCAGCAAGGTGGACTGGGTGCACTCGGGCGTGGCTGTGGCCGTGCCTGCAGGCGCGCCGCTGCCCGACCTGTCGAGCGAAGGCGCAGTGCGCGATGCCGTGCTGGCCGCGCCCAGCATCAGCCTGTCCACCGGCCCCAGCGGCGTAGCGCTGAGCAAACTGTTCGAGCGCTGGGGCATTGCCGAGCAGATTGCGCCGCGCATGGTGCAGGCGCCCCCTGGCGTGCCCGTGGGCTCGCTGGTGGCCAAGGGCGAAGTGGCGCTGGGCTTTCAGCAATTGAGCGAGTTACTCCACGTGCAGGGCATCCAGATCGTGGGCCCGCTGCCATCGGCCATCCAGATCACCACTACGTTTTCCGCAGGCGTTGGCGTGCATTCGCAACAGGTGGATGCCGCGCATTCGCTGCTGGCCTACCTGGCCTCTCCTGCTGCGGCTGAAGCCAAGCAGAAACAGGGTATGACCCCCGCCTGACCGATCACCAGAACACCTTCCAGGAGCACCCCACAATGAGCCTCATCATCGACTGCCACGGCCACTACACCACGGCCCCCAAGGCGCTGGAGAACTGGCGCAATGCGCAGATCGCCGGCATCAAAGACCCGGCGGCCATGCCCAAAGTGGCGGATCTGCACATCAGCGACGACGAGCTGCGCGAGTCCATCGAGACCAACCAGCTCAAGCTGATGAAAGAGCGCGGCAGCGACATCACGCTGTTCAGCCCGCGCGCCAGCTTCATGGCCCACCACATTGGCGACTTCAATGTGTCGAGCACCTGGGCCGCCATCTGCAACGAGCTGTGCTACCGCGTCTCCACGCTGTTCCCCGACCACTTCGTGCCCGTGGCCATGCTGCCGCAGTCGCCCGGCGTGGACCCGGCCACCTGCATCCCCGAACTGGAAAAGTGCGTGCATGAATACGGCGCCGTGGGCATCAACCTGAACCCCGACCCCTCGGGCGGCCACTGGACCAGCCCACCACTGACCGACAAGCACTGGTACCCCATCTACGAAAAGATGGTGGAGTACGACCTGCCCGCCATGATCCACGTGAGCACCAGCTGCAATGCGTGCTTCCACACCACCGGTGCGCACTACCTGAATGCCGACACCACGGCTTTCATGCAGCTCATCCAGGGCGATCTGTTCAAGGACTTCCCCACGCTCAAGTTCCTGATCCCGCACGGCGGCGGCGCAGTGCCCTACCACTGGGGCCGGTTCCGTGGACTGGCACAAGAGATGAAGAAGCCCTTGCTGGACACGCACCTGATGAACAACGTGTTCTTCGACACCTGCGTGTACCACCAGCCCGGCATCGACCTGCTGAACACCGTGATCCCGGTGAAGAACGTGCTGTTTGCCAGCGAGATGATCGGCGCCGTGCGCGGCATCGACCCCACCACCGGCAACTACTACGACGACACCAAGCGCTACATCGAGGCCTCCACCATCTTGAGTGCCGACGACAAGCACCAGATCTACGAAGCCAACACGCGCCGCGTGTTCTCCCGACTCGATTCACGCCTGAAGGCAAAGGGGCTCTGACATGTTTGAACTTGGCGTTGTCTACCGCAACATCACCCGCGCTGATCGCGCAGCGGCCGACGGCCTGGCCGCCCTCGGCTCGGCCACCGTGCACGAGGCCATGGGCCGCGTGGGCCTGCTCAAGCCCTATATGCGCCCCATCTACAGCGGCCAGCAGGTCAGCGGCACCGCCGTCACCGTGCTGCTGCAGCCCGGCGACAACTGGATGATGCATGTGGCGGCCGAGCAGATCCAGCCCGGCGACATCGTGGTGGCGGCCGTCACCTCGGAGTGCACCGACGGCTACTTTGGCGACCTGCTGGCCACATCCTTCCAGGCCCGTGGCGCGCGCGCCCTCATCATCGACGCCGGTGTGCGCGACGTGAAGACGCTGCAGGAGATGAACTTCCCCGTGTGGAGCAAAGCGATCAGCAGCAAGGGCACCATCAAGGCCACGCTGGGCTCGGTCAACATCCCCGTGGTGTGCGCCGGTGCGCTGGTCACTCCGGGCGACGTGATCGTGGCCGACGACGATGGTGTGGTGTGTGTGCCCGCCGCCCGCGCGGCCGAGACGCTGGCCGCCGCGCAAAAGCGCGAGAGCTTTGAAGGCGAAAAGCGCGCCAAGCTCGCCAGCGGCGTGCTGGGCCTCGATATGTACAACATGCGCCCCGGCCTGGAGAAGGCAGGCCTCAAGTACATCGATTGACAAGACTTTCAAGTATTTTTGGCTTCTGGTGCTTATTCTTAAAGCGCTGGCAGCTATCAAAAATGAAGCGCTCAGATGCCTCCCAGGTTCCAGTTGCCTCGTCCCTTGAGGTTCTCGTTGGTCCTTGTCGTCTGTTTGCTCCATCCCTTCCATTGCACAGGCCCACTTCCATGCTCGCTCCATTCGCTCTGATCTCGCGTCGCTTGCTGGGCACGCTGGCTGTCTCGTCCCTGGTGGCGGCTGGGGCGGTGCCCCTGGCGGCCCGCGCGCAAGACTTCCCTTCCAAACCGGTCAAGATCGTCGTCGGCTACTCGGCGGGCGGCGCCGTGGACGCTGTGGCGCGGTCGGTAGGGCAGGCATTGCAGGCCAGCCTGGGGCAGCCGTTTGTGGTGGACAACAAGCCTGGCGCGGGCACCAACATTGCCGTCAAATACGTCATTGAGTCGCCACCCGATGGGTACACCCTGCTGATGGCGGCCAACGCGCTGGCGGCCAACATGGCGCTCTACCAACCGATGCCGTTCGATGCGGAAAAGGACCTGGTCCCGGTGGCGCTGGTCGGCCGCGTGCCGGTGGTGATTGCCGCCAATATCAACGCACCCTACAGCGACATCAAGTCGCTGATTGCCGCTGCCAAGGCCGGGCCCGGCAGCATTTCCTTTGCGAGCCCCGGCAATGGGTCCACCCCCCACATGGCGATCGAGTTCTTCAAGCGCGCTGCCGGCGTCTCGTTGCTGCACATCCCCTACCGGGGCGGATCTCAGGCGCTGACCGACGTGATCGGCGGCCAGTTGCCCTTGGTGGCCGTGAACGCCCTCGAGGCCCAGCCCCACGTGAAGAGTGGCCGCCTGAAAGTGCTGGCCGTGCTGAGCGCCAAACGCACCGCTGTGTTCCCTGACGCACCGACCATTGCCGAGTCTGGCTTCCCGGGCTTTGAGGCCTCGGTCTGGTACGGCCTGGTCGCACCGGCGGCCACCCCCAAGCCCATCGTCGCCAAGCTGCACGCTGAAGTGCAAAAGGCGCTCCAGACCAAGGAAGTGCGCGACCGCATGGCGGCCGTCGGTGGCGAGGTGCTGCCGGGCGGGGCCGACCAGTTTGCGGCATTGATTCGTTCCGATCGCCAACGCTACGAAAAACTGGTGCGTGAAGCCAACATCAAACCCGATTGACCCGAACCCTGCGAGAACCAAGATGTCCAAACCGACTTCCGGTGATTTCACCAAAACCTCCGGCTGGCTTGACTGGTATGCCGGCCCTGCCAAGCCCCAATTCCAGCTGCCTGCGGGCGCCGTGGACGCGCACTGCCACGTGTTTGGCCCTGGTGCTGAATTTCCGTACGCGCCCGAGCGCAAGTACACCCCGTGCAACGCGAGCAAGCACGAGCTGTTTGCGCTGCGCGACCACCTGGGCTTTGCGCGCAACGTGGTCGTGCAGGCCACCTGCCACGGTGCGGACAACCGCGCCATGGTCGATGCGCTGGTGCACTCCGGCGGCAAGGCGCGTGGCGTGGCCACCGTCAAGCGCTCGGTCACCGACCAGGAGCTGCAGGCCATGCACGACGCTGGTGTGCGCGGTGTGCGCTTCAACTTCGTCAAGCGCCTGGTGGACTTCACGCCCAAGGACGAGCTGATGGAGATTGCCGCGCGCATCGCCAAGCTGGGCTGGCATGTGGTCATCTACTTCGAGGCGGTGGACCTGCCCGAGCTGTGGGACTTCTTCACCGCCCTGCCCACCACCGTGGTGGTGGACCACATGGGCCGCCCCGATGTGAGCAAGGGTGTGGACAGCGAAGAGTTCGCGCTGTTCCTTAAGTTCATGCGCCAGCACCCCAATGTGTGGAGCAAGGTGAGCTGCCCCGAGCGCCTCTCCGTGACCGGCCCCAAGGCGTTGAACGGTGAGCAGAACGCGTACCAGGACGTGGTGCCCTTTGCCCGCAAGGTGGTTGCAGAATTCCCCGATCGCGTGCTGTGGGGCACCGACTGGCCGCACCCCAACCTCAAGGACCACATGCCCGACGACGGCCTGCTGGTGGACTTCATACCGCACATCGCGCCCACGGCTGAGCTGCAGCAGAAGCTGCTGGTGGACAACCCCATGCGCCTGTATTGGCCTGAAGAAGTGACAAAGAAAGGCTGATGCCATGCCACTCGACAAACCCTACCTGGACGTGCCCGGCACGACCATCTTCGACGCCGAGCAAAGCCGCAAGGGCTACTGGCTCAACCAGTTCTGCATGAGCCTGATGAAGGCCGAGAACCGCGCGCGCTTCAAGGCCGATGAACGCGCCTACCTGGACGAATGGGCGATGACCGAAGAGCAGAAGCAGGCCGTGCTGGCGCGCGACCTGAACTGGTGCATTCGCCTGGGCGGCAACATCTACTTTCTGGCCAAGATCGGCTCCACCGACGGCAAGAGCTTTCAGCAGATGGCAGGCAGCATGACCGGCATGACCGAAGAGGAATACCGCAACATGATGATCAACGGTGGCCGGTCGGCCAACGGCAACCGCGTGATTGGCGAAGACGGCGACGCGCAGGCGCACCGCCAGCCCCAGGGCAGCGCGGGCAAGAAAGGAATTTGACGATGGCCAGAATCACCGCCTCCGTGTTCACATCGCATGTGCCCGCCATTGGCGCGGCCATGGACCTGGGCAAGACCCACGAAGACTATTGGAAGCCCGTGTTCGCGGGCTACGAGTTTGGCAAGCAATGGGTCAAGGACAACAAGCCGGATGTGATCTTCCTGGTCTACAACGACCACGCCACCGCCTTCAGCCTGGACCTGATCCCCACCTTCGCCATCGGCACCGCCGCCGACTACGAAGTGGCCGACGAGGGCTTTGGCCCGCGCCCCGTGCCCAAGGTCATCGGCCACCCCGACCTGGCCGCGCACATTGCGCAGTCGGTCATCCAGCAGGACTTTGACCTCACCATCGTCAACAAGATGGCCGTGGACCACGGCTTGACTGTGCCCCTGTCGCTGATGTTTGGCGAGCAGGACCCCGTGAAGGGCGCATGGCCCTGCCCGGTGATCCCGTTTGCCGTGAACGTGGTGCAGTACCCCGTGCCCAGCGGCCGCCGCTGCTACAACCTGGGCCAGGCGATCCGCAAGGCGGTGGAGAGCTACGACGAGGACCTGAACGTGCACATCTGGGGCACGGGCGGCATGAGCCACCAGCTGCAGGGCCCGCGCGCGGGGCTCATCAACAAGGAGTTCGACAACGCCTTCCTCGACAAGCTGATTGCCGACCCCGAGGCCGCCGCCAGCATCCCGCACATTGACTACGTGCGCGAGGCGGGCAGCGAAGGCATCGAGCTGGTGATGTGGCTCATCGCGCGCGGCGCAATGGCCGATGTGGCTGGAGGCAAGCCGCCGAAGCTGGCGCACCGCTTCTACCATGTGCCCGCGTCGAACACCGCCGTGGGCCACCTGATTCTTGAGAACACGTAAAAAACCCGCCAAAGGACACACACCATGACCATCAAAGTCGCACTCGCAGGCGCAGGCGCCTTCGGCATCAAGCACCTGGACGGCATCAAGAACATCGACGGCGTGGAAGTCGTCTCCCTCATCAGCCGCGACCTGGCCAAGACCCAGGAAGTGGCCGACAAGTACGGCATCAAACACGTCACCACCGACCTGGCCGACAGCCTGGCCATCAAGGAAGTGGACGCCGTGATCCTGTGCACGCCCACGCAGATGCACGCCAGCCAGTCCCTCGCCTGCCTGGAAGCGGGCAAGCATGTGCAGGTCGAGATCCCGCTGTGCGACATCCTGGCCGATGGCGAGAAGGTCGTCGCCCTGCAAAAGCAGACCGGCCTGGTCGCCATGTGCGGACACACCCGCCGCTTCAACCCCAGCCACCAGTACGTGCACAAGAAGATCACCGCAGGCGAGTTCAACATCCAGCAGATGGATGTGCAGACCTACTTCTTCCGCCGCACCAACATGAACGCGCTGGGCCAGGCCCGCAGCTGGACGGACCACCTGCTGTGGCACCACGCGGCCCACACGGTGGACCTGTTCGCCTACCAGGCCGGCAGCCCCATCGTCAAAGCCAACGCCATCCAGGGCCCCATCCACAAGGATCTGGGCATTGCCATGGACATGAGCATCCAGCTGCAGGCCGCCAACGGTGCGATCTGCACGCTGAGCCTGAGCTTCAACAACGACGGCCCGCTGGGCACCTTCTTCCGCTACATCGGCGACACCGCCACCTACATCGCCCGCTATGACGATCTGGTGAACGGCAAGGAAGAGAAGATCGACGTGAGCCAGGTCGATGTGTCGATGAACGGCATCGAGCTGCAGGACCGCGAGTTCTTCGCCGCGATCAAGGAAGGCCGCGAGCCCAACGCCAGCGTGGCGCAGGTGCTGCCGTGCTACCAGGTGCTGCACAACCTGGAGCAGCAGCTCAACGCGGGCTGATTTCAAGTAAGAAAGGCCGTTTCCGCCCGACCATCAAGCGCTGATAGCTATCTATTTAATAGTAAATAGCGGCACGGCCTCATCCCTTGAGTGCCGCTTTGTTCTCGATGACGCGCGAGACCAGGCCGTAGTCCACGGCCTCCTCGGCCGACATCCAGCGGTCCCGCTCGATGTCGGCCAGCACCACCTCCAGCGGTTTGCCTGTCTGCCGGGCGATGGTGCCTGCAATCCGCTCGCGCGCCTTCACCATCTCGCGCGCCTGGATGGCGATGTCGCTGGCCGGGCCGCCCGCGCCCCCACTGGGCTGGTGGATCAAAAAGCGTGTGTTGGGCAGGCAGAACCGCCGCTCGCGCGGTGCCGCCAGGTACAGGTGCGTGGCCGCGCTGCCCACCCAGCCGGTGCCGATCATGTTCACCGGCGCAGCGATAAAGCGCACCAGGTCGTGGATTGTGTCGCCCGACTCCAGGTGCCCGCCGGGCGAACTCACCAGCATGTCGATGGGCTCGGCGCTCTCTGCATCCAGCGCAATCAGCCGCCGCGCCACATCGGCGGCCAGCGTGTCGGTGATGGTGCCGAAGACCAGCAGGGTGCGCGCCTTGAAGGCCTTTTCTTCCAGGTACGACGTGCGCGGCTCGGCGCCAGGGGTGGAGGGTGGGGTGTGGGTATCTGGCGTGTCCATGGGGCCAAGTCTTTGAATAGAGTGACAGGACTGCCTTGACGAACGAGACACGCCGGGCGTGACATGGCCCTGCGCTTGCGCGCTCGGCATGCGATGGATGGCGGACCGACTGGTCCGCCCGGTGCTGCTTTGCTTTGGACTGTTCAGCCCACCGCCACGCGCTGCCCCGGTGCAATGGTGGGCGGCGCTGCATTCAGCGTCTCGATGGCAAACCCCGCCGCCGCTTTGTACCGGGCCATGAAACCCTTGCGCTCCTCACGCGGCAGCACGTCGTCGATGTGGTCGAACACCCCGCCGCAGCGCTCGTCCACCAGCCCCAGCAGGCCAAAGGGCCCAGAGCCCCGGTTGCGCAGCACCAGCGCCGAGATGTCCTTGCACAGCTTGTCGTCGTAGGCGCGCAGCGCCTGCGGGCCCACGCCGTGCGCAATCAGCTGCGCGCCAAGCACGCGCGCATCCACGATGGCCTGGCTGGCTCCGTTGGAGCCCACGGGGTACATCACATGCGCCGCATCGCCCAGCAGCGCCACGCGGCCGTCCACCCAGGTGGGCACGGGGTCGCGGTCGATCATGGGGTATTCAAAAATGTCTTTGGCGCCGCGCAGCATGGCGGGCACGTCCAGCCAGCTGTAGTTCCAGCCGTCAAAGTGGTGAGCGAACTCCTCCAGCGCAACGCGCCGGTTCCAGTCGCCGTGCTGCCAGCCGCCCTGGTTGTCCACCGTGATCTCGGCAATCCAGTTGATGGTGGCCAGGCCTGTGGCCGGGTCCGGCGGCGTGATGGGGTAGAACACCACGCGGTGTCGCAGCGAGCCCACGCCCACAAACGAAGCACCCGTGCGCACCGGCACCCCCGGCGTGGTGCCCCGCCACATGATGGCGCCACCCCACTGGATGGGGGGCTGCGTGGGGTGCATCTGCGCCCGCACGGCCGAGTGCAGGCCGTCGGCCGCAATCAGCAGCGAGCCCGCTACTTCACGCTTCTCGCCGTCGCGTGTCTCGACGATGGCGGTGACGCCATTCGCATCCTGCCGGTAGCCCACTACACGTTGCCCCAGCTGCACGGCGTTGTCGCCCAGGCGGGCTTTGACGGCGTGGTACAGCATCATCTGCAGCTGACCCCGGTGCACCGAATACTGCGGCCAGTGGTAGCCCGCCTCCAGGCCGCGCGGCTCGGCATACACCTCGTTCCCGTTGCGGCCCACCAGCGCCCATTCGCGCGCCTGCAGGCCAATGGTGTCCAGCACGTCGTTGCCAAACCCCAGGTCGTGCAGCTCGCGCACGGCGTTGGGCTGCAGGTTGATGCCCACGCCCAGCGGCTGCAGTTCCGGCACCGTCTCAAAGACGATGCAGGGCACGCCGATCTGGTGCAGGGTGAGGGCGGTGGCCATGCCACCAATGCCACCCCCGGCGATCAGTACGGGGTGGGCGGAAGAAGGGTGTGAAGTAGTAGGTGCGCCAGACATGCCGAGATTGTCCATGCAATGGCGGGTGGAGCTTGTCGCGGACGCCGCAGGCCCATGGGGCGCCGGACGCATGCCGGGGGCGGTGTGCTGCAGGTTGGCAGCCTTCTCCCCAAGCCCTACTGCTCAGGCGTAGGTATCGACGTTATTGCCCAGGCCAGAAGATGAAGTCTTTGCCGCCTGGGTCTTCTTTTGCTGCGCGGCATTGGCCGCCGCCTCTTCGGCCTTCGCCACCTGGGACAGTTGCTGCTCTTGCTGTTGCGCGCGCTGTATCGCCGTAATCTGGGCTTGCACCATCTGGATCTGCGCCTGCAGCAGCTTGGCCTTCTCTTGTTTGGCCTTGGCGTCCATGTCGGAACTGACCACGCCCTTGAGTTCCTCCGTCAGTTCACGCAGCTGCTTTTGCAGCTTGGCGATGTCGCTGCTGCCGCTGGAGGAAGAAGGTTTGACGGGGGAGGAGGTGGTGCTGCCAACTTGCATCCCTGGATATCGGCAAGGCGCAGGGAAAGTTGACGGTCCGCTCGCAAAGCGGGCTCTTGAACTGAGCGCCGCCAACCTATGCGAGCCATGGTCTGGCGATGTGCGGCTTGCCGCAGCCTGTGGCACCATGCCCCGATGCAGAACGATGAACATCTGATGGCGCTGGTGAACGCCAGCCGCAGCACCCTGCTGCGCGCCGCCACGCGCCTGCTGGGTCCGGCCGAGGCCGAGGACGCCGTGCAAGACGCCTACGTGCGTGCGCTGGAGGCCCAGGCCCCGGCGCTCAATGCGGCCCAGGCGTGGCTGTTGACGGTGGTGCGCAACCTGGCCATCGACCGCCTGCGGCGGCGCCAGTGGATGGCCCAATGGCTGACCGAAGCCACGCAGATTGCGCTTGGCGATGTTGCCGGTTCGGTCGCGCCCTCGGCAGAGGCCGATGCCGCGCTGGCGCAGCAAGCCACGCTCGCATTGCGGCGGCTGGCGGCGTGCGTGACGCCTATGGAGGGCGCCGCAGTGCTGCTGCATGCGGTGTTCGATGCCAGCCATGCCGAGCTGGCGCAGGCCACCGGCCGGACGGAAACGGCCAGCCGCCAGCAATTGCGCCGCGCATTGCAGCGCCTGCGGCAGGCCGAAGCGCAGTCCCAAACGCAGGCCCGCCACGGTGATGGGCGCGATGAACCCAGTGACGGCGACCCTGCGGTGCTGCGTCTTTATCTGCAGTCGCTGCAATTTCGGGACCCGCAGGCCCTGTGGGCCCTGCTGCGCCAGCCGCCCGTGAGTGCGATGGCGATGCAGCGCTCCGTGCAATCCGTGCCATCGCGTGCCTCGCGCGCACCGGCCACGGTGGGTGGGGTGGTGCAGGTGGGCGGGCAACTGGGCTTGGTGCTCACGCTCGACAGCGTGACACTGTGCGTGTTGCCCCTGGGGCCCTGCGCCGAGCTTGCGCAAGACGTCTTGGTGGCCTAGCCGACCCACCGGCACAGCAGCAATAGCCAGCCCGCCCGGCAGCACGCAGGAAGGACGTTCGCAACACCATGGCCTCCCAGACCACCCCCACCTTCTTCGCCACGCCGCAGGCGTTTCGCCAGTGGCTGGAGCGCCATGCGGCCAGCGCGCCTGAGTTGCTGGTGGGTTTTCACAAAGTGGGCTCGGGCCGCCCCAGCATGGGCTGGTCGGAGTCGGTGGACGAAGCCCTGTGCTTTGGCTGGATCGATGGCATTCGGCGGCGTATTGACGAGCACACGTACTCGATCCGTTTCACGCCGCGCAAGCCGTCGTCGATCTGGAGTGCGGTCAACATCGCGAAGGTGGAGCAGTTGCAGGCGGCGGGCCGCATGACGCCTGCGGGGCTGGCCGCCTTTGCGCACCGCAAGGCCGACAAGTCGGCCATCTACTCGCACGAACAGGCGGGAGTGGCCGAGCTGCCGGTGGCGCTGCAGCGTGCGTTCCAGCGCAACAAAGCCGCGTGGCGGTACTTTCAGGAATCCACACCGCCCAGCTACCGCAAGGTGATGCTGCACTGGGTGACCTCCGCCAAACGCGATGCGACCCGGGAGGCGCGGTTTGCGCAGTTGGTGGCCGCCTGCGCAGCGGGTGAGCGGATCGAGTTGTGGGCGAAGCGGCCACTGGCTGCCTAGGCTCCACGCCTCCACCCAAGCCCGAGCCACCCGGTCGGTTGCCGCGCTTGCCGTAAGCTCGCGGCATGCAACAAAGAACCTTGGGACCTTTCTCCGTCTCGGCTATTGGCCTGGGCTGCATGAACCTCTCGCACGCCTATGGCGCACCGGTGTCTGCCGAGCAGGGCGAGCGCGTGCTGCTGGCCGCGCTGGATGCGGGCGTGACGTTGTTCGACACCGCCACGCTCTATGGCTTTGGCGCCAACGAAACCCTGGTGGGCCGTGTGCTCAAGCAGCAACGCAGCCGTTTCACCCTGGCCAGCAAATGTGGCATGCAGGGTGTTGATGTGAACGGCGACGGCAAGCTGGTGCGCGTGATCGATGGCCGCCCCGCCACGCTGCGCCAGACCTGCGAAGACAGCCTGCGCCGCCTGCAGACCGATGTGATTGACCTGTATTACCTGCACCGCTGGGACAAGAAGGTGCCCATCGAAGACAGCGTGGGCGCACTGGCCGATCTGGTGCGCGCGGGCAAGATCCGCAGCATCGGCCTGTCGGAGGTGTCGGCCGCCACCTTGCGCAAGGCCCACGCGGTGCACCCGATTGCGGCGGTGCAGACCGAGTATTCGCTGTGGACGCGCAACCCCGAGATCGCCGTGCTGGACGCCTGCCACGAACTGGGTGCCGCCTTTGTGGCGTTCAGCCCCGTGGCGCGGGGCTTTCTCTGTGGCGAGCTGCGCGATGTGAGCACGCTCGACGCCAAGGACATCCGCCGCGCCATGCCCCGTTTTGCGCCCGACGCTTATGCGGCCAACCTGGCGCTGCTCGACGGCTACCAGGCCATTGCGCGCGATGTGGGCTGCACGCCCGCCCAACTGGCGCTGGCATGGCTGCTGCACAAGGCCGAGCACATCATCCCCATCCCGGGCACCACCAGCGTGGCGCATTTGCAGGACGACCTGGGGGCTGCCAATGTGCGGCTGGATGCCGCCACCATGGCGCGGCTGGATGCGCTGATCAACGAGCGCACGGTGGTGGGCAACCGCTACAACGCGCAAGCTGCGAGCGAAGTGGATACCGAGACGTTTGCAGACCGCGCAGCGTGAGCGGCGCGGTCTAGTGGGGCCTCAGCACCGCAGCTTCACTGCGGCCTGAGAGGGCGTGTGCGAGGCATCAACGCCCGCGCAAGTTCCCCTTGTCATCCGCAATCACGATCTCCACGCGGCGGTTCATGGCGCGACCTTCGGGTGATGCGTTGTCGGCCACCGGGTGGGCCTTGCCATAGCCGCGTGCGGTGATGCGGCTGCTGTCCACGCCGCGCTGCACCAGTGCATCGCGCACGGCCTGCGCGCGGCGGTCTGACAGGTCCTGGTTGTAGCTGTCGCCACCCACGCTGTCGGTGTAGCCCTCGATCAGCAGCTTGCGGTCCGGGAACTGCTTGAGGAAGTTGGCCAGCTTGTCCAAACGTGGGGCCGCTTGCGCTGACAGCTCGGCCTTGTTGAAGGCAAACAGCACATCGCCCAAGGTCACCAGCAGGCCGCGTTCGGTTTGCTGGGCTTCCATGTCGCGCAGCTGGGCTTCGAGTGCGCGCACACGGTCTTGCGCGGCGTTGGCCTGGGCCATGGCGGCGGTGGCTTGTGCCTGCTGTTGTGCGGCGCGCTGCTCGGCGCTCATGGCCTGCTGCTGGGCCTGTTGTGCGCGCAGGCGGGCGGCATCGGCCTCCTGGGTGCGGGCCTGCAGGCGGATGCGATCGGCTTCGCTGCCGGCCTGCTTGATATTGGCATCGAGCTGGCGTGCGCGGGCCGTGTTGGTGGCAATCTCGGCGCGCTGGCGGGCGATGTACGCCAGGTGGTTGGTCTCGGAGGTGTCCTTGTCATCGGCCCACACGCTGTCGGCCTGGGCCAGGGCATCGGTGGCCTGCTTGAGTTCGAGTTGGGCGTACTGGTTGACGGCCGGGTCGCCTGCCGCAGTGCTCACGGCAGTGCGGGCTTCTTCGAGGGCGGGCGACGGGGTGGTACTAGCGCAGGCGGCCAGCAGGCCCACGGCAATCAGACTGGTGCACAGGGCGGTGGTGCGGTGAAAAAAGCGTGGCATGGTTGGATGTTCCTTGGGTATTGGAGTGAATTCAATCGCGGGGCCATCTGGGGCCTTGGCGCCGGTGGGCGAGAGGCGTAGCCGCCAGGCGGGGCGCACTGGGCACCGCGCAGGGCGCTGGACTAGCGGGGCGAACGGCGGTTGATTTCGTCTTGCAGTGCGCGGATGCTGTCCTGCACCTGGGCCAGGGTGGCGGCATTGCCCGCGGCGTCGGCGCGCGTCTCGGCCACGCGAGCGTCGACCTCTGCCTCTGAGGCCAGGCGGCGCGCGGCCACATAGTCCTTTTCTGCCATGGCCTTCTCGGCCTGGATGAGCTTCTCGCGGGCCTGCTGCAGTTGTACGGGGGCGCTGGTGGCCACCGCCGGTGCCGCCGCTACGCGGTTCACGGTGGTGCGGGTGACCGCCATCTGTTCGGTGGGGGCGGGGGTGGACGAGCAGGCGGCCAGTGCGCCCAGTGCGATTGCCGCTGTGGCAGTGCGGATCAGTGCAGATGAATGCATGGTGTGTGGGACTCCTCTGGAGGTTGTTGGAGACGCCGCACCCGTGTGTGGGGTGGGCAACCAGGGGGTTCTGGTGTTGATGCATTGTTGGGGCCCGCTCAGCGAGCGGGCGTAGGTCCTGCCTCTGTATCGCTGTCGGGCATGTCTTACGAACATTTGCACGCCGGGCGCTGACACTGTGAGTGCGACGGATGTGAAGGCGCGTCGGGGAACTCTCGCTTTGCATGGGCCTCGATCAAGGGCAACACACGCACACCGCGTTGTCCCCAGGCTGCGCCGTCTGCTGCCGATGCCTGTGCGCGGGCTGTTTGCGCACGCCGTACGCCCGCCTTCCACCTATCCCCCTTGCACAACGAAGAGGAGAGTTACTGCATGCCGCCATCCACGTTTTTCATCTGGGTCCAGGAGACCACTTTTGCGGGTGTGCCGCTATGGAGCCTGTGTGTGGCCCTGGCAGCGGCTGTCGCTACCTACGCCGCCATCCTTGTGGTGCTGCACTTGCTGACCCGTCGCGCCAAAGGGTGGGCCACGCAGTCACACAGCGGCATGGCACTGACCCTGGTGGACGTGCTGGAAGGCACGAGCCGCACGCTGATGCTGGTGGTGGCGCTGCTGGTGGGCGCCAGTCTGCTGGACCTGCCGGGCCGTTGGGAGAGCCGCCTGAGCCAGCTGTGGTTTGTGGCCGTGGCGCTGCAGATGGGGCTGTGGGGCATGCGCGCGATCGGCATCGGCGTGCGCCGCTATGTGGAGCGGCACTCGTCCAGCGGCATGACGCAGGTCAGCGCTTCGGCCACGCTGATGTCGTGGGGGCTGCGCACGCTGCTGTGGAGCGTGGTGCTGCTGGCCATCTTGTCCAACGTGGGGGTGAATATCACGGCCTTCATCGCTAGCCTGGGGGTGGGTGGTATTGCCGTGGCGCTGGCGGTGCAGAACATCCTGGGCGACTTGTTCGCCTCGCTGGCGATTGCGGTGGACAAGCCTTTTGAGGTAGGCGACTTCATCGTGGTGGGCAACGTGTCGGGCACGGTGCAGGTGATCGGCCTCAAGACCACGCGCATCCGCAGCTTGCAGGGCGAGCAGATCGTGATGTCCAACACTGACCTGCTCAAGCAGACCATCAGCAACTTCCGCATGCTGGAGCGGCGGCGCATCGTGTTCACCTTTGGCGTGGCTTATGGCACCACCCCCGAGCAGGCCGAGGCGATTCCAGGCGTCGTGCGCAAGCTCATCGAGGCGCACCCAGAGCTGCGCTTTGACCGTGCACATTTCAAGGCACTGGGCACCAACTCGCTGGACTACGAAGTGGTCTACATCGTCGAAGACCCGGCCTACAACCTGTACATGGACCTGCAGCAGTCCATCAACCTGGGACTGCTGCGTGAGTTCAAGGCCATGGGGGTGGAGTTTGCATTCCCCACCCGCACGGTGCACATTGCCAGCACGCCGCCGCAGGCACCTGCCGTGGCGGCGACCTGATTCCGTGGGCCAGTACCGCGCAGGCGGAAAAAAAGCCGGTGGCCTTTGCAGGCGACCGGCTTGAACAGGGTAGTTGCTTCTAGCGCTTTTTCAACTTCTCAAAGAAAGCTTACTTGGCGACCACGCGCACCATTTCCAGGCACTTGTTCGAGTAGCCCCATTCGTTGTCGTACCAGCTAACGACCTTCACGAAGGTGCCGTCCAGCGCGATGCCGGCGTCCGCGTCAAAGATCGAAGTGCGGGTGTCGCCACGGAAGTCGGTGGCCACCACCTTGTCTTCGGTGTAGCCCAGCACGCCCTTCAGGGCGCCTTCGGACTGCGCCTTCATCTCGGCCTTGATTTCTTCGTAGGTGGCAGCCTTATCCAGCTCCACCGTCAGGTCCACCACCGACACGTCGGAGGTCGGCACGCGGAAGGACATGCCGGTCAGTTTCTTGTTCAGCGCCGGGATCACCACACCCACGGCCTTGGCAGCGCCAGTGCTCGAAGGGATGATGTTTTCCAGAATGCCGCGGCCGCCGCGCCAGTCCTTGTTCGAAGGGCCGTCCACGGTCTTTTGTGTGGCGGTGGCAGCGTGCACGGTGGTCATCAGGCCGCGCTTGATGCCCCACTTGTTGTTCAGCACCATGGCCACGGGGGCCAGGCAGTTGGTGGTGCACGAGGCGTTGGAGATGATGGCCTGGCCTGCGTAGGTGGTGTGGTTCACGCCGAACACGAACATGGGGGTGTCGTCCTTCGAGGGAGCCGACAGCAGCACCTTCTTGGCGCCCGCATCGATGTGCTTCTGCGCAGAGACCTTGTCCAGGAACAGGCCGGTGGATTCGATCACCACGTCGGCGCCGACTTCGTTCCACTTCAGGTTGGCTGGGTCGCGCTCTTGCGTCAGGCGAATCTTCTTGCCGTTGACGATCAGGGTGTTGCCTTCCACGGCCACGGTGCCGTCAAAGCGGCCGTGCACCGAGTCGTACTGCAGCATGTACGCCAGGTAGTCGGGCTCCAGCAGGTCGTTGATGCCCACGACTTCGATGTCGCTGAAGTTCTGGATGGCCGAGCGCAGCACGTTGCGGCCGATGCGGCCGAAGCCGTTGATACCAATCTTGATCGTCATAGGGTGTCTCTCCAAGGTTGCAAAATCGAAATCAGGAATTTGCCGCCGCGCGCCCGCTGGCAGCGGTGCGCAGCGGGCAAAGGGAGTCTTACCGGGCCTTTTTGGCGGGTTTGAGGCGCGCGGCGCCAATGGCCACCAGCACCGCGTCGGCCACGTTCTCTTCGGTGAAGCCGAAATGCTTGAACAGCACGGGGGCCGGGGCCGATTCGCCGTAGGTGTCGATGCCCACCACGGCGGCGCAGCCGTACTTCCACCAGCCGTCGGTCACACCCATTTCCACCGCTACGCGGGGTACGCCAGCGGGCAGCACGCTGCTCTTGTACTTGGCGTCTTCGCGGTCGAAGGTGGTGGTGCTGGGCATGGAGACCACACGCACGGCGATCTTCTTGTCGGCCAGCAGGCGCTGGGCCTTCAAGGCCAGCTGCACTTCAGAGCCGGTGGCGATGATCACGGCCTGGGGCTTCTTCTTGATGCCCACATCGGCGGGCTCGGACAGCACATAGGCACCGCGGCTGATGTCGCCCAGGTCGCGCTTGGGCGCGTAGGGCAGGTTCTGGCGCGACAGGGCCAGCACGGTGGGCTTGTTGCGGTTGGACAGGGCCACGCTCCAGGCCACTGCGGTTTCTGCCGTGTCACCCGGGCGCCAGACATCGAGGTTCGGGATCAGGCGCAGGCTGGCCACGTGCTCGATGGATTGGTGCGTGGGGCCGTCTTCGCCCAGGCCGATCGAGTCGTGCGTGAACACGTGGATCACGCGCTGCTTCATCAGCGCGGCCATGCGAATGGCGTTGCGGCTGTAGTCGCTGAAGGTCAGGAAGGTGCCGCCGTAGGGGATGAAGCCGCCGTGCAGCGCCACGCCGTTCATGATGGCGGCCATGCCGAACTCGCGCACACCGTAGTTGATGTGGCGGCCACCGATCTTCTGGCCTTCGGCCACTTCGGTCTTGACCACGTTGCCCTGCATGTCGAAGCGCAGGTTGGGCGTGCTCTTGGTGTTGGTGAGGTTGGAGCCCGTCAGGTCGGCGCTGCCGCCCAGCAGCTCGGGCAGGGCGGCGGTGAAGGCTTCCAGCGCCAGCTGGCTGGCCTTGCGGCTGGCCACGGTCTCGCCCTTGGTGTGGGCGGCGACCACGGTGTCCACGGCCACTTGCGCAAAGTTGGCGGGCAGGTCGCCGTTCATGCGGCGGGTCAGCTCGGCAGCCAGTTCGGGGAAGGCTGCGGTGTAGGCGGCAAAACGTTTGTTCCAGGTGGCTTCGGCGGCAGCGCCTGCTGCCTTGGCGTCCCAACCGGCGTACACGTCTTCGGGGATGGCGAAGGGCTCCGCCGTCCAGCCCAGGGCTTCGCGCGTGAGCTTGATTTCTTCGGCTCCCAGGGGCTCGCCGTGGGCCTTGGAGGTGTTGGCGCGGTTGGGGCTGCCCTTGCCGATGTGCGTCTTGCAGATGACGAGCGTGGGGCGCTCGGTCTGCTTCTTGGCTTCCGCAATCGCGTCCGCCACCTTGTCGGCATCGTGGCCGTCGATGGGGCCGATCACGTTCCAGCCGGCGGACACAAAACGCAAGGCCGTGTTGTCGGCAAACCAGGGTGTCACCTGGCCGTCGATGGAGATGCCGTTGTCGTCGTACAGGGCGATCAGCTTGTTCAGCTTCCAGGCGCCTGCCAGCGAAATCGCTTCCTGGCTGATGCCTTCCATCAGGCAGCCGTCGCCCAGGAACACGTAGGTGTTGTGGTCCACCACCGCATGGGCTTCGCGGTTGAACTCGGCGGCCAGCAGCTTCTCGGCCAGCGCAAAGCCCACGGCGTTGGTGATGCCCTGGCCCAGCGGGCCGGTGGTGGTTTCCACGCCGGGGGTGATGCCCACTTCGGGGTGGCCGGCGGTCTTGCTGTGCAGCTGGCGGAAGTTCTTGAGCTCGCTCATGGGCAGGTCGTAGCCCGTGAGGTGCAGCAGCGAATAAATCAGCATCGAACCGTGGCCGTTGCTCAGCACAAAACGGTCGCGGTCAAACCACTGGGGGTTGGTGGGGTTGTGCTTGAGGTGGCGAGCCCACAGGCCCACGGCCATGTCGGCCATGCCCATGGGGGCACCGGGGTGGCCGGAGTTGGCTTGTTGAACGGCGTCCATGGCCAATGCGCGGATCGCATTTGCCATCTGTTGGGATTGCTGGGTGTTGGCCATGGGGGAGTGGTTCAGGGTGGGAGGTTCAGGGGAAACCCGGCATTTTACCGGCGCGGCTTTCACCCGCCTGAATCGGCCAGCCGCACGCTGGGCGCAGGGCGGCAATGCACTACAGTGCGGGCCATGCAAGGACTGCACCTCACCGCCGATCTCCAGGGCTGCCGCTGCGCCAGTGCCTGGCTGCTGGACGCCACCGCCCTGGGCCGGGCCTGTACCGATGCGGTGCGCGCCGCCGGACTGCAGGCCGTGGGGCAGTTGTTTCATGAGTTTCCGGCCACGGTGCACGGCCCTGGTGGGGTGACCGCTACTGTTTTACTAGCAGAGTCGCACCTGTGTGTACACACCTGGCCCGAGCAGCGCGCGGTGACGCTGGATGTGTATGTGTGTAACTTCGGCGCCGACCATTCGGCCAAGGCACATGCGCTGATGGACACGCTGCTGGCCTTGTTCCAGCCCACGGCCGTGGATCGCCATGCGCTGCAGCGGGGTGTGGTGAGCGGGGTGGCGGCATGAGTCCTGTTCACCACCAGGTGCCCGCATTGCTGCTGGCCGCCGGCCGGGGCGAACGCATGCGCCCGCTGACCGACACCACCCCCAAGCCCCTGCTGCAGGTGCAGGGT